>CAZEHZ010000035.1:0-20889 GCA_964512385.1 uncultured Victivallaceae bacterium | reverse complement strand
CACTCGCCGGGCTTCTCGGCCGTGGTTATGGGCAATATGATGACTGATGTTTTTGGTAAAGGCGAGCTAACAAGTCATGAAATGACGGTGGCAGACAGCTGCGGCAGACTGTTGCCGGCCGGAGTTAGCGTAACGTTAAGTTCAACAAAATAGAGGATTTTTTATGGCATTTAATTTCAGTAGCAAATTGTTGGAATATTGCGCTTATCAGGTGGAGTTTTTTGACCTGAATGATCAGAGTTGGCAAGGGCATTTCGGCTTTGCGGAAATTTTAACCAATGAACTGCAGCCGAAAAAAATTGTTGAATTAGGCACTTTGAACGGTAACTCTTACTTTGTGTTTTGTCAGGCGGTGAAACAGCATGGGTTGTCCACCTCGTGTACCGCCGTCGGCTCCTGGCGGAGTGAACGTGATGAGCAACAACCGGCATTAAACAATATGTATCAGCGTATTTTAGCCTATAATCAAAAGGAATACAGTGGATTCTCCACCATTTTACGCCGGGATTTGACGGAGTCGGCAAGCGATTTTGATGATAAATCTATTGATGTTTTGAATATTGACGGGGCAAAAAGTAAAGCCGATATTCAACATTTATTCAGTCTGTATGCCGCTAAAGTCCGGCCGGGTGGTCTGGTTTTGATTCATGACGTTAATGACGATATTAAAGGCTGTACCGTAAATAAGTTCTGGCACACGTTGCAGGAGCAGAATGCCGAAAATTGCTTAACCTTTCCTCAGACCAACGGCTTGGGAGTTTGGCGCAAACCGGGCGGCAAACGCTTTAAATCCGCCATTTTTAACGTGTTGATGGGCGGCGACACGCCGGAACGCACCTTGGCCATAAAGTATATTACCATGATGACGGACCGGGCGTTATGCTATCACTATTTATATCATCAGAAAAAAATGATTGAACAACTGCGGAGTGGAAAAAAATGAGTTGGTTTTTACGAATTGCTTTTACAATCGTCTTTTTTACGGGGCTGGCAATATTCGCCGCCGAGGTGGAAGTACAGTTTAACAGCAGTTTTGACGACTCGCCGCAAACTGCGCTAGCTTTTATTCCCGATAATTTACCGGAAAATGAAAAACGCCCGCTGCTGGTGATTGCCCACCCCATGGGCGGCAATCGCTATACCGGCCAAAAAAGCGGCTATCATGCCGAAGCCGCCAAGCGCAACTGGCTGGTGATTACACCGCAACTGCATGGTAAAAATACCCCCGGCGAAACCAGTTGCGCCGCATTGGAAGCTCAGCATGATATTATTGATGCGGTAAATTATATGAAACTCAATTATCCGGTGGATGACAGCCGGATCTATCTGGTGGGGCGCTCCATGGGCGGCATGATGACCCGTATTATGATGGCCAAATATCCAGACGTCTTTGCCGCCGGAGTTGCCGGGCAAAGCGCCGACGCCTCGCACCCGGACAAGCTGAACAATTGGGTTCGCAGTACGTTAGAACAGGAGTGCGGTGATGACCCGTGGGAGTATGCCAGACGTTCCGCCGTAAATTTTGCCCGTAACTTAGCCTATGCGCCGTTAATTATGTGGCACGGCACCAATGACGGCTTGGTAAGTCCGGAATTTTCGCAGGAGCTTTATGAGGCGGTTAAGGTTTATGAACCACGTATTATGCCGGTATTCTATTTAGTGGGGAATACTCATTTAACGCCCAACGTTTCACCGGAATGGGAATGCACGCAGTTGGAACCGTATCAACTTACCAGCGACAGTTTTTATCAACAGCCGATTCGCTTTTATCCGGCGTTGAATTTAGTTACCGATGAGTCCAAAACCATCTTCTATTTTGATTTGCAAATGGCTGAAAATGATGAATTTGCCTATATTGAAAGCAGTTTAGCTCCGGCGGATGGTGAGTTTGATTCGGCGCCGTGCTTCAGCGGCAGTAATCAGCAAAGTAAGGCCGACGTGATTATGACGCTGAAAACCAGAAATCTGAAGGAAATCACTATAAATATGGATTTGATTCCGGAGGCTCTGCGTCCCGCCAGTTTTATTTTAGATGCGCTGGATGCACCGCCCAGTTTGAAAATAAAGCAAAATAATACGATTTCTGAAGCCGAAAATGTGGCAATTGCCGATTGAGCCGGCTTGTTTTATGAGATTTATATGATATATTAAAAAGAATTTTTATAAAAAACATTAATCTTCAGGGACGTATTCAAGTGATGAAAATCGGGTTTGACAGCGAAAAATATTTGGCCGAACAGTCTGCCGCCATCTTAGAACGGGCAGGAAAATTTGACGGTAAACTTTATATGGAGTTTGGCGGCAAGCTGATGTGCGACTTCCACGCCGCACGGGTGTTGCCGGGCTTTGACCCCGATACCAAAATCAAACTTTTACAACGCCTGAAAGACCAAATCGACATCGTTATCTGTATCTATGCCGGCGATATTGAACAACGCAAAATGCGGGCGGACTTCGGCATCGCCTATGACGCCGACACCATGCGCACCATTGATAATCTGCGGGACTGGGGATTGGATGTAAAAGCCGTAGTGGTAACCCGTTACCAGAATCAGCCGTCGGTACGCGGTTTTATCAACCGCTTGGGCAGACGGGGAATTAAAGTATATCTGCACCGGCCGATCAGCGGATATCCGACGGAACTGGAAACCATTGTCAGCAATAAGGGCTACGGCTCCAACGCTTATATCGAAACCGACCGTCCGATTGTAGTAGTAACCGGGCCCGGAGCAAATTCCGGCAAAATGGGTACTTGTTTATCGCAGGTATATCATGATTATCAGCGCGGAATAAAGGCCGGATATGCTAAATTTGAAACCTTTCCAGTGTGGAATCTGCCGCTGAATCACCCCGTGAATGTGGCTTATGAGGCCGCCACTGCCGATTTGGGCGATGTGAATATGGTGGATAGTTTCCATTTGGCCAGTTATGGCGAAACCGCCATCAATTATAATCGGGATTTGGAAATTTTTCCGGTGGTTAAACGGATTTGCTCCCGTATTATGGACCCAGAACAACTGTATCAGTCCCCCACCGACATGGGGGTGAATCGGGTGGGCTTTGCCATTACCGATGATTCCGCCTGCCGGGAAGCGTCTATACAGGAGGTTATCCGCCGCTACTTCCGCAGTATGTGCGACTATGCCGGCGGAACCGCCGATAAACAGGTGGTGGATCGCATAAAATTACTTATGGATGATATGAATGTATCGGAACATATGCGCAAAGTGGTAGACCCCGCTCGCACCGCCTGCACCGCCGCCGAAAAACAGTCCGATAAAGGGTGCGACAACGTCTTCTGCGCCGCCGCTTTAGAACTGCCGGACGGCCGGATTGTTACCGGTAAAAACTCCCCGTTACTCCATGCGGCAAGTTGCTGTATCTTAAACGCAATTAAGATTTTAGCGGAACTGCCGGACAATTTAAAGTTGTTGTCTCCGGAGGTGATTATGGCGGTGGGTAAATTGAAACAGGATATTTACCGTAATCGTGGCATCAGTTTGGATGTGGCGGAAACCTTAACCGCATTGTCGGTTTGTTCGCCCAGCAATCCGGCGGCTCAACTGGCGATGACAAAACTGGAAATGCTGCGTAATTGTGAAATGCATTTAAGTCATATTCCAACGCCGGGGGATGAAATGGCGTTGCGCAAGTTGATGGTCAATTTAACCTGCGAACCCCGTTTTTCCAGCAGTAATTTATTATTAGAATAGTAACTTTCAAAGGAGAGTAACACCATGTTTAGAAAAGTAATGATGATGTTGGCCGCCGGAACTACTGCGGTGTTGATGTCGGCCAATGAGCTTTCCGTGGATATCAGCCGGAATACCAGCATGGCGATTAAAGGCAAAAATGTTGATGTTTCGGTAATGTCGGATATTATCGCCGTCATTCCGCCGTGGCGTGGCGAGCGCATCAACCGCGACCGTTGCCAATATGAAGTTACCAAATCTGAAGACGGTAAAAAAGTTATCAGCGTCCAGACCGGCGGACCGGAATTTAATGATATCAGTTTAGAAGAGTTCTCGATTGCCGCCAACGGCAATGAAGCCATTATCACCATGCACGTTAATATGAAAAATGACGTGCCGACCAAAATGTTTTACCAAATGCTGATGATTCCGGATTATCTGCTGAGCGGTGCCTACTACACTGCAGTCTTGGCGGATGGTCAAACCGTAAACGGTAAAATCCCGGAAAATCCGGCCAGCAGTACCGATGTTATTGAACTGGTAAACAAAATCCGCTCCATTACGCTGAAGTCCTATTACGGTACGTTGACGGTTGCCGTGGAAAAGGGGCCGGAGCTGACGCTGTTTGAACGCCGGGCAAATTCGGTATATAATCCGATTCGGGGCTTTGAAATCGGCGCCCGCTGGGATGTAAAATTTGGCGATGATATTACCAGCGTGGTAAAAGTGGTGTTTGAGGAGACTGCTCTGACACCGGCAAAACCGTTGCCGGAAGCCAAAAAATCGCAGTCCGTAAAAATTCATCAGGCTAAATTGGCAACGCCGCTGAAGCCGGATTACTCCAATGTGCCGCCTCCACGCCAAGTGGAAAAATTTTCCGGCAGTTACCTGATCAGACCCGGTGCGGCGGTAAGGATAAATGCCGCAGAAATTACCGATTTTGACGCCAAACGGCTGAATAAAGCGGCGGTTAGAATTTTAAAAGACAACTTTCCTGAATTGCGCACCGGTAATGAATTGCGCGGCAATGCCGCTAAAATTGTGCTGAATATCGGCAAAAATGACCAGTTGCCGAAAGCCGAAGACAGCTATATCATCAATATTGGTGATAATGATATTGATATTTATGCCCATACTCCCCGTGGAGCGTTCTATGCCATGCACACCTTAAATATGCAGGTGAACAATGGCAGTATTGCCAAACAAAAGATTACCGACTGGCCGGATTATGACTATCGGGGTATCCATTTATTATTGGATAATGCCTCGATAGCAGTTACCGGGCCGATGATTGAACACTTGTTTGCACCCTTAAAAATCAATAATCTGGTAACAGAATGCCAGTATGTTAAGTGGGATGCGACTCCTGAACTGCATCAGAAATGGGCGATGAGCAAGGAAGATGTCCGCAAACTTAAAGAGATTGCCGATGACAACTTTATGGAATTTACGCCGTTATTCCAAACCTTAGGCCACAGCGAATGGCTGTTTGCCAATGGTCAGCATAAAGATTTGGCCGAATACCCGGATTCGCCATATGCCTACAATCAGACGGCGCCGAATCTTTATCCTTTGATGGACAGTATTTTGGATGAAGTTATTGAAACTTTCGGCCAGCCTAAAAAGTTGCATATCGGGCATGATGAAGTTTATCATCCGCAGAGTCCGTGGCCGTCTCGCCCGGAAAACGTGGCCAAGGGCGGCGCAAATCTGTTTTTTGACGACGTAATGCACTATTATGACTATGCAAAAAAACGTAATATGGATATTATTATGTGGCATGATATGATTGTTACGCAAGAAGAGTGCCCGGAAAACGGCGCCGGGGGGGAACCGGATAACGTGGCGTCTCTGCGTGGCAAGCTGCCCAAAGATATCTATATCGCTTTCTGGCGTTATACCGCCGGATATCCGTTTACCGATGTGGATAAGGTGTATGGTGAAGGTTACACCAAATTATTGGGGGCAACCTGGTACGATTTGCAGAATATTGTAGATATGGCCGCCGCCGGGCGTGGCAAGCTGGAAGGCTTTTTACAGACCACTTGGACGGGTTATAACGGCAACGCCACTGCGGTGCGGGAACAATTTATGCAAATCCATCCGTATGCGCAACTGGCGCTCAGCAGCTGGAACAGTTATTTGCCGTTAAAGGCCGTAAAATCACCGGAAATCTACTGCGGTTTAATGGAGGCGGCCAGACCGCAAAACAGTTACTCCGGCTGGACGGTGGATATCTCCGACTATGCCAACATCACCATGAATCCGGCGGAAAATGTGTTTATGGCCGGTATGGTGTATAATATGGACACATTGCCATTACCGTCCGCCAAAGTCGGCGGCGTGGAGTTCCGTTTGGCGGAACGTGAACAGTTGCCGGCGGCCATCACGGTAAAATCACGCATTGCACCGCTGCATCCGGTCGAATCCCCGGAGGTGCCGGTAAATGAAAAAGTGCAAAAGTTATATTTCCTGCACAGCAGTATTTCGGCCATCGGCAAGTTAAATGATACGGTTGCCAATTATCAGGTTACTTATGACGACAACTCCACCGAACTAGTGCCGGTGCGGTATGGCGTTGATATTGGCGCCCTGCTCAGTGATGTGAATTTTGACTTGTCGCCGTTGCATGCTTTAAGCTGGAATGACTCCAATGGCGGCCAATACCGCATGTGGTATCAGACTTGGACTAATCCGCACCCGGAAAAAACGGTAAAATCGGTAAAATTAGCGGCCAATGCCACGGAATTTCCGATTTACTGGTTTGGCTTGAGTGCCGCCCAAGCGGAATAAACTCATGCAATGGAGTTCGGCACAGCGTAAATTCGTGTTGGCGTTGCTGGCGGTGGCGACGGTGGCCGCCGTCAGTTGTTTCTGGGGCATCGGTATCGGGTTGCCGTCTAATCAACGTTTGATAAGCACGTTTGGGGAAAATTATACCAACGTGCCGACCTCCGTACTGGCGGATGCCATTTCGCATGGTGTCGGCGAACGTTCCGAATTTATGGAACGGGATAAAATTGAAAATTATGGTGAATTAGCCCGTTTGTCGGTATATTTTGATGCCGTGCGGTCCTATAATCCAGACGAATTTCACACCTTTAAGGTATTGTCTCATCTATATTCCAACCGCACGATTCTGCCGGAGTCATACGCCTACGGTAACTTTTATTTTTATCAGATGGCGGTTCCGCTGGGTATCGCTAAAATACTTGGTCTGCTTAAAGTTATGCCGCCGGAGCAATATTTAACGCAACCGGATAATTTTGCCAACTTCTATTTGGCCGGGCGAATATGGCTGGTGCTATATGCCATTGGTACGGCGATATTTATCTTTTTAACCACGTGGCGGCTGACCAAATCACTGCCTGCCAGCTTAGCCGCCGGCGTATTGTTTGCCGTTTTACCGATTGTGGCATTAAGCGGTAAAACGGTAAAAGTGGATATGGTTTTGGCATTCTGGAGCAGTTTTACCTTATATTTTGCGGTGCGGTTAAGCCAAAAATTTCGGTGGCGGGATTTTATTTGGGTGGGTGTCGGGATTGGACTGTCGGCCGGAACAAAATACCCCGGAGCATTACTGGCACTCGTGCCGTTTGTCTTGATTCTGCCTTATAAATTCAAGTATCTCAAACAGTTAAGTGTTTGTGCAGTAGTCAGTTTATTTACCTTTATTGCGGTTACTCCGGCGGTGTATTTAGACTTCAATTTGTGGTGGTTTGATTTTTGCGGTCTGCAAAGCGGCATTGCCCGCACCGAACCGTTTGCCTTACTGGTTTGGGATGCCGTTTGCCAGTACACTGCCGATAATATGGTGTTTTCCATACTGCTTTTGATTGCATTTACTCAAATTAAACTGATTTGGCGAAGCCCGTTTTTGCGCTCCGGAGTAGTTTTTATGCTGGCGGTTTTTCTATTGACCAGTCAAGGACAGCCCAATTCAGAAAGCTATCTGCTGCCCATGTTGGTGATGAGTGCCATTTTAATTGCCGCTGTTACACCCAAGTTTATCGTATGGAGTGGGATTTTTATACTGTTTGGATTCACGCTTGCCTATAATCAGACCGCTTGCAGGGAAAATGTCCGCCTTACAGCCGCCAACTGGATAAATGAACATATTCCGGCCGGAGCCAGTATCGGTATGCGCCGTTATCCGGTAAGTTACCGGGCGTTAATGCTTGACCCCGAAAAATATGACCTGCGCAATGAATTGGAACAGACCAAAGCCGACACCTTGGCCGCCGATTACTATATCGACAGCTCGTTCGAATGGGATCAAACGTTGTTTGATGAACGTTGCCGGACGAATCAACGCCCCTCGCCCACCGAACAACATCAGATTATTGCCCAATTTGAAGAGATTCCGTATTGGTACGATTTGATTCCTTTGACCAGAAACAGTTACCGCATAAATTATTTTTATGAGGTGGTGCGTCCTCGGTTCACCATCTACAAAAAGCAAATTAATCTATAAAATTTCTTGTAAAAATGCGCTGAAGCTGTACATTAATACCAATATGAAAAATTGGCGCAGAAATTTATTTTGGACTTGGAGTTCCCTGTTTTTAGCAATGGCCGGATTTGCCTTTGCCTATCCGGTTCTGCCATATTTTTTAGAAGACGGCTATCATATTTACGATGCTTCTAAGCGTGATTTTTACATTGCCATGTTCGCTTTTGCCGGTAATTTCGGCTTTTTACTGTTCTCGCCGTTATGGGGAAAACTGGCCGACGTGTTCGGGCGGAAAATGATGATGACCAGAGCAAATTTCTGTTCCGGCTTGCTTTTGCCGCTAATCGCTTTTATGCCCGATCCGGTAAGTCTGGTGATTTTACGCTTCTTTATCGGCGCCTTTGCCGGAGTCGTTTCCAGTGCCATGACGCTGGTGGCGTCGTTTACGCCGGATAATAAGCGGGGTATGGCGTTAGGGGCGGTGAGTTCCGCTATTTTCAGCGGCAATCTGGCCGGCATGGTGGCCGGCGGCTTTTGTGTAAGCTGGTTCGGGTATACGCCAACTTTTTTGCTTTGCGGCGTAATGATGATGCTGGCCACCGCAATTTCTCACTTTCTGGTGAAAGAGGATATGCTGCCCAAAGCGCAACGGCCGAAAGCCGATTTTAGACCGCAGTGGAAAATTCCGGCCTTGGGCAACGTATGGTTTGTATTGCTGATTACCATGTTTATGGGCTGTGTGCAGATGCTGGATGCCCCATTTGTGCCGGTGCTGGTGAAGATGGTGCTGAACTGCACTAATGCCGAGGCGATGCAGTGGAACGGTATTTTAGGCGGAGCCTGTGCCGCCGCCGGTTCGATTGGCGGCGTGGCGTTAGGCTGGCTGTTGGATCGCTATCCGGGGCATAAAGTCGGCATTATCATCAGCATAATTGCGGCTGTGTTTTTACTGCCGCAAAGCTGGTGTTCCTCGTACAGTCTTTTAGTGGCCGAACGTATGGTTACTACATTTTTTCTGGCCGGATTCAGCCCGTTAATGCAAACGTGGCTCTCGCTTACCACCGATTCGGCTCGACGAGGATATTTCTTTGGCTTGGCCACCAGCAGTCGGGCGGTGGGGTGGTTGCTGGGCGGAGCAATCGGGGCGGTAGTTACCTACTTTGCCGGGACTCGTGCTATTTTCGCTTATGGCGGAGCGGCGTTAGGCGTAATGGCGTTGCTGATTCTTTTAACGCAATATAAAATTCCATTCCCGTATTTATATAAAAAATCTCAATAATCGGCTTCTGAAGTTGCAAAATACGCTAAATGGCGGTATCTTATATATAATTATATATAAAATGAAACGCTGAACAAAATAAATGAATAAAGAATACGATGTTATTGTAGTTGGTGCCGGTCATGCCGGTTGTGAAGCCGCATACGCCGCCAGCCGATGCGGTGCCGCCACCTTACTTATCACTTTAAATATGGACCATATTGCCCAGATGAGCTGTAATCCGTGTATCGGCGGAGTGGCGAAAGGCCATGTGGTCAGAGAAATTGACGCTTTAGGCGGAGCACAGGGCTTGGTGGCCGACGCCGCCGCTATCCAGTTCCGCATGTTAAACCGCTCTAAAGGGCGGGCGGTGTGGTCGCCACGTTGTCAAGCCGACAAAGTATGGTATCAGCGCGGCATGAAACTGGTGCTGGAACGGGCGGAAAATTTGGACATTTTACAGGCCGAAGTTACCTCATTTTTAATGGAAAACGGTAAAATTGCCGGAGTTACCAATCAATTTGGGGATGAGTTGCTGGGCAAAACCGTAGTGTTGACCACCGGGACTTTTTTAAACGGCCGGTTACACTATGGTATGCGGCATTTTTCCGGCGGTCGAGCCGGAGACGCCGCCTCCAGTCTGTTGTCGCAAAGTTTACGGGAACAACTGGGGCTGACACTGGGACGGCTGAAAACCGGCACGCCGCCGCGGATTCTGGCCAAAACTATCGACTTCAGTAACATGGAACGTCAGGAATCAGACCACGAAACGGAAATGTTCAGCTTCTTCCCGTTACCGGATTATCTGCCGCAGGCAACACAAAAGTATATGCCGTGCTATGGCGTGTACACCACCAAAGCCACCGCCGACTTAGTGCGGGAAAATTTGATGGAAGCCCCGCTGTATCAGGGCAAAATCGAAGGCATCGGCACTCGCTACTGCCCGTCGTTTGAGGATAAAGTGGTGCGGTTTGCCAATCATGAACGCCATCTGCTCTATCTGGAACCGGAAGGCGAGTATACCGATGAGTATTATATTAACGGTATCTCAACCAGTTTGCCGCCACGGATTCAACGCCAAATGCTGAAAACTATTGCCGGACTCGACCACGCCGTAATCAGCCGTTATGCGTATGCCATTGAGTACGATTTTGTGCTGCCGGAACAGATGTATCGGACGGAGCAGAATAAACGCTATTTTAACTTATTCACCGCCGGGCAAATCAACGGTACCAGCGGCTATGAAGAGGCCGCCGGGCAAGGCTTGGTAGCCGGATTAAACGCCGCCCGGGTCGCCACCGGGCAGGAACCGGTGGAGATGCCGCGCAATTTAAGCTACATCGGCGTTATGCTGGATGACTTGGTAACCAAAGAGATAACGGAACCTTACCGCTTATTCACCAGCCGGGCGGAGTATCGGTTACACTTGCGGCAGGACAACGCCGATTTGCGGCTCAGCGACTGGGCGTATGAACATAAGTTGTTGCCGGAAAGTAAGTATCAATATTTCTGCCAATATAAGGAATTGTTGACCCAAGCGGAGCATAAGGCGAAAAATATTCGGATAAAAGGCAAAAGCCTGTTTGAATGGCTGACGCAGGCCGCCGGAGATTTGGAACGTGCCGCCGAGTTCTGCCCGCCGGAAAATTTGAACCTGCCCGATGATGAGTTAGGCAAACGTATTTATCGCCAACTGGCCACCAACGCCCATTATGCCGGTTATCTGGCACGGGAAAGTGCCTCTATTCAGCAAATGAGTGAACTGGAAAAGTGGCGCATTACCCCGGATTTTGATTATGAACTAATTGCCGGACTGAAAAATGAGGCTCGGCTCAAACTAAATAAAATCCGGCCGACAACCTTGGCGCAGGCGGCTCGCATCGACGGCGTTACTCCGGCCGAAATCGCCCTGCTGCAAATTCATTTAACCAGACGGCAAAAAGGCGGACAATGAGCGAAAAAAAGCAACAATTCAATTTTATTCGCCACACTTTAGGCAAATTAGTCCACAGCAAATCCGGCTTATGCTGTGTGATAGTGTTGTTGTTTTATTTATTGTTAGCCGTTGGTATGGAAAGCTATGCGGTATATTGCAAGGTTAATCAAATTACCCCGGTATATCAGGTGGAGAATTTGACTAACCGCTTTATGCCGCCATCGGCGGAACACTGGTTCGGCACTGATTATTTAGGGCGGGATGTGTTTTGGCGTGGACTGGCCGGGGCAGCTACGGCGGTTAAAGTGGGAATTATTGCGGCCGGAATTGCCTCGCTGTTAGGAGTAATTTTAGGTGCGGTGGCCGGATATTGGGGGGGCTGGGTGGATGATTTAGTGGTGTTCTTGTTCAGTATTTTTGCCGCCATGCCCACATTGTTGTTTATCTTGTCATTTGCCCTGCTGGTGAATAAGGGATTTTTAGCGGCCAATTTGTCCGGCGTTATTGAATTTTCGCAAAAATATTTGAATACCGAGCCGGGTATGTTGGCGGTGTATCTGGCCATCGGCTTGACCGGGTGGGTTACGCTGTGCCGGGTGGTGCGGGCCGAATGCATGAAGTTGCGTAACTGCGGCTATGTGCAGGCGGCACAAGTCTCCGGCGTAGGGGCTTTTACCATTATTGTCCGGCATATTCTGCCCAATATCGCCCATTTGATTATTATTTACTTTACGTTGCGTTTTGCGTATGCCATTATGACGGAAGTGATTGTCAGTTATCTTGGCTTAGGTGTGCAGACGGCGCCCAGCTGGGGCGTAATGATTTCCGACGGGCAGGAGCGGTTATGGCGCGGCATTTGGTGGGAGGTGGCGGCGGCCACATTTTTCATGTTTTTCCTGGTGCTGAGTCTGCATACCATTGGCGACAAACTGCGGGATATTTTTGATCCCCGTAACGAACAACAGTTGTAAAGGAAAAAGGTTATGTTTGGCGGAATTTATCAGAATCGACGGGTTTTAATCACCGGCAATACCGGTTTTAAAGGCTCAATTTTAGCTTGGATTTTGCATGATTTAGGGGCGGATGTGCAGGGCTACGCCCTGTCTCCCAATACCGAACCGAACAATTTTGACCTGCTGGAACTACCGTATGATACCGACATTGCCAATGTGCTGGACAGTTTTGCCATGCAGAATGTCTTCAATGAATTTGCCCCGGAAATCGTGTTCCATTTAGCGGCGCAACCGTTGGTAAGACGCTCGTATGAACAACCCGTCGCCACATTTTCGGTAAATATTCAAGGCACGGTAAACGTGCTGGAGTGCTGTCGGCTCACGCCGTCGGTAAAGGCGGTGGCGGTAATCACCAGCGACAAATGCTATCGCACCGGCTCACCGTTGCCGTTCACCGAAAATTCTCCGCTGGGCGGAGCCGACCCCTACAGCGCCTCTAAAGCCTGCGCCGAAATCGTGGCCGAATCATATCGGCACAGTTTTATTAACCATGACAAACTTTTAGCCACCTGCCGGGCTGGAAACGTTATCGGCGGCGGCGACTGGGCGGCCGACCGCTTGATGCCGGACTTGATGCGGAATGCCGCCGATAATAAAATAACTTTATTGCGTAATCCGGCCGCCGTGCGTCCGTGGCAGCATGTGTTTGAACCGCTGACCGGATATCTGATGCTGGGCGAAAAATTACTTGCTCAACACGAGTCGTTTGCCCGTGCCTGGAACTTTGGCCCGGACAGCGGCGACGCTTGGCCGGTAGCAAAAATGGCCGAATATGCCGCCAAATTCTGGCCGCAAATTAAATATGATTTTGCCGATGCCGAATTTCGCCGCAACCAAGTTGCCGAAACCGATATTTTACGTTTGGATGCCCAAAATGCGCAACAGCTTTTACAGTGGCGCCCGGTCTGGACGGCGGAAGAGGCGGTTCAGTACACCACCCAATGGTATCGGGATTTTTACACGGCACAACAGCTTAATACGGCAGAAGACTGGCAACAGTATCTGCTGGACGCTAAAAAACAGCACGCCGACTGGCTGTAATTCAGGAGTAAATATGCAGCTTGCCGAATATATTTTTCAACAACTGGCCGACTGGGGCGTAAAGCATGTGTTTACCGTAACCGGCGGCGGCGCGATGTTCTTAAATAATGCGTTGGGCAAACAACACAGAATACAGTACATTTGCCCGTTGCATGAACAAGCCGGAGCCATGGCCGCCGAAGGCTATGCCAGAATTAAAAACCTGCCCGGTGTGATTTGCGTAACCAGCGGTCCGGGCGGCACTAACGCCATAACCGGAGTAACCGGTGCGTGGTTGGACTCCATTCCCATGCTGGTAATTTCCGGGCAGGTTAAAACCGAAACCTTGATTTCCGCCTGTCCGGAATTGGCCTTACGGCAGTTAGGCGATCAGGAGCTTAACATTATTGATATTGTGCGCCCCGTCACCAAGTATGCAAGTTGTGTAAAAGACGCATCGCAAATCCGTTATGAATTGGAAAAAGCCTGGTTTCTGGCACAGTCCGGTCGTCCCGGCCCGGTTTGGCTGGATATTCCGCTGGATATTCAGGCGGCGGAAATTTATCCGGAACGCCTACCAGCTTTTACGCCGGAAATTTGGCCGGAACCGCCCAATTTGGTTACCGCACTAACGCAAATTAAAGATTGGTTATCTACTGCTCAACGCCCGGTAATCATTGCCGGCGGCGGCGTGCATTCCGCACAGGCGGAAGCGGAGCTGCGGCAATTAGTGGAGCAACTGGATATTCCGGTTTTAACCACCCTATCCGGTGCCGACTTGATTCCGTCGGCGCACCCGAATTTTGGCGGTCGCCCCGGTATCATCGGCAATCGGGGGGCGAATTTTATTATGCAGAATGCCGATTTGCTGATTGTGTTGGGTACCCGCATGAATCTGCGGATTATCGGGTACAATTTTGCCGCGGTCGCCAGAAAAGCCAAGCGGATTATGGTGGATGTGGATGCGGCCGAACTGCATAAAACCACTTTTCGAGTGGATTTGCCGATTTGTGCCGATGTCAAAACGGTGCTGAATAATTTACTGGCCGCCCCCCTGCCCCGGCTGAAGATTGACCAATGGCGGGAATATTGCCGCACCGTCAGTAAAAAATATCCGGCCGTAACAACTCCAATGCGGCAACGTACCGACTATGTCTCCAGTTATGTTTTTGCCGAATTTTTAGGCCGCACCATGCCGGATAACGCCATTGTGGTAACCGGGAACGGCACGGCTTACACCAGTACTTTTCAGGCGATAGAACTAAAACCAACGCATCGTCTGTTTGCCAATGTGGGTTGTGCCTCAATGGGTTATGGCCTGCCGGCGGCGATTGGCGCTCAGCTGGCCGCTCCGGAACGCCCGGTAATCTGCGTAACCGGCGACGGCAGTATTCAGATGAATATTCAGGAACTCCAAACGGTGCAAACGCAAAGATTGCCGTTAAAGATTTTTGTTTTTAACAACAATGGTTATTTGTCCATAAAACTAACGCAACAGGCGTTTGCCAACGGCCATTTTATGGGGGCAGACCCCGCCAGCGGAGTGATCTTGCCCGATTTGCAACGCATAGCGGAGTGTTATCAAATCAAATATTTAAAAATAGCCAACCATCAGCAACTAAACAAGTTACTCCCGCAAATCTTAAATTATCCGCACGCCGTTTTCTGTGAAGTAATGCTGGACCCGTTGGAAGCGTTACAGCCCAAAGCCGCCTCTAAACGCCGGACGGACGGCACCATGGTGTCCCGCCCGCTGGAAGATATGGCACCATTTTTGAGTCGGGAAGAACTGGCCGATAATATGATAATCGACTTATGGCCGGAAGGTGAAACCGAACTATGAAGTTTCCTGATTTTATGCCCCGAATTTTGCTTACCGGCGGAACCGGATTCTTTGGTAAGTCATTGTTATTGTGGTTATTAGTCAATAATATTGAATGTGAACTTTGGATAATAAGCCGTAAGCCGCAGGAGTTCATGGCCGCCAATCCTTGGTTTTATCTGCCCAACTGCTATCTGATTCCCGGCAGTATTTTAGACTGTCAACTGCCCGGCGGTGCGTTTGACTATGTAATTCATGCCGCCACCATACCGGCGAAAGATTCTGAAATTGAAGACTTTACCATTAAATCCACCCGCCGGATGCTTGACTTTTGCCAACACAGCGGCGCCAAAATGCTATATTTAAGTTCCGGTGCGGTTTACGGCAAACACTATGCCGTGGAGTCGCTAACTGAAGATACTGATTTACAACCATTTACCGCTTATGGCGTAGCCAAGGCCAAGGCGGAGGAATTGATTTTAAAAACAAATGTAACGTCGGTAATCGCCCGTTGTTTTGCCTTTATCGGCCCGTTTATCGACTACCATATTCACTATGCCGCCGGAGACTTCTTACTGGCCGCTCAACATGGGCAACCGATAAAAATGACCGGCAACGGACAGGTTCTCCGCAGTTATCTGGATGCCGACGACTGGGCGGAATGGTGCCTGCAACTCTTGATAAATGGTAACGGTATTTACAATGTCGGCTCCAATCATGCGGTCTCCACGTTAGAACTGGCGCAGACCATTCAGCGCACTTATGGCCGTAAGGAGGAGATTCAAATCAACTCTGCCGCTCCCGGCGAAGATTGGTGCTATATCCCCGACATCAATAAAATTAAACACGATTTAGCAGTACAACCTACGCTGAATTTGACGCAAAGCATTGAAAAAATTATCAATATTAATAAGTTTTTAGCCTCAGGAGATTAGTATGGAAAAATCAGTAAAGATTATGCCGTGTCTGGATATGCAAAATGGCCGGGTGGTAAAAGGTGTGCATTTTGTGGATATTGCCGACGCCGGAGACCCGGTGGCCTGCGCTTTGGCATATTGCGCGGCCGGAGCGGACGAACTGGCACTGCTGGATATTACCGCCACCGTGGAAAATCGGGCTACTCTGCATGATGTTGTGCGTAAAGTGGCGGCGGTTTGCAGTGTGCCGTTTACCGTTGGCGGCGGCATTAAAGACGTTTCTTCGGCGGCGGCGGTATTGGCGGCCGGGGCCAACAAAATCTCCACCAGCAGTGCCGCTTTCCGTAAGCCGGAAGTAATTGCGGAAATGATTAAAGAGTTTGGTCGGGAACGGGTTACTGTGGCGATCGATGTGGATTTAAATCCGGCGTTGCCCTCCGGCTATGAAGTTTATATTGACGGCGGACGCACCGCTACCGGCACCGATGCGGTGGAGTGGGCTAAGCGGGTGCGGGATTTAGGCGTAAGTACCATTCTGCCCACCAGCAAAGCGGGCGACGGTGCCAAAACTGGGTATGATTTGCCGATAATTAAAGCCATACATGCGGCGTGTCCGGCGGCCTCGGTGGTGGCGTCCGGCGGCGCTGGAACGATGGAGCATTTTCTGCAGGCGGCGCAGGCCGGAGCGGATGTTTTACTGGCGGCCTCGGTATTTCATTTCCACCTGATTGATATCGGCGACTTAAAGCGGTATCTGCATGAAAATGGAGTAAATGTGAAACTGTAAACAGTAATATAAAAAAAAACGGAGAACCGTAACAGATTCTCCGTTTTTTGGTTTATGCCCTAAAAGAAACCAAAGCTGAACACTTCGGTCTTTCCGTTCATATTGGCGGTAACTAACCGGAACAGCAATTGGCGGCGGATAGTCTGTTTGACATCGTTTTGCCGTTCAAAGGTTACCACCCAAACCATATTATTGACCTCCGGGGTCTCCAAATCGGCCAGATAGTTAAAACTCACAATTTTACCGAACTCTTCAGTCATCTGCTGATTAGCCGCCGCAAATTGCGCCGGAGTCATATTCTGCTGAAGCGATTCCGTTAAATTCTGCTTCATCGCCGCATAGTCATTGTTTTGAATAGCGGTAAGAATATTTTGGCCGCATTTAATACCGTTAGCCAGATTTTCGGCCTGAACTTCCGGCGGCGGCGGCACATCTTCTTCTACAATTACAGCGCAACCGGAGGTGGACAAAACCAAAATTCCGCATAATAAATAGTTATACAATTTCATATGAACCTCTCTTACGGTTTGGTGGACTGATTGGTAAGTTGAGCATTAACCAAGTGCGGTTTTTGTTCCGGCGATGCAAATTCACATTGCGCCACTACCAAAAGTTCAGAGTTTTTAATTGATGTGGATTCGGTGGAAAATAAGTATCCCAAATACGGGATATCCATTAACCACGGTACTCCGGTTTGTGACTTAACCTGTTCCTGCTTAGCCAGTCCGCCGATAATAAACGCATTTTTGCCGTGCGGCAGACTTATTTGCTGAGTAACTAAGTTACCATTGGAAATACGCGGCGCACCATTAGACTGGAATCCCAGCAGACTGGTATTGGACATAGTAACATTAAATAAGGTTTCATCTAAGTTTACCGACACATTGTTCACCGTCATGGTAAATCCGAATTCAGAACTGGATACCGTGGTAATCTGCTGATTGCCTTTACCCACGCCGACATCGGTACCGGTGGTGATTGCATGCCCGATTATGTCCGACAATAATTTATACGGACCGACACGATACGGGTCATTGTCGGCAGGCGGCACCGTGGCGCCGGGTACCGGTTGCGAGGTATCGACATAGATAAGCTGCGTGGTACAGGCCAGCGACGCCGGATTATTATTCCGAATCACCAACTCTCCGGAATGAATTACCTTGGCCTTGCCGCGGCTTTCCAGCAAATCAATATATCTGGTATTCCATTTGGGGTTAAAGTTATAAAAACTGGTGCGTTCCGAACCGTAAGATTTAGACGGCATTACATTACCGGAGTATAACGCCTGCCAATTATTGCGGTAACGCCCGCCAACCGAGAAGAAATCAGCACCTTCATTATTCTTCCACGATTGAAAGTCTATACCGATCTTATCATCATTTTCACTGGTAACTTCATAAACACTAATTTTCAGCCTTACCTGTGGAATCGGCACATCATACTTGCTCAGCATGGTGGCGATATTATAACAGGAGTAGTTGGATACGTCAAATATCAGCCAGTTCAAGTCCGGGTCATAGGCCACAATATCCGTACCCTGCCACAATTCGGTAACGTCATTTATGTTCATGCCCATATTTTCGATCAGCGGCATCAGATTGCGGGCCGGCACGAACTTGGGCAGATAAATAAACATTTGCGAACCGTAGCTGATAGCACCTAAATCCGGATTATCCAGCATGGCCACCAGCGAGTCAATACCAATCCCGTTTTCGTTATCATAAAAACGATACTCTTCAGCACTGACCAGTAATAAGCCGGTACCATCAACATACTTTAAGCACTCCACGGCGGTATTGCTGCCCAATTGAACCGTTGGAGTATAGCTGGGCTGAGCCGTGGCCGGAGTCAGCATAACCGAACTTTCGGTGGCAATATACGGTACCGAAGCAGTATTACCGGGGTACTGCTGCTGAAGCGTAGCATTCCCTACTCGCTTAGACTGAACCATTTGCCGCAGATAATCACGGAATTCATACGGGTCAACATGTTGTAAAACGTAAGTTTTGGTAACCACTCGCGGGTCGTTATTATCCCGGATAAAATGGATTACTTTAGTTTCGTCTTTAACATTCACAATCATTCTGGCTTCAATTTTTGTAGGGTCATAGCCGCCGGTGTTGTTAAAGTTGGAATCCCGCGGTACGCCGGGAACTTCGGCGGCCGAGGCATTTAAGGCAGCAACCATGCTGCAAAAAACGGTCAACAGAAATTTATGTTTAAGCATAATAAAATCTCCTCTGTTCTAACTACGGGGTGTCGGTCTGCGGGATGAAGGGTTGCGACGGTTGATTAGCCGCCCGGGCCAAAGCCTGCGCTTCTTTAGTAACTTTGCGGATATCCAGCAATTCGCCCACCTGCATGCCGTTGGGTTTAGAGGTATTTAATATTTCGGCGGTTACCGTAAGATAAACTTTTAGCGTTTCGGTACTGGTGGTAGTGGTGCCGAAAATATAGTTCAATACCGGAATGTCCACCAGCCACGGCACGCCGATAACTTGTTCAACTTCCTGACTCTGATTCCATTGGCCCACAATTAATTCCTGCTTTAACGGGATCAGCATATTACTGCTTAAAGTGTTAGTTTCCACCACTTCCGTACCTAAGTTATTACGTTCAACTACGTTAGCGGTTTGGATACTGTATCCAAAAAACAAAGTTCCGTTGTATTTAGCGTAATCACCGGGAGCATAATTATTGATTGTAAAAGCTTCCGACGCCGGATATCCGCTCATCGGATCACCGTAATGAATATTAACAATCGGCTGATTGATTTGCAGATATACCTGATTATAACCGGACGGCAACCCTAATTTGCTGATGCCTACGCTGGTTTGGTCATTATTGCTTTTGACAATGTTTTGGAATTCCGGATTAAAATAAATTTCGTACGTCATGGAATCGGAATTAGACACGGTTAAAGAGGCGGTATTTTTAATTTCCGCCTTGCCGTTTTGCTGTAAAAGCCGGATAAAACTGGCGTCGAACTGCGGCGCAAACAGAAATCCACCCACCGGGCCGGACATGGCTTGAAGTGCCGCCGTACCGCCGGAGGTAATGCTGAACGCATCAAACCCGGCTTGGAAAATATCTAAACCGGGGCCGTTTTTCCACGCTAAATACTCAATACCCAAGTCCCGCAATGTACTTTCTCTAACTTCATACAAGGCAAAGTTTAAGGTAATCTGCGGCGCCGGCCGGTCTAAAAAGCCCAAAAACTGATAAACATAAGCCGTATTTGACGAGTTGTCTTTCCAGTAAATCTGGTTTGAGTTGGCATCCCAGGCGTAAACTGAACTCCAGGGGCCTTCACCGATAATTGAGTTTACCAGTACATTCAGCAAATTCTGTCCGGAGCGGTATTTAGGGCGATACACCGCACGGGTAATGCCGGTACCTTTAATAATATCGCCGGGCACTTTGCCGTCAAGCATTATATTGCGATCCACTTTAGCCACAAAATCATCCACATACGGCATCATTTGAATTGGACAGGTTACCGTAAGCAGTTGAGTATTATTGGCGCCATACTCAATACAGTTTACGCTGGAGTTCATGTTATAGCGCATCACAATGCCCATAACAAACGGCATAATGTCATTAGATTGTGCATACTTCAGTGTATAAATTTTAGACACCATGTAGTCTTGCGCATCGTCTTGAACAAAGCGCAACGTTCGTGTGTTTGGTGAATTAAGTTCATTCACCGGCAGAGCCAATGTCGCCGGCTCCGGGATTTGCCCGGTAGTTGCGGCGGTATCGGTTGACTCTTGTGCGTGTAAGATGGCGGCCATTACGGGTACGCCGAATACAGCTATTAGAGCACCAAGTTTTTTCCCCATATCACTTACTCCTCTTTTTACTGATCCCACAAAAAAGATATAATCTATCCATGAAATCATGATATGTTTTTCCAACTTTGCAGTCTCCTCAAACGGCAAAGTATTGAAACAAAAATGGCAATAATCTCTCTTCTCTACTAATAATGAAC
>CAZEHZ010000034.1:0-21537 GCA_964512385.1 uncultured Victivallaceae bacterium | reverse complement strand
CTCTAAAAAAATAAAATCAAATATTTTTTTGAAAAAAAACAAAAAATCTATTTGACATCATTGTAATCATGGTATAAATTAGAGACACAATGATAAGAGCATGACAAAACAATGAATAGAAAGTGAGGTAAAATGATTTATCAGCCGAGAATTGTTGACGACTTAAATCTTGCGACAAGGTTTAAGGGGTTAAGCCAAAAAACCGGAAGATACGTTTCGGTTTTACAAAAACAAGCCATTGATATTGGCTTAAAAGAGCTAGAAAAAAAAGCGGAGGAAACAAAATGACAGTTTATGGACAGTATCAAATGGCGGCAATGCAAAAGCACCGCCAAAAAGTAGCGATAATCCGCACGGTAATTTGGTTTGTGATTACGTTGGTAGTAATCACCACCTTGATAATCGTAAAATAGAGGAGGTAAAAAATGAGCAAATTGACCGCATTGCGTCCAATTTTAGACGCAATGAACTATCCAATCGACGAACTGGTTGCTGACCTTGCGACAGAACAGCAACCGGTTGAGAACTACCTAACGGTAAAACAGGCGTGTAACCGCCTGAATATCTGTCGCCGGACTCTGTACAACATGATGGAGGACGGCACAATCACACCAATTAGACTACGCAGGAAACTGTTGTTTCCAGAAACAAAACTTATGCAGGTGTTATCATGAGTGAAACATTAACCGCCAGTAGAGCGGCAACCTTGCTTGCGTGTCAGCGTAAGCACTATTATCGGTATGAGTTGGGATTAGCCAGCACTGCCGACAGTCTCGCATTGCGTTTTGGCAGTGCATGGCATCGTGGCATGGAAAAATATGCCGTCAATGAGCCGTTTGACGCGGCGTTGGAATATGCATTAACGGTAAAATCGGGCGAAGAACCGATAGACGAGGTGGAGTCCGCAAAGCTCTATGCCATGTTAAAGGCATACTATGAGTTTTACGGCGAAAACGTCAATAAAGTATATCCCGAATGTCAGTTTGTTACCTCAATCAGGGGAAGTCGCACATTTCAATCTGCCGGAAAAATTGACGGCTTAATCATGGGCGAATCAGTAGGACTGCTGGAACACAAAACCACATCCGAAAGCGTCGCCGCCGATAGTGATTACTGGTTGCGGTTACGTTGGAATTACCAGCTCTTGACCTATGTTGACGCTTGCGAAGATGCTGGGCATCATATTGATTACATCTTATATGATGTAGTCCGCAAGCCGACAATTGCCCCCAAAAACGTCCCAACTATTGACGAGTATGGGAAAAAGATTGTTTTGGACTCAGACGGCAATCGAGTATTTAAAAAAGACGGCGAACCGAGAGAATCCGGCGATACCGCCAAAGGCTATTTCGTGTGTACGCACCTTGAAACCGCCGAAGAATATTGCCAGCGTTTGTATGATGACGTCAAAGAGCGTCCCGAATTTTACTTTGCTCGTAAAGAAGTACCGTTTTTTGCGGAAGATTTACAAAACTTTCGGGAACAGCGGTTGCAAATCGGCCGTTTGATTCTGATGTGTCGAGCATCAGAAAAGAAGTGTTCCGAGCCTGCGGCGGCATGGATTCGCAACTGTTCGGATTTGATTTGTCGCACCTGCGAATATCAATCATTTTGCTTACGCAATGAAACCGCCACACCGGATAATCTTCCGGAGGGCTTTAAACTGGTTGCTCCAAACCAAGAATTAGAAAGGCTTTAAAAAATGAGTAGTCAACCACCGTTATTCCGGCAGTCCATGCCGTCCGCACCGCCACAAGCAACCGGAAAGGTTACTTTTGGCAAAGTAACCGCCAGTAAAATCGGGCATAAATTTTGCCTGTATGGTACCGGCGGTATCGGAAAGACAACATTAAGTTGTTACGCTCCGGCGCCAGTCGGATATGTAGACATCGAACAATCGCTTGATAAGCTATCAAGTCAGTTACCAGAAGATGTTAAAAACAACGTAATGCCGTTAACCGGCATTACCGATTACGCCGCCTTGCGTACCGCTTTGCGGTCGGATGGCTGGGAGTCTATCAAGACGATTGTTATTGACTCTGCCACTGTATTGGAGCAAATGATTGTCCGCTGGGTGATTGATAACATACCGCACGAAAAAGGCAAATCGGTACAAATCAATTCCATAGATGATTATGGCTTCGGTAAGGGATATACGCTGGTGTATGAGGAGTTTAACATGTTTCTCAGCCTGTTGGATAAACACGTTCAGCAAGGCAGGAACGTAATCTTGATTGCTCACGAGTGCATCAGCAATGTGCCGAATCCGGCAGGCGAAGACTGGATAAGATACGAGCCGAGATTGCAGAGTCCGGCAAGCGGCAAATCGTCAATCCGTCTGCGGCTAAAGGAGTGGGTAGACCATTGCGTGTTTTTAGCTTATGACATTGCCGTCAACAAAGACAACAAGGCAATCGGCGGAGCAAGCCGGACATTGTATTGTTCAGAAACCCCCTCATGTATGGGCAAATCACGCACCGTTAAGGGTTCGTTGTGCATCGATGAACCGAACAGTACAATTTGGAACGAATTTTTAAAATAAGGGAAAGTATTATGCCATTAATGACTGATGGAGTACATGAAGTGTTTGGAGTTGATTTCCAACCGAGAACATTTAAAGATAGCGAGTCTTATGCAATCGCTATAAAATGCCAAAATGATAACGGCGAAACAATTATCGGCAATTTGTTTTTGTTAAAAAAGGATGGCGAATTGATTGAAAATAATTATAAATTCGCCACCGAAGTTTTTGGATGGGATGGAAAAGACCCGTTTTGGCTGGCGGATAATGCGGCAAATTTAGCCGATAAACGGTTCAAAATCACGGTAGAACGGTCAACCTACAAAGGCAAACCGAGTTATCAGGTTGCGTTTTTTAACCGCCTTAATGAAGATGGCGGTATCAAAAAAGCCGACCGCAACGAGTTGACTGCACGGTTCGGGGCAAAGTTTCGGGCGTTTAGTGCTGCTGCACCTAAAACTCCGTCTGCACCTACTCCTGCACCACGTCCGCCCCAACCGCCGGTATCGGCACCGCCACAAGCGACATCGGAAACCGCCGATAGTTGCTGGGCAAAAATGCAGGAGTTGTTTCCCGTTAAGGACAGTCCCGAAAAACTCAATAACGGCTGGTTTAGCCTGATGCGGCATGTGTCGGAGATTACCGGCACGCAACAGGAATTTTTTGGCGATGCGGAATGGAATATGGTAATGCAGGAAATTGTCAAGGCTTATGGACAGCACTAAATTACCATTATCAAGTTTGCGAATTGATGGCGGCACGCAACAGCGTGTTGCCATTGATACACAGGTGGTACACGACTACTCCGAGTTATTGCAGGATGCCGATTTTGATTTTCCGCCGATATCGGTAATAAGCGACTCTACCAATAACTTTGTTGTAGACGGTATCCACCGCTTTTTTGCCTATCAGGAAGCCTGTCGTGATGTAATTCCGGCGTATATAAAAGCCGGAACGCAGGAACAGGCACAATGGGAAAGTTGCGCCGTGAATGCTAATCAC
Source organism: uncultured Victivallaceae bacterium (assembly GCA_964512385.1). Lineage (GTDB taxonomy): Bacteria > Verrucomicrobiota > Lentisphaeria > Victivallales > Victivallaceae > CALXXL01. The sequence goes on along the minus strand of CAZEHZ010000034.1, from coordinate 18,014 downwards.
GGCTTACGGCGAACAAAAGAAGACAGGCAAAAAGCGGTTTTAACTGCCATACAGTTAAGACCGCTTGCAACCGTAAGGGAAATATCCGAGCATTGCAAGGTTAACAAATCGCATGTTCAACGCATCATGCAGGAACAGGTAAAGCCAGAACCGCCAGTGCCAACAAGCAGACCGCCAGTACCGCCGCCAATGCCAAAACAGACAGCGGTAAGCACGGCAACGTTACCGATGCCAAGCAGTCCGCCAATGCCGCCGCCAATACCGTTACCACCGCCAAAAATTACCGATGCGGTTGGCAACGAGATTCCGCCGGAAGTTCTGTCGGTTTGGCAGGAACGTAACAAGTATAATGAAATTCTGCACTGCTTTGTCGAAGCGGAACAATTACTGAAAGAGTATTCCGCCTTGCAGGTATTCAGCGGTACAGATATAAACATGCTATTGCTTGCTATCGGTAACTGCAAGCGAGAATTACGAATGACAGAGCCTTATGTGGTATGCCCATACTGCCAAGGCTTGCTTAACGAGACGTGCAAACCCTGTAAGGGGCGTGGTTTTATGGGTAAACACCTGTATCAGACTTGCGTTCCCGGAGAACTGAAAAAATGCAACTAAGACCATATCAATCAAGGACCGTTGAGCGAGTCTTTGAAGAGTGGCAAAATAACCGCTCAACACTGGTGGTGCTTCCGACCGGACTGGGTAAAACGATTGTTTTTACCGAGATTATCCGGCGTTGCTCGCCATTGCGGAGTTTGGTTATTGCCCACCGTGAAGAACTGATACGGCAGGCGGCAGAGAAGATAACGCAGATTACCGGATTACCGTGCGGCGTAGAAATGGGTTCAGAGCGTGTTGCCAGTGGTTTTTTCGGTGTACCGACTGTAGTTGTATCGAGTATTCAGACTCAAACATGCGGCGGTAAGGATAGCACGGGAAGAATGAGTAAGTTTAAGCCGGAAGACTTTAACTATCTGATTATTGACGAAGCCCACCATGCCGCCAGCGGCAGTTACAAGCGGCTTATAGATTATTATAAGCAAAACCCTAACCTAAAAGTGTTGGGCGTAACTGCCACGCCGGATAGAAGCGACGAAGCGGCATTGGGGCAGGTATTTGATAGTGTGGCGATGGATTACGAAGTCGCCGACGCTATCAATGACGGCTGGTTAGTGCCGATTAGTCAACAGATGGTTTCAGTATCAAGTTTGGATTTTTCCGGCGTACATACAATGGCAGGTGATTTAAACGGTGCAGAATTAGCCAAGGTGATGGAATACGAAGAAAACCTGCACGGCGTATGCTCGCCAAGCATTGAAATAATGCAGGATAAGCGGACAATCGTGTTTTGTTCGAGCGTAGACCATGCGGAGCGGATGACGGAGATTTATAATCGCCACAAATCCGGTATGGCGGCAGTCGTGTCAGCCAAAACGCCCAAGCAGATACGGCGGCAAACCTTAGCGGACTTTAATGCCGGTAAATTACAGGTGGTCTGTAATTGCGGTGTATTGACCGAGGGTTTTGATTCGCCGGGTGTAGAGGTTATAATCATGGCAAGACCGACAAAAAGCCGTGCATTATACGCCCAAATGATTGGTCGTGCAACTCGTCCATTGCCATTTACGGTAGATGGTCCGCCAACAGCGGCAAGCCGCCGAAAAGCAATCGCCGACAGCAAAAAGCCCAAGTGTTTAATTGTGGACTTTGTCGGCAATTCCGGACGGCACAAGCTGGTTAGTACGGCGGATATATTGGGCGGTAAATATGACGATGAGGTAATCACATTGGCAAAAAAGAAGATTGCCGAGTCGGAAATAGAACAGCCAACCGAAGAAGCATTGGAAGCGGCATATAAGGAACGTGAAAAGGCAAAGTTATTAGAAGCCTGTCGCCGAAGCCGACTGCAAATCAGAGCGAACTATAGAACTCAGCAGGTTAATCCGTTTTCGGTTTGGGAGTTAACACCAGAACGTGAAAGAGGGTGGGATAGAGGAAAAACATTAACCGAAAAACAGTTGGCATTATTGCAGAAGCAGGGTATCAATACGGATGAAATGCCGTATCACCAGCAACGCCAGTTACTGAATGAGATGTTTCGGCGGTTTGACGAAAATCTTTGCAGTTACAAACAGGCAAAGTTGTTAAAAGACCACGGCTTGAAGACGGATTTGACACGGCAGGAGGCTACGGAAGCAATCAGAATATTGAGCAGTAACCATTGGCAGAACACATATGAACTTTTACAAAAATTTGGAGCAGAACAATGATTTATATTGGAATTGACCCCGGCAAGAACGGCGCAGTGGCGGTATTGGACAACGAAAAAATCACCGTTGACAAATGCCCCGAAACAGTAGCCGACATGGTGCAGTTATTGAGCGAAAACGCCAACGGCTTAGCTTTATTGGAACATGTACACAGCATGCCGAAGCAAGGTGTAGCCAGCACGTTTACGTTTGGTCAAAATTACGGCGAATGGTTAGGGATTTTGGCGGCGTTGAATATACCGCATAAAATTGTTACGCCGCAAAAATGGCAGAAGCTGATAGGGGTAATGCCAAAGAAAAAAAGCGAACGTAAAAAAGCAATCCAAGCCAGCATGCAGAGATTGTTTCCAACTACTAAAATTACGCTTTACGCCGCCGATGCCGTAGCATTGGCAAGCGTTGCTAAAAACTTTTTCGATGGAGAATAACAATGACAATGTTAGAACAAATGATTAGCGGTCGCAAAATGAGAAAATCTCAAATTGCAGTTCAGTTAGGTATATCACGTTCTGCTGTTGCTTGTCAAGCCAAAAATGGAATAAAAAACATCACGGTGGCAAAAAGATATGCAAAAATATTAAACTGCAATCCGTTGTTTTTGTTGGAAACAGGAGAATAATCATGGAATGCTATGGACATTATTATGCCTTGTTGGACAAATGCCAAACTTGCGAATTGATGAACTACTGCAAAGACGCTAAAGACTTGCCGTTGTTGGGTGCCAATATGGCGGAATATAATGATACCATAGACCACACAAAAAAAGAGACACCTGCGAACAGTGAACGGTTTTACAGTCGGGAAGAGGTTTTAGTCGCAATCGGTAAGATATTGGCATTGGACACCGAAACGGTGCAGTATCTTGAATATTTCTGCAACCGTCAAGGGACGATGAAAGATTACGCACTATCGAAAGGCGTATCAAAACAAGCGTTGCACAAATACCTAAAATCCCGGTGTGAATCGGTGCCGTTTTTAGCTGATGTATTATTAGTAAGCAATGTAGATACCAAGAACATAAAAAACTTCAGGAGAAAAGTATGGAAAATACAGGAAAGATTCAGACGAGAACGGAAATTGAAAAAGCAAAACAACGCCTTGATGTGCTGGAAGAAATTGATTTGCTTGAATCAGAGTTCCGGCTCATTCAGCACGAATACGCTCAAAGGCGTGAAACTTTGGAAAAAAGATTAACCGAGCTGACAGCATGATATATCATTGCAATAAATGCGGATGGCGTGGCGAGTTATGCGCAACAGTAGGCATGGGCAAGTACACCGGAGGCTGTCCGGTGTGCTGGCACACGAACGGCAGATATATACCAGTGGGAGTAACAAAATGAGCAGTAAATGGCTATTAACTTTGCGTTGCGTGGCACAAAAATGGAACATGACAGATGCCGAGGCAAAAGAAAAGTTTAAGCATTTGGCAATAAAAGTAAAATGCGGCAATCGCTATTATGACCGTTACCCGTACCTCGAATGCAGGGCGGCTTGCGGTTTGCCGCCGAAGCCACAAATCACCATAACCGGAGATGCTGAGCGTGGCATTCCGGCAGGCAGGGAGATGACGCAGGAGGAGATGATTGAGTATAATCGTCGATGCCCGTTTAACAGGGATGTTTTGGCGAGGTTTTTAACCGCTTTTGAGCAAAAATTAAATGAGAGGACGTCATGATGGAATACGAAGCAGTAACTTGTGAAGATTGTAAATGGAGCATCGAAACCGGTGGAGGCTACTTTTGCCGAAGATATCCGAAATAGATACACCTTACGAGGATTAAGGGGCGGCCGATTTGCGGCGAATTTGAAACTAAAGAAAGAAAAAGAAAGAAAAAGAAAGGAATCTAACCATGAACGAAAACGAGTTTGAATATGAGGGAAAAAAGTTTGTGGCGATAGAAGAAGATGGATGCGATAATTGCTTTTATGGAAAAGATTGTGCGTTATTGATGAATGAAGGAAAAATTCCGGCTTGTGCTGGTACCGGACGCACAGATAAAAAAAGCGTTATCTTTGTGGAAAAACCCCAAACTACCACTAAAATCGAGTTGGCAAAAAAGCTGAGCGATAAAACAATTAGAGTTGCCGGAAATTGCGAACCAGTTACAAGCCATAACGGATTGAAGCCACCGGAAGCCTGTAACAATTGCACTAAAGTGCCATATGACACAAGCAAGGATAGTATCGAGTGTTTTAAGTGTTTTGCAGACTCTCATACGCCCCCAGAATTTAAAGCGTGGCGTTTAATCCAAATCGAACTCAAAAATGCCAAAGCTAAGCACCCGGATTTTACCGACAATCCGCTGGCGGTGTTAGTCGAGGAGGTCGGCGAAATCGCCACGGCGGTGCAAAATGGCGATGCGGAAAACTTAAAGCAGGAAATCGCTCAAACCGCCGCCGTTTGTGTGCGGTGGCTGGAAAAATTACAATAATTTAACATTCCGGCCATGACAGCAAAAAAACATTAAAGTTTTATTTTATTTATCTCACGCTGTCGTTTGGCTTAGGTTGAGCCAAAACGGAATAACTTTTAACAAATGGAGAGTAAAAAAATGAATATTACAATTAAGACAGAATTAAACAATAAAGACTATACCATCCGAAACACTGGCAACTGTAACACAGGCGAATGGAACACAGGCGACTATAACACGGGCTACTATAATACAGGCGACTATAACACGGGCTACTATAATACAGGCGACTATAACACTGGAGGCGGTAACACAGGCGAATGTAACACAGGCGACAGGAACACAGGCGCCAGGAACACAGGCGCCAGGAACACAGGCGACAGGAACACAGGCGCCAGGAACACAGGCGACAGGAACACAGGCGACTGGAACACAGGTTGCCGGAACACAGGTTGCTGGAATAGTTGCAATAACAGTTCGGGTTTCTTTTGTACCAAAACCCCAAAAGTACGCCTGTTTAATAAAAAAACAGACATAGATGTTTCAAAAATTTACTTTCCAAATTTTTGCTATTTTAATTTAACTGAGTGGGTTGAGTCAAAAAAAATGACAGATGGCGAAAAAAAAGCGAATCCAACTTATAAAACCACTGGGGGATATTTAAAAACCTACGGTTATAAAGAGGCGTTCCGTAAGTCATTCATTGAGGCTCAAGGGCAGGACGATTGGGCAGAGGAAAAAGCCAAGTTATTGGCTTTGCCGAACTTCGATTTTAAGATTTTCGAGGAAATAAGCGGAATTACCGAAGCTGAGATTATGAAAAAATAACAAATGGAGAATGAAAAATGAACATATCGTTGGTTGATGTTGACGGGCATAATTTCCCAAATTTGGCGTTAATGAAAATTTCCGCTTGGCACAAATCTCAAGGCGATAATGTAAAGTGGTATTCGCCACTTTTTGACCGACCCGACAAAATTTATGCAAGCAAGGTTTTCACTTTCACGCCGGATTTTTTTGATTATGCGCCCAACTGGTGAAAGTATTTGTAGCAAATATCCGTATTATGCCATAGTGGGCAAAGAATATGGCGACTGGTCGGGGTGTTACCGTTCATGTGATACCCTGAGCGAAGCTATCAACACCGTTTTAAGCTGGCTACAAAAAAACAACACCGATAACGCTAAAGTTGTATGGAACGAAGACTCGCTTTACAAACCGAACGAACATAAACGAGCTGAATTTAACTTTTAAGGGAGAAATAAAAAAATGTTACGAACAGTTATGACTTGCCCAATTTATCCCGAACAGTACGATGTTTACGACCAAGACTGCCGAGTAGGATTTATCCACTTGCGTTTTGGATTTTTATCTGCTTTGTATGTGCCGGACACCTATGCACACTCTGAAGAAGTGTATAGCTATGATTTTGATGATGATTGGAAAGGTGAATTTAAAGATGAAAAAGAACGGAAACATTATATCAATTTATGTTTAAAGAAAATAGAAAAACATTTACGCAATGATGCTAAATACGCCCCAAAAGAACCTAAAAACAAGGAAAAATAGAAATGATAAAATTTAAAGCGTTAATCAAAAACCCGGAAACGGGAATTTTCAAAAAGCACGATGTGATTGAAATAAAATGGTCTGATAACCTTGAAACCATTTACGCCGTGCCAAGGGGCGGCATCGGCATGATGCGAGTTGATGGCAAAAACGTGATACTGGTACAGGAGGGAGAGATATAAAATGCGGTATATCAGAGTAAGCAAAAAGAATCCTTGCCCAATCTGTAATCATGCCGACTGGTGTGGCGTTTCCGAGGATGGTGCAATTTGCATCTGTATGCGAACGGAATCGCCACGCCAAGCGAAGAATGGCGGCTGGGTGCATCAACTTAAAGATACACCGTTACCGCCGCCACAACGCAAGCAAATCACAACAAATAGCATGGCTAACAAAATACGGTTCCCAAAGTTTGATGTAAAAAAACAAATGGAACAGTATCGTTGTAGTTTTACGGCGGATTTGCGGCAAGCTCAAGCAGATGAGCTGGGTTTGCCGGAGTGGGTGTTTAGTGAATATGGGTGTGGGTACTCTTTGGTTAATCAGGCACTGGCAATCCCGATGTACAACAATAAAGGCGTAATCGTTGGAGTGCGGTTACGCAATTCAAGCGGTAAAAAATGGGCAGTAGCGTGTAGTTTGCAAGGCTTTTTTAAGCCAAACAGAGAAGTAGAAGATGTTATATATATATGTGAGGGTCCGACCGACACAATGGCATGTGCGGCTTTGGGTTTTTATGCTATTGGTAGACCAAGTTGTTCCGGCATGGTTGACGAACTGGCAAGTTTTATCAAGCAAAACCGGATAAGAATGTGCTACATAATAGCCGATGCGGACGGCATTAAAAAAAGCGGACAACGTCCGGGAATTGTCGGTGCAAAAAAAATGGCAGAAAAAATTAAGTGTCTTTGCCGAATAGCTATATTGCCAGCTAAGGACATGCGAGAGTTTTATCGCTCCGGCGGAACAGCGGAGCTGCTTGGCAGCATAGTTAATCAAGGTGTATTGATTAACGGCGATAAGGGTTGACCGATACGCTATATATGTAGCATCCTTCTGGGTTGTCCGCTATTGGGTTTTGCTCATTTTGCCCAATAGCGGATTTTTTTTTACATTTTTTCCCAAAAAAGCCCTTGACAAGCAAAATATGTGTGATATTGTAAAAATAGACAGGGATTTCGGTTCTTGTCATCAGGCGATAGCCTGTGAATTGAAACGCACGAAAGTGCAACAGGGCATACAAAAAGCCGAAAGGCTAAAATAAATGCCAAAAGTTCCATTTCTTCCCCACAGTAGTGGGGGCGTAAGCCGAAAGGCGATTGTGATTTTAGGGTCTTTGAACGTATTAAGCGCTCAAATCTGACTCGACTGGCAAGCGGTTTTCCCATTAAAACGCCGCTTGCCTTTTTTGTGCAAAAAAAATCCGCCGTCAAACCGTTAATTTTTAACAATATATAAATATTAACTTCGTTATGGCTTGACGGCGGAACAAAAACTATTTAAATACCAGCTTGCTATTACCTGTAATTTTGTTTGCTTCGTCCATTTTAGTCAAAACAGCAACAGCAAACTGTTTGCATTGCTGTAGTTCTGCTTCGGTTAACTCACTCATTCTTTGCCTCCGGTTCGGTATACACTTCCAATTCATCCGGCTTCGCTCCGGCTGTTATTGCATCAACATAATAGCCTGTAATCTGCTTGCCGACTTTTAATTTTACACTGCCCGAACTCGAAGCGGTAGTAGTGCCAGTGGCATCGTTGCCGCCGCCACCCGAACCCTCACCGACCATTTCCACTTCGGCATTCTCACGAACCACCGCCGACAGAATTTTGCCATATCGGAATGTAACGCCAAAGTTGCCGGTGTCCGGACGCAATACGGTCTCAAAGCCGATGCCGTCCGAATACTGCACGGCATTATGACTGCATCCAGTCAGCACCAAGCCGACCGCCAATAACATCAAAAACAATTTCATACTTTCCCACTTTCTGCACATTATGTGCGGTTTATTGCTAAAAACTCGCCGTTTTTTAAACATTAAAATCATTTTTTGCATTTATGTTGCAAAAAAACCATTTTATGCAACACAACTTACCCCTTAAGCCACGCTACCATCACCGACGCAACCGCAATCAGGCCAGTAATCACCCACTGCCAGTCAACCTTGCGTTGGTTGTGCGATTCGTGGTGCGCCTTAACGGTCAACGCCAACTCTTTTACGTCCGCAATTAAGCCCGGCTTTCCGTTGCCGTATAACGCTTCAAAAATGCGGTATGTGGTCTTGTTGTTTTCCTCAAGTTTGGCTTCCACCGCCGTTAATCTCTCGATGTTACTTGACATTTACCGCCTCCCGATATCCACGCCAGCCGAACAGTTGGCAGAGTAACGCCAGCACCACACACCGCCCACACTGCCGCAGGAATTCCGACTTCGGCCACGCCCGATAGCTATACAAGATGCCATTTACTAAGAACCGCAGATTTGCCGCCGTAAAAGCCTTGTAGGTCTTTGGCATAAAGGTGTATTCCCAATCATGGATTAACGCTTCCGGCTCAAACGCACGCAAAATCTTGGTGGTAAACTGGCGAAAGCGGTTACTCCACGCATCCGGTCCGATACCATTGTAACAGCGGCGCAAGGTCTGCATTCCGGTACAATCAAAGCCCGGCGGCGTTTTGAGCTTGTACAGCGCAATCTCCTCTTTTAGCGTCTCGATATGCTCGACACTGGCAAAATAATAACTCATGTATAAAAACTCCCTATGTTAAGATTTTTTTATTATCGTTGCAGTAACGGCACTGCCGGTGTCATCCACATACCACGCCGTGCAGTCGTAGCAATTAGTGCCGGTTCGCCCCGTGTAAACCATGCTTTTGGATGACGTGCCGAAGAGGATAACCCACTTTGCTCCGTTAGCTCCGGAGACCGGACAACCGTAAGCGGTAGCCGCCCGCATCACCGAGCAGATGATGTAGCTCCCCGACTGATAGTCCGTGCCGTTGGCCATCAGGGTAAATGTACCACCACCGCCATTGACCTCAATGAGGCCATTAAGTGTAAACGACTGCCACACCAACGCTGGCGCACCGTAGATTTGATGTCCGGCAATAGCCACAATTTGCCCGGCGGAGTTAAGCGTCAGCAAAGACTCCAGCGCCGTCTCCAAATCTGCGGTTGCCAGCTTCGTGTTAAGTTGTGTTTGTAAGTTTTGCACGTCAGAATAGTACGCCAGTTCTTCTGCGGTTTCCCATGCGGTGGCGCTGTAGCCTGCTCTTACACAAATCGGTCTTGTTAATTGCTGATTAGTCGCTTCAGACGGAAAAATTATACCAAATTTACATCCGCCGCTACTATTTCTATAAGGACTAACAGATAACCCGATGCCGAAAGTACCAGAATAATGTAAGTTGTTGCGAAGCGATGTTGGAATCGAGCTTGGTATCTGGATAAAATATGGTCTAATGGTTCCCCCTCTGAGGTTGGTTTGAGGTAAAAGCGTGCGCACATTTGTATCGTCTGTTACATACAAGTGTGTTGCATCAGTTGCGGTATTGGCATTGCCGGTAATACTTACATTGGCTAAGGTTAAAGCACCGCTTGACCGGTTGATAGCGACTGCGGTTGTACCGAGGTAAAAAGTCTGACCGGTATTTGCTTTAGTATTTGCCAATCCAGAGATTGCGGCGCTAAAACTTGCCAGCTGGTCGGTCAGGCCGTCCACCATACTCATTGGATGACTTGACGGGTGAGTGTAATTATTGGCGTTGGTAGCAATGCCGTCCAATTTAACTTTGTCGGTAGCTGACATTAAGCCGTTGGCCGATGTGGTGGCAACAGAGTATGTGGTGTTGTTGTCCGCTCCCCATACAGCTGTACCGTCTGCGCTCCACCGCAAAATCTGGCCACTTGACCCGCCGTCCGGAATATGCTTATTACCGGCGGTGGTCGGATGTGTATATACAGTGTCGGTAAAAACGGCATTGGCCGGCACCGACTTAGCCAGTGTATAGGTACATGCAACCGGCTTGCCTTCGCTGAAATAAACCGGCGTGGTTGCAGTTCCGGCGTTAGTTGTAAGTGCTGTTGCAGTAGCCGCATTGCCGCTGATGTCATTAGCAATTGGTTTATACGGCACGGTGTATAAATCCGTGGTTGGTACAATGCTATCGGCGTTTGTATTTACGTTGTACTCAACCGTCCAGTTATTGGAGTAATCACGACTATTTGACCAAATGTCCTGAAAATCCACCTGAAACCTCGGAAAATAGATATCGCCGATTAACGCAACGCCAACATATTTAACCGAGCCGACTAAATAGGTAAACAGCTTTACCGTTGGTTTCCATGGACAGGTAGACGTACAGCCACCACACCAAAAAGCACCGCGATAAATATAAAACGATATATACATTTCAATTGGGGATTGGATGCCGTAGGCGTAGCCAAAAAAGTGTATCAGCGGCATAACATTGCTGCTAATAAATGGGATTCCGGTTTTTATTACAATCTCTTTCGCGGTCTTTTTATAATCTGCGGTTGCCACACCGTACCATACCCGCCCGACTTGGGCCTTCGCACCATAATCTTGCTTTTTAGCCAGCTCCGCCGACAGGCCGTCCACGTTGGCCAGCGGCACGCTATCCGGATTAAGGCAACTCCAGCTGCCGGTTGCGTAGCTCCACAGCTTTTGATTGCTCACCACAAAATACAGCTTGTTGGCCAGCGGTGCAAGGTTTGCCAGCCGTGCTGAATCATCAGTGCAGTAAACGATGTCGCTGGCTTCAATCCGCTTGCCGTCAAGCTCGTAAAACAGCCGTTGCGAATCCGGCGTGGCACGGATAGCACCCTCAACAATGGCAGTGTTAGGCAGTGCCGATTCGTAGGTTTTTTTAACTTTGAGGTTTGCCATTTACGCCGTCTCCCACTCCAACGCATTGGCTTCAATTTGTGCGTCTGTGTAGGTCTTTGCCGATGCTAAAGCGGTATTGGCTTTGGTCTGTGCGGTTTGGTCGGCATAGGTTTTGGCACTGGTTAAGACCAGTTCGTCCTTGCTTGTGGCATCAGCCGCCGCCGCCGTTTGTGCGGCATTGGCTTTAGTTGCCGCATCTGTAGCCGCCGCCGCAATCGCCGCCGATTTAGCATCCGCAATCGCCGTTGCCACCGCTCCGGCAGTCGGAATGCCTGTACCTCCGGCAGTAATCGTGCCGACAGTCTGCACATAGATACCAGCCCCGGCTTCAGCCAAATGCGTTCCTAACACCACGGTGGCTTTGATTTGATAATCCTCAACGGTTAGCTGTATCGGGCGTTGCTTTACAATTGCGGCAATGCTCGGTAATGATTGATTGGCCGGAAGCAGGTAATATTCTTTGATGTACAAGACCGCACGTTCACTGGCGTTTGCCGTTACATTGCTTGCGCTTCCGGCATCCACAACTGCCAGCGGTTGCCAGTTGGTGGTGTTACCCAGCGCCGCCGAGCCGTCCGGTTTGTTAGCTACCTTACACTTAAAAACTTTACCAGGATAAGCGGCCAAGTCTTTAGCGTATTCGCCGACTGCGTATGTCTTGATGTTTGATACGTCCGGCACATTGATAGCTGTCAAATCGAGATACTGCCCCTGCTGTCCATAGTATACATCCACCAGCGAATGCAGGTTAATGTTTACGGTCTTGTCCTTTCCGGTGTCATCGGTAAAAACAAAACTTAAAATCCCGGTGCTTTCGTTAAAACTGGCGGATTTCAAAACATCAAATGCCGGCATTCCAACGTTAGCGTATGTTCCGTTTGCAAAATATACTCTAACGTCTCCACTAACCCAATCAATATTCGTAACCGGGTTTTTTTCCACAAATTTAGTGTCAAATTTTACCAATGTAACAACATCATCGGCGGCAATGTTTGTTCCCACCACGCCACCTGCGCCGTTTGTTTTGGTAATCATTCCGGCATTGCCGGTTGCTAAAATCGGCATCTTTTTTGCCGCTTCGGTATCGGTGTAACTCTTAGCCGAGTTTATTGCGGCGGTTTGGGCGGCTTGAGCGGCATCATAAGCGGCTTTAGCTCCGGCAACGGAACTGTTGGTGCTGGTAGATGTAAGCGCATTTGCAATCGGGCGGCATAAAACATCCCAAGCACCGCCCCACCAGCGCCGAACCTCGCCGGTTGACGGTTTGTAGTAGACCATACCCACCCGTCCGGTCGCCGGAAAATTGTCGTTGTCGCCCAGCTTTAATTTATCATTGCCGTAAAGCGTTGAACCCTTATACAGTAAGCCGTTTTCCACCACATAGTACAAGTAGTTGTCGAGTTTGGTCATGCCGTCAAAGACGGTCATGGTAGCCACGGACTTAAATTTAACTTTCGCCATTTGTTATTCCTCCCATTCGGGTGAGTTATCACTTATTTTAACCCAATCCCTATTTTGTGTTTTTATCCAAATATCACCATTATTATCTATCTTAGCCAGTCCATCCTGCACGGCCTTGCCGAAGTTTCTAATCTCCGTTACATTCATTCTGTCCATGCTGGTCTCATGTTTGCTTAACCGTGCTAATAATTGGTCAATGTATCGTTTGGTTTCAACGTCCAACATATCACCACCTAAAGGTTATTTATTAACGCCCAGCCACTATCAAGCAATTCTTGTTTTTTCCCATCGCAACAATTAACAATACGAATAACCTCCTGTTGTGCTGATACCATTTCAAAGGCATATACGTTATATTTGCCGCTACCAACGCCATGACAATACGGGCAATCCATTTCGCCACCGCAAGCAAGGTTGCCGCCATATCCACGAATTAGTGTATAACTTGCCGCAATTGGAAAGGCAAAATGATAAACAAACGGTAAGGTATTCCACCCGTTAGCCATGATTGGAGTCGTATAAAAACAGTAACGCAACAATGCGGTCGTGCTAAAAAAAGCCATATTGCAATCTTTATAACTGCCGCCATAAACAGAAATAGCCGTAGGGGTTGTAGGCGTTGCATAGTTGGTTGTCAGTTCAGTCATCGTATTAAGTTCGGTAATATTTTCGCTTTTCAAAACCGGTCTAACCCCGTGCTGAATGTGAACCGTCTTAAAGTATAACACTGAACCCGATGGAACGTCAATGCTTATAAACTGATTGCCACGATATTTTAATATTGCCTGCAATGCGTTGTCGGCATCGTCATTATAAACAAGGAACCCACGTTCACATCCAATAAACTCAACAGCATCCACGCCCTCAGTACTCTTTTCAACATTAACATACAACGGACTTCTTGAACCACTTCCAGACACAAAATCGGGAGCATGAAAAATGCCGCCACTACTACCGAACAACCTCATCTGTTCAGCGGCGTTGGCAGCATTGGTGGATATTGCGTCAATGCCGTAATCGGAAATGCCATATACCATAACGGCATTTAAAACATCTTCGGGGGCGTTGCTCCATACATCATTGTATTTGCGATAAAAAACACCGGTAGCGGTATTCTTGTAAATATCAAGGTTTTTACCTAACGAAGTGCCGGGTAATCCGCTACCAGTATAAAACTGTATGTTGTTGATTAAATATTTTAAGTTTTCATCAGTCATTTGTAAGGTCTCCCAAGTTTGCAATATTACTTTACATATTGTTCCTTGGTCAACTTTCTTGCTTTAGTAAAAATGTTTTTTATGATTTTTATATCCCGTTCGGTTGGTTTGTTCACATTCAGCTTGCGCTCCCGAATACCACGGAGAATTTGCTTGTGAGCTAATTCTCCGGATTTTCTTACAAGCTCTTCATAACCATCCACGTCATCCCAGCCGGCTTTAGACGGTAAGCCGGGATAATATTCGTTGTCGTAGTTCTGAATATTGTAGTTCCACAATAACAAATCAGCGGCATCCATATTGGCTTCTTTGCGTTGAACAGGCATAAGAAATTTATAGATTGCTGAACGTTCATCGATATCCTTTGGTATGGTTCTGCCGAAGTAGTCATACTTTGGCACACGTTCCATCAGTCCGGCACGTTTAGCAGTCTTTGTTATAAACGTATCGTTGTTTTCGTTATAGTTCGGCATATCGCTTTCAGAACTATTAACGGCAGTACGGTAAATGTTCGGTATCCAGCTTGCCACAAAGTTACTTGCAGTATTTGGTATCGTATATTCAGGGTCTTCCAATAATCTAACCGCCTCGCCGACGTTGGTTAAAAATGTTTTATCCGCAACCAACTGTTTTGATATACGTTTGATTGCCGCAGGAATAACATCTTTGGCTTCTCTGCCGTTGTTTACCGCATTGATTGCACTCATACCATCAACCATTACGGCCAACGCTCCGGCAAACGGTTCAATGCGCTTATATGAATACCATGTATCGCCAATTCTAACAGAATAAGACGGTATATTGCGTTCCATAAATTTGTTCTTAGTAGTGCCATACGGCTCAGTTGTTCCAGTAATCCATGGTTCATCATCATCGTTATGACCTGAAAGGAACATCATTAAAGCACTCCACGCAATTATTTGTTCAGACACGTTGAGAAGATACCTTTCGTCAAACTTACGCTTGCCACGAACAATTTTGATAGTATCATTTAAAAGTCCGATTGCCCCTAATGGACTCTTGCGCATAGTTTGACGCATGATGTTATACGGCGTTCTTACAAACGGGAACAAAAACCCTAACGCTCTGCCAATAACAGAATCACTTTGCTTTAAGGAAATAATCATTTCAACAAATTTTCCCGGTTCTTCCTGAAAAGCCACCTCTTTGGCTATTTCAAGACCACGCTGGAAACTCTTTGATTTTGGGTTGTTGATTTGTTTGTAAATGTATGCTTCAAGTTCTTTGCCGATTAACCCGTCTTTTAAGCCACGCTGTTCGGCATCTACTGCCGCCATCATAGGAATAACCAAAGCCTTACAGAGTTCATCAGCGGCTCTTAAAAAACGCCCCGGTGTACGGATAATACGCCCGGCCTTGCCGCCGATAGCCGTTGCTGTGCGGGTTTCGATTTTACCTGTAGATGTTGTGGCTTCATAATTAAACGCATCTACGGCACGTTGCCACGCCATGCGGATATCAGCATGTTTCCACATGCGTTTAAAGTCGCTGAACTTTGGCAAATCTTTTCGATGCAACAAGGTGGAGTTAATTGCCGCCGCAACCAAACGCTTTGCACCAATATCGTAAACCATATTGGCAGTATTGCTTATTGTGTTCGTAATATGCGTAGTCGGAGCAGATAGAATAGCGTTAATCCAGTATTCGTATGCCTTGTCCATCATATTAGATGTTTCGGAATGCAAGTTGCGGAACATCTCATCAACGGCGTTTCGGTCATTGATAATTGATTCTGGAATATTAAGCAAGTCAATGCCGTGTTTATCTTTAAACTTCTTTAAGACATCTTGAGTCTTTTCTGCACCGTTTTTTTTGCTGAAGTCAGTAAGCATGTTATCAACTGTACGTTGGATATCATCAAGCGAATCAATATTGATACCATGTTTCAAGGCCTGTAACGCCTGCCCTCGCAACGTTGCCACATTGCCCAGTAAATCTGCCGGCCATTGCTTAAAGCCGTTCTTGATGTTCTCTTTCCATTCATTTGATAACATCAGGATATTACGCATCTTGCTGCCGACAGCATCACCGGACAAAACGAATCCGCCGTCATTCATGGCATCGAGAGTTTCAGATACACCACCCAGCTTGTTAATCATGCGTTCAGCATGTTCGGTTGCTTCGTTGTTGGATACGCTTTCAACTTCTTTGTTGTCTAAATAATCCTGCCAGTTAGCGTGTTCTTCCGTGCCTTTATTAAAGATATTCTTCTGCTCAGTTAATGAATATTTAGTATTATTTTTAAAAATCGGCTTGACATCATCGGTATTGTCAATTATAGTATTACTGTTTCGCTCGCCTAAGGTGGCCTTCTTTGGCAATTGCAGCCGTCGGAATCGCGCAAAGGCGAGCGCACGTTTTCTATTACTGTAAATCAAATTTCCATCATTTATCCATGAAATAATACCATAATAACTTCTACTGTGAATACTGGATATATCATTGATAGTATGCCGTTTATCTTGTTTGCCAATATTTAGCGCAACAACAACAGGCTTACCGTTTTTATCATTTATCTGTGTTAAAACCACCATTCCGTTTTGTGGATTAGTGGAACGTTCAGAAGATTTGAAAATCATTACAGGATTGTACAAAGCGTATGGAATTTGTTTCAATTCATCAAAAGTCAAATGATGTTTGCCTGTTGCTTTAAATAAAAGTTTTCCGTTTATAGCAACAGGCAACTGTTTAACTCCGGTCATTAACAACGCTTCTGGTGTTTTGCCAAGTTCTATTTGCTTGTCTCTGCTTAATGTGCCGTTTTCAAATTCAGATAAAACAGTATTGTATTTATCAGTAAAATCGGCAAGTTTAACGCCCTCGGCAGTACGCTCCTTATCGCTCAAAGTACGTTCATTTACTCCATTATTTTTGCTTAGGGAATACAATATGCGCTTACCATTGTCATCTGTTTTTTCTTTTAGTTCATCAAAGAACTCCTGCATTACCGGCGTAATGTATTTCATATCATTAGCTGTTGGCATGGGTGTAAATTTTTTATATTTTTCGCTTAGGTTTTCGTCAGGAGCAAAGAACCGGGTTAAAAAATCGTTGAGTTTATTTTGTTCAGTAAGTTTGTCTTGCGCATACCTGGCAAAACTTCTGGCCAACATTTCCCATATTCTCCCCCAGTATTTGCCATGTTTTTTTGAACGCATAGCCAAATCGGAAGATTCAATCAACCGTTTCAAGTTGAACCATTTTGCTTTTAGTTCATTACGCATATTATCTAATGTGCGTACATCGCTGGCCATAGAACTTTTGTGGCTGGATTGTTTAGCAAAATAGCTATCCATAGCATGAAACCATTCATGAGCCAATGAACCTGCACCTTTGATTTTAGTTAAATTTATAACGTTTTCCTTTGGTTCATAATGAGCTAAAGCCTTGCCGCTTCCACGTGCGCCAAAAGCAATGCCAAGCTCTCCGCCTAAACCAATCGCTTCCGGCGATACTCCAATAACATTGGCCATATCCATAAAACCGTCATAAGTTTCATTTAAGCGGTTCTGTCTACTTTTGTTATCCTGCCAAATACCAAACTGTACACCTCTAAACCCAAAAGTATCTGCCAGTTCCTGCGGTGTTATATTTCTTCCTTGCCGATAATCTTCTCCAATACGTTCTGAAGTTGAGTTTAAAAATGCTTCATTTTCGTCAGCGGATTTTTTAAACTCCCGATACAGTTCAGCCAGCTCGGTCTTACCATCCTCCGAATTAAGATAATCTTCAGCTTCTTTTTGTGTTTTAAAATCACCCTTTAATACAATTGGATATTTTTGTGTGCCAAACTCAACATTATACGACCATATGACTTCGTCATTCCCGTAAACACTGCCATCCACGCCAACTCTAATATTTTCCGGCAACGCTGTTTTATCTTTTTCTTTGATATCTTTTTTATATTGTAAAGATTCTGCTATGTGGTTTTCCAACGCCTTATACGCATCATCAACTGTTTTATGTAAATAACTGCCGTCTTGCTTGAGTAGCAGATGTTTTTTTACATAAACCGCATATTCGCCATTTCTGAACTGTTGTATATCAAGGCCATTTGAATTAAAGTCTGTTAATGGTGTTTTAGTCCGTACAATAAAATCAATCACCGGAATAATGGAGTTTAAATTAGATAAAACATCTCGTTTGGGGT
>CAZEHZ010000033.1:4324-21713 GCA_964512385.1 uncultured Victivallaceae bacterium | reverse complement strand
GGATGTTATGCATAAATTTAACGGCATCGGCTTGGCCGCACCGCAAATCGGGCGGAATATTAAGTTGGTAGTGTTGGATGTAAGTGAAGATGCCGCCAATAAGGAGACGTCTCCGGGCGAACTGGCGTTACTGCCGCAGATGCCGTTGGCCATTATAAATCCGGAGATTGTGGAGTATTCCGCTGAAATGTCCCGTCATGAAGAGGGCTGCCTCAGCGTACCGGGAGTTTATGCCGAAGTTGAACGTCCCAAAAAGATTCGCTTTAAAGCCACCTTGCTGAACGGCGACACCATTGAGTATTGGTGCGATAATATGCTGGCGCGCTGTATTCAGCATGAACTTGACCACCTGCAGGGCATTATGTTTGTGGATAAGCTGGACAAAGCACAAGCCGCCAAGGTGGAGGTTAAGGTGAAAAATTTGCGTCGTGAAGGCGGCCGGAACAATTACAGGAAAGTTTTAGACTGATGAACTTTGTAACCACATTCATTGATTTATGCAAAGGAGTACGCTGTTTCGGTCGTTTGGCCGGGCGGCCGCTTTGGATGGCAGTGTGGCATTTTTTGCTGACGATTGTCATTTGTACCGTTGTGGTTACAGTAGGTAGACAACCGGGGATTCGTACTCTGGTTAATGCCGGACGCATGATGGTGAGTGAGGAGTTCGGGGCGTTAAGCGTTACGCCGCAGGGCGGGTTATCCATCAGCAATCAGCCGGATGAAAGCCGGGTATTGGAGTTGCCCGGAAAGATAAAAATCGGTTATTTAACCGAAAAACTGCCGGAAACTATGCCGGAATTATTGAGCGATGCCGTTGGCGGGATTATATTTTCCGGCACTCATATTGCGGTATGGGCCGGAGCGGAAGGCGGATTTTTCTATCTGCTTCCGGCCGACGTCAATCAGTTTACCGCCACCAAGTTACCGCTTAATATGGACACGGTGAAACAGGTATTTGAACTGCCGGTTACCGGAGAAATAGCGAAAGAAAATTCCAGTGCAAATTTAATTTTACAGTTGCTGACGTCTAACGACTACAGTATGCCGATTCTGTTTTTATCCATGTTCACTTTTGTGGAGCTTTTATTGCAGACCGTCATGCCGTTACTGTTGTTTGTGCTGGTATTCGGCTGGTTTGGCCAGCAGCGCACGGCTAAACTGGTAAAATTAAAGGAGACACTGGTAATTGGCTTATATGCGTCGTTACCGGTATTGGCAGTGGCAAGTTTATTCCCGGCACTTAAGTTGCCGTATTTAGATTTTCAGTTAGTGTTTGTGTTAGGCACTATCCCGTATACATTTATGGCGGTAAATTATGTGGCGGTAAACCGTCTGACCGCCAGAAAAATTGCCGAAAAACTTGATGGAGGCAACCATGATGAATGATTTTTTACGCACCCCGGTCTGGTATCCGGTTTTGGGGGCGTATTCGTTAATGACTAATTTTTTAAAGTTGACTCCGGAAGAACTGGAGGCCTTAAAAAATGGCGAAGAATCCGGTGCTGTGGCTCAAAAAGCGATTAACCGCTTAAAACCGTTAATGAAAATGGTGCCGCACAGCGCATTTGTGTCGGTGGATGTTTGCGCTCCGGTGGATACGGAACGGTATACGGCCAAGCGTGGAGCGGTTTATTCGGCACAAAGTGCATGGCGATTTTTGGCTCGCAGTCAAAAGGTTCGCCAAGCGGTGGTGGCCGGTCATGTAACGTCAATTTGCGTGCGGCCGTTCCGAAGCATGAATATTCCACGTGAGTTCAGGCTTTTTATCAAAGACCGTAAACTGGCGGCGGCCAGCCAGTACCATTTGATTCGGCACTTCCGCCGTCTGGAGGGGGTAAAGAAGGATTACTGGAAGCGGTTGGACAAATTTGTTAAGGAAATTTCCGAATTACTGGAAATTCCTACGCTGGTGATGGATGTTTATGTAACCACAAAACATGAAGTGTTGATTATTGACCTGAATGAGTTCGGCGGTAAAACCGATCCATTAATGTTGCGTAAATGGGAACAGGACTGGGAAAATATCAGCGAACCTAAATTAAAGTTGATGCCGCCGCCGTTTAAAATTTCCGGCGAAGTTACCGTGTCGTTTTAAAAAATCAGTTTGGGGGTGCGGAATGAATGAACTGGATAAATTAGTAAGTTCGGAACGCCAACAGCTGGTTGCCGCTGAAGTAGCGGAAGACGGCGGAGTGGCGGAGTTGTTTTTTCGGCAGGGCAGTGAAATTACGGTTGAAAAAACGGCGTTACAGCTTTGTCTGCTCTTAACGGACATTACGGATTTGGCGGAGTTTGACGGCGAGTATCAAGTTGTGGAGTTAAACGGCGCCGGAGAACTGAAATATAAGGTGGTTTTCACCTCGGCCGAAGCATATCTGGCGGCGGTGGACTACCTGAAAAAGCGGGCCAAAACCACCGCTACGGGCGGTAAGTTGCTGTTTGGCGACTTTACCAATCAAATTTTAATGAATCAGAATTTGCGTCTATTCCGCAGTATGCAGTTTAACGACTTGCGCCGCTTGCAGTTTGACTTGGAAACGCTGTGCAGTAACAACCATGAATTCCCCAACGCATATCGTCCGGCCGACGAGATTATTATTATTGCCGTGTCCGACAATCACGGCTTTGAACAAATTCTGCGGCAGGATGAGTTGGGCGGCGAACGGGAACTGCTGGAGGCTTTTGTAAAAGTGGTTCAGGAACGCGACCCCGATGTTTTGGAGGGGCATAATATTTTCCGCTTTGACCTGCCGTATCTGGAAGTCAGAGCCAAACGGCATAAGGTGAAACTGGCGTTGGGGCGTGGCGGCAGAGTCGGCAAAAAACGCAATTCGTTCTTTGCGGCGGCGGAACGCACCGTAAACTATTCCCGTTACGATTTTTATGGCCGTCATGTGGTGGACACCATGCACTTGGCGCAATTTTATGATATTATTCACCGCAGTCTGGAGTCGTTTAACCTTAAGTATTTAGCCCGGCATTTCGGCTTTGCGGCGGCGGATCGGGAATATGTACCGGGCGCCAGTATCACACAGGTCTGGCACGATGACCGGGAGCGGTTGTGCCGTTATGCTCTGGATGACGTTCGGGAATGCCGGATGCTGGCCGACAAATTGCTGCCCAGTTATTTTTATATGACTCAGCTGGTGCCGGTAAAATTACAGGACATGGTGGTGCGCGGCCGGGCTACCATCATTGATTATATGCTGCAAAGTGCATATTTACAGGCGGGGCAGGCGTTGACTTTTCCGGAACAGGCGGCCAGTTTTGCCGGTGCGTTGACGGTGTCGGAACAAACCGGAGTGTTTGAAGATGTATTCCATTGCGACGTACGCAGTTTGTATCCGTCAATAATTCTGGCCAATCAATGGCAGCCCAAGCGTGATACTTTAAATGAATTTTTGCGTTTGCTTACCGGCTTGCGTGAGTTTCGCTTAGTCGCCAAAGATGCGCAGAAACAAGCGGACAATCCGGCGGATAAAAGTTATTATAATGCGTTGCAGACTACGTTTAAGATTTTAATCAACTCGTTTTACGGTTATCTGGGGGCGGCGCAGGCCACGTTTAACGATTATGCTCTGGCGGAAAAAATTACCGCCGAAGGCCGCCGGATTCTGAAGAGTATGCTGGATTTTCTGGCCAAGGAAAAGTGTACGATTCTGGAAGCAGACACCGATGGTGTGTATTTTGTCCGCCCGGACCGGCAGCGTGGTGCGGCGGAATGGCAGGCCGCCGTTCAAGCCGTTTTACCCGCCGGAATCACCGTGGAGTTGGATAGTCATTACCCGGCGATGTTCTGTTATAAAAGCAAAAACTATGCGTTATTGTCGGACTCCGGCGTGGTGGATATCTCCGGTGCCGGTTTAAAGTCCCGTGGTTTGGAGCCGTTCCAGCGGCAGTTCATGCAAACGCTGGTTCAAGGCTTGCTGACCAAAAAGTATCACGACATTAACCAGTGCTACATTACGCTGGCCGACCAGCTTACTCACGGTACTCTGCCCACGGCGGAATTAGCCAAAAGTGAGAACTTAAAAGACTCTTTGGCGGTCTATAAGAAAAAGATGAGTTCCGGCAGCGGGCGGCGCAGTGCGGCGTATGAACTGGCGATTCAGGCGGGCGGCGATTATCAGGCCGGCGAACCGGTAACATATTATGTCATCGGCAGTAAAAAAACCGTGGCGGTGGTGGAAAGTTCCAAACTGCTGAGCAATGCCCCGGATGTCGAAAATCCGACGGCGGAACGTGATTACAACCGCTTGTATTATTTGAAGAAATTGGACGAGCTTTATGCAAAATTTGCGGAGTTTCTGCCGGAAAATATTCGTTTGCGGTTACACGGCAACGGTGAATGGCAACGGCCGGAAGCAGATTTATTTGGAAATTAAGGTATGGTAAAATTTATAATTAAACGCTTGTTATATTCAGTATTAGTTCTGTTCGGCGTGGTGATGCTGACCTTTCTGCTGTTTAACGTGGCGGCCGGAGACCCGGCGGCGGCCGTGCTGGGCAAGAATCCCACCGCGCAGGAAATTGAGGATATGCGCCGGGAATTAGGTGCCGACTTACCGCTGTTTTTAGGCTCTACACGATTGACCGAGGCGTTTAACAGCTACGATGCCGCCACCGGAAAAATCGTGGGCAATGTGGAGTACAGTCATATTCCGTATAACGGTTCCGCCGATATTACGATGGAAAGAATTGTCTTTAAACGAAATTTTGCCACGCCGGACGAAAATATAATCGTAAAATATGATTTTGACGGACGGATCAAAATTGAACCAGCGTTGCTGAACGACCAAATTCCGCCGGAAACCGAGGAGATCACGTTTACCGCCGATCCGGGCAGTAAGATTATTCAGGTTGAGTTTTACCGCCCCAACACATCGGCATTTAACTCACAATTTTTCCGGACCATGCGGGAAATTTGCTCGTTCACGCCGAATGCGCCGTATATATCGGTACTGGATTTTGGGCGGACACTGGTAACCCGTGAACCGATCGGGCGGATTTTGCGGCGTGGAGTCGGGCCGTCGCTGGCGTTAATGCTGCCGGTATTTCTGGGCGAACTGCTGTTAGGAGTGGTGTTGGCTTTGCTGGCCGCCGCCTGTAAAGATACGATTATCGACCGCATGTTGTTGTTAATTTCCATCGCCATGATGAGCATCAGCTATCTGGTGGTAATAATTTTTGCGCAATGGCTGTTGGCGTATTACTGGAACTGGTTTCCGGTTTGGGGCTGGGGAAAACCGGAGTATTTGCTGCTGCCGGTAATCATCGGCATTATCTGCGGAGTTGGCGGCAGTGTGCGTTTTTACCGGTCGGTATTTGTGAATGAACTGAATAAGGAGTATTTAAGAACGGCGGCGGCCAAGGGGTGTTCTCCGTTTTGCATATATAGCAAACACCTACTGCGCAATGCGTTAATACCGATTATCACGCGAGCGGGGTCGGTTCTGCCGTTTTTGTTTACGGGCAGTTTGTTGCTGGAGGCGTTCTTCGGCGTTCCCGGTTTGGGTTATGCCGGACTGGATGCGCTGTATAACAGCGACTTACAATTATTAAAGGCGTTGGTGATCATCAGTGCCTTGTTGTTTGTGGCTATAAATTTGCTGACTGATATTATTTATGCGTGGGCTGACCCGCGAATCAGATTAAAAAATTAATAATTTTCGATAAGGAGAAAATGAAGATGAATGACATTGAAATTAAAAAATTCATGGCGGAAGAGTTGAACAACGGCGTAAGTTTGTCTAATATTCAAGATCAGATTGCCGAAAAATTCGGTGTAAAGTATACGTTTCTGGAAATGCGTATGCTGGCGGCGGAACTGGAAGATATTGACTGGCAGAAACTCGATCCGGCAACGCCGAAAAAAGAGGAAAAAATTGAACCGCAGCCGCAACCCGGCGACGGC
Organism: uncultured Victivallaceae bacterium; assembly: GCA_964512385.1. Classification (GTDB taxonomy): domain Bacteria; phylum Verrucomicrobiota; class Lentisphaeria; order Victivallales; family Victivallaceae; genus CALXXL01. Next base: position 15,799 of record CAZEHZ010000033.1, on the reverse strand, counting down.
GTAACCAGAGTAACCAGAAACACGGTGGTGCGTCCGGGCGCAGTGGCCAGTGGTTCGGTAAGTTTCGGGTCGGGGGCGTCGGCGGAGTGGTTATTGGATCAATATGGCCGCTTGAGCTTGGATAATGAAGTCGGCACGCCAACCGAGGATGATGTCAAAGCATTTCAGGACGAATTACGCAAAATGTTTGCCAACGGACTCTAAAATATATGTTTCATCGTACCCGTTCAACTAAAAAGCCAACCGTCAGCCGCCGCCGCAAGTGGAGTAAGCGGTTATTGGTGGTTTTTCTGCTGTTTTTAATCGGGTACAATATTTTGTTTTCCAGCTGGTTTATCTGTGGTGTAATCTTTCCGTTGCTGGGTGATGTAATCGGCTTTCAATTGGATGCGCAAAAAGTACAAATTTCGTTCTTAAACCGCACATTTCAAGTGGAAAAACTCTATTTCGGCCCCGGTTGGCGACCAATTTTGACGCTGGATTTCATAACCGGAAAGTTCGATTTACAAGAGTTGCTTAAAGGACGATTGAATTTAAGCGATCTGATGGTGGACGGGGCGAAAACCGCCGTCGTGCGTAATCAGTCCGGCTTTTTTAACGTATACCCCGCCGGATATGATTATGAGGCGGAAGCCGCCGCCGAACTGTTGCCGCCCATTTTAAATAAGCAGGGTATTCCGATTGACGCCGGTGCCGGAGACATTCCGGTATTTCCATTGCAGATTAAAGGCTTAACGGTAAAAAATTCATCATTTTTTTTCACGTATATCAGCGATTTGGGATTTCGCACAGTAGTGGTGGATGTTACCAATATCAATGGTTTTATTGATAAGTTCGGCAACAATTCCACCACCAAAGTTGATGCCGAAGCCAACTGCCGGGTGGTGGCCGAAAGCATTAATATGCAGAATTCGCATATAAAAGCATCCGGCTTGGGAACGTTTACGGAAAAACTTCTGCCGGCCTCGTTACAGGCGGTGGCGGTGATTGAAGACCTGAAAGGCAACGCCGGACTGGTAAATTTGGCCGACAAGCGTTTACGGGCCTCCGGCAGTGCGCACGGGATTGACGTTTTAACGGCCTTAACCGTTGATTATGTTGATGTTGAGTTTTATCAGAATAATGTTTTCAGTTCCAAACTTCACACTGCGGCCGACATGACGTTTTATCCGTGGAATATGGATTCGGAGATCGGCTTCCGGCCGTTAAAGCCGACAATTGGCGGTTATCTGGCCAGTTGGCTGGATTTGCCGTTTGAGGATTGGGAACTGGAAGGCGAAGCCAAGTTTAAACTTAATGACCTTGCCGCAGATTTAAGCGGTAATCTGGCGGCAAGAGGTGCTAATGACATTGAATTAAGTTCGGCATTCAATACCGCTTGGGATATCCCGAATGACAGTGTGGCGTTCTCCCGACTCGCCTTGCAGTTAAGCTCAAACCAGCGTCCCGTAGGCTCCGGTCAGGTGGCCAATGCGATGATTATGGATTATAAAAACTCCGGCTGGAGCTTTCGCAAACCGGTACCGCAGTTGGAGCTGAAATTTGATAAAATAAATATTCCGTTATTATGGAAATATATCGGATTACCCGATAATATTGTGGAAAGTGGTGAATTTTCCGCCGATTTAACCGGGATTCCAACTCCCGACTTAGACGGTATCGCCGTTTCCGGCTGGTGTAACACGGACAATGTGGCATTTAATATTCATCCATATAAGTATGAAAATCTGGATGGCAATATCTCTCTTGAGGCCGATTTAACAGCCAGCGGCAATCTGAATTTACGGAAATTCGATGCCGTAATCGCTGAAAACGGCGAACAACTTTTGGTTTTACAACTGCCGGACAGCTTCATTAATCTGTTCAGCGGCAAATTTCAGCTGGACGCCTGTTTCAGCGCAATGAATGAGTCGCTGCTGCGTTTTCCGCCGTTTAATCAATTTTCCGGGCAACCATGGCTGCGGCAAATTTTAAAAACCGCCAGTCCGATTGAAGTTACAGCTAAAATTCCCATCTCTTATACGCCGGGCGAAACTGCGCTTACGTTAAATAATTCCAACTTAGTGCTTTACAGCAAACAGCGCACATTATTGCAGCTGTTGCTTTCCGGCAACCGCTTTAATTGGCAGGATTGCCTGCTGGAAAATAATTTGGCGGCCGAACTGAAACTTGAACCCTGCCCGCTTAGTGTGGCAGACCAGATTATGGCGGAATATAACTGGCCGCTCAGCTTTAAATCCGGCACGATTCAGGGCTCCACTGAATTAAATATCTCGCCGGACTTTAAACTGATGCACATGAACGGTATACTACAAATGCAAGACACGTTGCCGGCCTATCGGCAGTGGCGGCTGCCAAGCGCCGGAGTAAATCTGAAATGGCAGGCGGAACTTTCTGACTGGTACAATTTACAGGCCGATATCTTATCCGCACAGCTTTTGTTTTCGGACAAATTGCAGTTTGAAGCCAACAGCGATTTGGCCGTCAATTTACAAACCGGCGACTGGCAGGGCAAGGTAAATGCCGATTATGTAACCGGCCGTTTATTGCGTGAGTTCGATATTCCGGTGCCGGCCGATATGAACGCCGGCGGCGTTGCCGAATTAAACTGGCGCAGTCTGAAAGATTTCACCTATTCCGGCGAGTTGCACGCCAACAGTTTTCCGGACGGCACTCCGATTAGTTGCCGAGCCATACTGCACGCAACCGGCACGGAACAGGAAATAAAATTAACTGACACCGCTTTAGAGTTTTTTGCCGACAACCTGCCGATTGCCTCCGCCACCTTAACCGGCTACTATCCACAGCCGTCGCTTACCGCCGCCGGCACCGCCTATCTGCAGCTTTCCGCACCACGTTTTGACGCTAAAACAGTATTCAGTCTGTTCCGGCATACCGCCAATGCGCCTAAAGAAGTCGCCGACGGTACTACCCCGGAACCCGGTTCAGTTGCGATCAATAATACGGTGGAAACCGAAGAAACCTCGTTCTATTTTGGCCTCGTTCCCATTAATGTGGATGTGCTGTGCGACGGCATCTCCTGGGGCGATAATATAAATGCCAATCTGCGCAGCCGGTTGCAGTTATGCGGGAATCGACTGAATATCGAACGGATGTTTTTGCGTTTTAACGGTGCCGAAGTCCGCATTGCCGGGAATTTATTAAGTACGCCGACGGGCATTAATTACGGTTTTCAAGCCAATAGCGATGATGCCGAATTATCCACCATTATGGCGCCGTTTCTGTCGGCGGATTTAGGCGATTTTTCGGCGGCTATGACGCATTGTAAACTTAATGTTTCCGGTGAATCGCTGGCCGGAAACCGTTTCTGGGATACTCAGCAAGGCGAATTGAAGGTAGATTTTGCTAAAGTGAAACTTCCGCACACCTTAGGCAATACCGTAGTCGGCCGGGTTCTGCTTTTGCCGTTCAGTGTGTTGGTTAATCTGCAGGAATTTCTGCCTACCTCGTGGGAAAAACTGGAACGGGCACTGCAGGTGGTGGCTTTAGTCAAACGCTTCTATAATAATACCGAATATTTTGAATTTGATCACGGCGCTCTGGATTTAACGATGAATAAGGGGCAGGTAACGATCAATCAAGGTTATTTAACCGGCACTCCGGTAAATTCGCTGCGCTTTACCGGCCACTTTTTTATCGGGTCCAAACAGGATTTAAATATGGACTCGGCGGTGGAAATGATGCGGCTTACCGTGCCGATGGGAATTAGAGGCACGTGGCGGGAGCCGCAAATTCAATACGGTAAACTGGCGGTGGATGTGGTAAAATACAACACCAAAGACTTTTTAGATTCCGTTGTGGATATTACAACTTATCTGCCGGAAAAAGCGTTAAGCGAATAAGCGTGTCCAGTGCTGAAATATTTTCGGCGGCGTAATCATAGCCTTCGCCACGCAAATCGCCAAACCCCCATTTAGCCCAAATCCGCACGGTTCCGGCTTGTCTTCCCGCCGCCATGTCGGTATAATGATCGCCCACCATAGCGCAATTTTCCGGTTCCAGTTTAAATTCGTGCAGTAATTTTAAAATTCCTGCCGGCTCCGGCTTCAAAGCCGGCGTAACACCGCCGCCTAAAATACCGTTAAAATATTCAAAAACGCCCAGATGTTGAAGTATCTGTTCCGAATTTCCCTGCGGCTTATTAGTTACCAAGGCAATAAAATAGCCGTTGTCGTGCAAATTTTTCAGCATTTGCGCCGCATAAGGATACAAACAGGTAGCCTTTATCTGATTGGCCTGATAAAACTCGCCAAACCGGATTACAGCTGCGGGCAACTCATTTTCCGGCAACTCCGGCAGACATTTGCGGCACAAATTTTTAACGCCGTCGCCCACACACGCCATGGCCTGTGCCACGGTATATTCCGGCAAGTTATACGATTTCCGGGTCAGATTAGTGGCGGTGGTCAAGTCTAAACTTGAATCAATCAAAGTACCGTCCAAATCAAAAAATATTCCATACTTCATAAGTTATTGTTTCTTCAATTCCATGCGTTCGTTCTGGTTAATTTCCAACTCCGGTTTTAAGCCGTAACCGCGATCCGTATAATTTATTTGATCGGTTTCCCGCACCACGCTGTAGTTTACATTTAAGCGATCCGGATCACGAGAGGTTAAGTCTCCTAAAAAAATCACCCGGAAAGTTTTTTTATCCAGCGTCCAGCTGATAATGGCCCGTCCGTAGCAATCCGACCGGTATGATATCCGCACATCAGGTTGATAATTAGCGATATATTGATACTGATTCTTGCGTAATTCGCTTTTCTGATTACGAATCACACTGCGGGCGTAATTTACCAAAGAGGTAATTTCATCCGGCGTAAGCTCCGCATAGCCGGAATCACCGCGCGGATGCGATGACAATGCATTACAACCACTTAATCCCACCCCGATTATACTCAACAATCCAACCAATATTACGGTAAAAAAACTGTTTTTCATTTTTCAACTCCTAAACTTTTACAATCCGGTCGGCACGTCAACAAACACGCCCGGAATTCCTAATTCGGCCTGCACTAAATCCTTAACCGCCAATACGCCGGGAGTTTCCGATGCATAATGCCCCAATCGCAATACCCGGATATCGCTTTCCATAATCATTGCATACATCTCATGCGTAACCTCGCCAATAATCAACGTGTCGGCCTTACATGCCCAAGCCGCTTCTATGGCTTCAAACCCGCCGCCGCCGGATACAATCACACAGCGATCCGCCGGCCGCTGAAAATCTTTACCATACCATTTTGCCCCGGTGGGTACCGTCGGCAGATGTTCAACCAGTTTACCCGCCACAGCTTCCAGCGGCAACCGGGCGGGCAAATCGCCGCACCAGCCGATATTCATACCATGATAACTGCAGCACTGCTCTTTATTCTGCAAGTTTAACCATGCCGCCATCTGCGCATTATGCCCGTAAACCGCATGGGCATCTAACGGCAAATGCACGGCGTAGAGCGACAATTTATGTTCAAACAGCATTTGCAGCCGCCGCCCGGTTACGCCGGAAAACCGTCTGGGTTCGCCGCCCCAGCTTAAGCCGTGATGCACAAACAACAACTCCGCACCGCCGGCCGCCGCCTGCTCAAAAACCGCCATCGACGCATCCACGCTGTACGCAATTTTAGTAATTTCCGCCGCCGATGTTTCCACCTGCAGGCCGTTATTAGACACATCGGCGGCAAAATCCGCCACTTGTAATTTATTGTTAAAAAACTCTACCACTTTATCAAGTTTCATGGTTCCTGCTCCGTTATAAACCGCCTTTTTATTACTTGAAACCGAATCGACTTTGCACATTTTTGTTGGACAAAACTTTTGAACTTTTCGGCACTCTCAATCTCCGCAATTTGCTGAATTTCCATTTCTGTACACCGGAATAGAATCTTTTCGGCCGGTAAATTGAACTTTTTCAGCCATTTTTCGGCTTTAAAATAGTAATTCCGCCACCGCTGATTGCGCCAAATCAACCACCCCGGCCCCATTACTGTAAGCACCCAAAACGGCCACAAAGGTAATATCGGCCGCCAGAAAAAATTCAGCAGTTCCGCCCCCAATAACAGCATAGACGGCAACATAAAAAACAACGCATCCCAGTTATAGACAAAACAATTCCCCAAATAACGCCGCAATTTGCCGGCCGAGGTGCGATAGGCAAAAAACTCCTCCAACCCGTTGCCGCTTACCGGAGCGTGCGCCAGATGACACAACTCATGCGCCAACAGCTCTTTACGCTCATAAACATACCACTTGGATTTTTTACGGAACTCTTTACGGATTATGCACATTGTTTCCCCGGACTCCAAATCCGCCCACGAACTGCCGCCCCACAGCATCCCCAAAGGTTCGGTAAGAAAACAAGCCGGAGCCCATTGCAGATTAAAGGCGTATAACGCTTCGGCTTTTTCCGCTGCCTCCTGAATTATCGCCAACGGCACCAAATTGTTTTTTTCAGCATATAATTTGGGGGCAAACTCCACCTTATTCTGTTGCTTCAACTGCCGTAAAAAGTTCTCCCGCCAGGCTAATATCCGTTTTACCCGTGCCGCAAAAACCGCAGACTCCTCATCTGCCTCTAACAAAAAACCGGCAGCGTCCCACTCCGCCAGCACCTCAATCTGCGCCGCAGAGTCCATAACCGCCAGTTTATCCAGTTCTAACGGATCGGGATACAGTTTCTTCATATTCCGGTAATTTTATTCCAAATTTTTCAATTCCGGCGGTACATCGTTATCCTTGGCCTGTTTCCGCCCGGAAAGCACTTTCAAGTCTTTGCGTTCACAAATCACATTATTGCCGTGTTCCAACTGCAGAGTAACTTTACCGGTCAACAAATTACGATCTATCACTTTTCCTTTGCCTTCGGCACAGCAGCAACTGTCGCCGCGGCGCGGCATACAGCGTTCCAGCTCCACATAGCCTTCGTGTTCAAATTTCAGACAGCATTTCAGCCGTCCGCAGGCGCCGGAAATTGTCCCCGGTGTGAGCGACAAATCCTGGTCTTTGGCCATGCGCACGTTAATGGAATTGAACTCCTTCAAAAACCGTCGGCAACACAACTCCTCACCGCAAATACCGATACCGCCGCAAATTGCCGCTTCATCCCGCACCCCAATCTGGCGCAATTCGATACGACCGCCCAGAATCCGGGACAAATCCTTAACCAGTTCCCGGAAATCCACCCGGCCGTCCGCCGTAAACTGTATGGTAATCAGTTTGTTATCCAGTGAATGATGACAATTCAACAGTTTCATCGGCAACTTCAGCAACTCCACCTGATTTACCGCTGTGCGGAACGAACCGCATGCTTTCGCCATATTTTCGGTGGCCGTCTGTTTATCCTCCGGAGTGGCCATGCGCTGAATCACAGCCAGTTCATGAGTTTTATCCTCCGGTAATTTTTCGCCGTGCAGAATCGCAATTTCGGCATATTCGCTGAAAAAGTCTCTCCGAGCCACACAATAGTCGTGTTTTTTAAATACCATTTCCGCCGGTGCCGATGCATAGTGCGTAGCGCCGTTATCCATTCTTATTGTATAATATAAATCCATAATATAATCATCCTCAGTATATATTTATACAGGTAATATAGTACACTTTTCCCCGATACGCAAACAAGATGTAAAAAAAACCAAAAAATACCCGCTTTTTACTGGTATTTTGCCGTATTTGCGGTATCTTATGAATGATAAAAAACTAATTGGTGACAGAGAGTATAATAATGTTTAAAAGACCGGATATTATCAGTGCCATAGAAATCGGCACATCAAAAATCTGCGTGCTAATCGGCAGTTGTTCCGAAGACGAGCCGCTTACCGTTATCGGCCGCGGTGAAGTTCCGCTGGACGGCGATGTGGTAAAAGGCGAAATTGCCGACATGGACAAAGTGCTGGAAAAATTAACCGAAGCATTGGAGCAGGCCGATGCATCCAGCGGCAATGAACTGAATAATTCACTGCTGACCACATTAACGGTAAGTGCCTGTAACATCAACTCTTATCAGGCCTCGGCCCCGGTGTTTATCAAGTCGGCGGAAGGGGCGGTGGATTATTCGCATATAGAAGAAGCGGTGAACGCCATAGAACAGAAGCCACTGCCGAATAATCAGGAAAAATTGAATATTATGGACTCGTACTATCTGCTGGACAGCGTGCGGCGGGTCCGCAATCCCATTGACCAGAACGCTCATAAATTTGAACTGTTCTGCCACGTTATTTATGGCGACAGCAACCGCTTGAACAACTTCCGCAGCATCTATCAGGACGCCGGGTTTGAAACCGCGCCGGAACTGGTGTTCAGCGCACTGGCCGACCTATACGGCATTGTGTCGCCGGAAGAACGGGACAAAGGCGCCTTGCTGTTGGATTTAGGCCGTGGCACCACCGAATATTTGGCGGTTTTTAATGACGGTGTTTTTGCCTCCGGCGTAGTTCCGGTGGGCTTTGACCATGTGGCCAATGATTTGTCCATCGGCTTAAACCTGCCAATTGAATTTTGCCGTAATATTTTAATGGACGGCACGTTACAGCAACCCGGCGTTACCGCCGCCGGATTGGTGAACATTCAAATCGGCTCCACTTTGCGCCGGATTCCGTTAATCAGTTTTGAGAAAATTATCGACTTGCGGCTGCGTGAGCTGTTCAATATTGTAAAAAGTAATTTTTATGACCCTAATTTACTGCGTAATCTGGCGTGCGGCGGCATTATAACCGGCGGCGGAGCGTTGTTCCCACGCAGTGCCGAGTTGTTTCAGAGCATCTTTGAATTTCCGGTCCGCATTGGGCATCCTTACGACTTGGAACAACAGCTTGGCGAACTGGCCAATCCACGCTACAGCACCATTTGGGGCGCATTGCGCTATACCGAAGAACAGTTGCGTATGATGAATTCCGGGCGCAAACGCAGTGTAACCGGGTTGATTTCTGATGCTTTCGGCTCAATTGGCGACTCGGCTTGGCGCACATTTATCAATTTAAAAAGCTCAATTAAGATTTAGATATTATGATAGAAAACACGCAAAAATCTACACCAAGTGTAATTACGCCCCCCCGCATTGCGGTTTTAGGGCTGGGTTGCGGCGGTATTCGTGTCTTAAGTACACTATCCACCTTGCCGGCGGCCGGGAAACTGCATCTGCTGGCAATCGACACAGATGCGGCATGTTTAGCCTCGTCGCCACTGCCGGAAGCCTGCCAGTTGCTGGCCGACCCGCAGTGGCGTAATGGCCGGGGTTGCGGCGGCGATCCGCTGAAAGGTCAACGCTCAATCGCCCGTGAACGCGGGAAGCTGGAAAGTTTACTGACCGGCTTTGACTATATTGTAATTTTAGGCGGTTTGGGCGGCGGTTTTGCCTCCGGCGCCGTAACCTCGATCGCCGGGCTTGCGGGTAAGCTGAAAATCCCGGCGATTGAACTGCTTACACTGCCGTTCTCCTGGGAGGGGCATGCCCGGAGAAAAATTGCCGATGCCGCCATTGACGAGTTGTCTCCGGCGGCGGACGCCTTAATGTTACTGCCTAACGACTTGTTGTTTTCCGTACTGTCGCCGGAGACTCCGGCAGAGCAGGCGTTTCAGTTGGCCGATGCGGAGTTATCCCGTGCCGCCGTTGCGGTTTGTGAAATGTTGTTTGGCCGTAACTTGATTCCGGCGGATTTTTCGGATATTTCCGAACTTTTACGAGTCCGCAAAAACTATTGCGCCATCGGGGTCGGTGTAGCGGCGCTGGCGGAAAGTGAAAATGCCGGCCAGTTGGCCATAGACCGTATGCTGTGTTCGCCTTTGCTGGGCGGCGTCGGCAAATTGCGTGAAGCCGATGCAATTTTGGTCAGCGTACTTGGCGGGCCGGAATTAAGCATTGCCAGAGTGCAGGAGACCATGCAGGCGGCCAATAAATGTTATGGTGAAAATGCGCATGTAATTATGGCGATAAACACCTCGGCTGAATACGCAAACTGTATTTTATGCGCCGCCATTGCGGTTAAATATGCCGAAAAACCCAAACGGATAGCCCCGAATGCGCCCACCTTGCAGGAACAGCCGGTAGACTCGCTGTTCCCGAACGAAGTGGCGGACAACGCCGCCGGCACTGCGGAAGCGTGTCAATTAACGTTGGAATTTACGCCGCCGCCGGTAGCCAAAGGCATCTTCTTCAACTCGCCTCAAGTAACCTTTAAGGGCGAGGATTTGGATGTGCCCACCTTCCAGCGGCGGGAAGTACAAATCGACCGTGGCGATGCATAAACCAGAAAAAAGGAGTTTTTATGAATTATTGGACTAAAATCAGTTATGAACTGGCCAATCAACGTAATTATCTTGATCTGTTGTTTAGGATTTATCCGACAATTCCAGAAGATTGCCGAGAAATTGATAATGAAAGATGGTGTAGGATTGAACATGCCTACAATAATCATTGTGCTAAAGATTTAGTTTCTGAATTTTTAAACATGGATTTATACCCCATAAAAGATTCATATATCGCTTATCTCCGTAATGATAAATCTGCCATTGACAGAAATCCCGCCACGGTACAACGTATTGCCGGAAGACTGTTTCAAATGGGTTTAAATAAACTATTCGAACGTTGTTCTGAGCCTAAGGAAACCAATCGGCAAATTGGTCCACTTTTCAAACGTTGGCTGAATAGCGGTGAACTTGGTATATTTCCGGTTCAAATGGATGATTTTTTAAAAAATAATGATAATGCGATTTTAGCCGCCAGTGATTATGAAATGCAAAATTTTGCCCAAGAAAAATTTGGATATAATCGACTTAAAGGATTGGATTTTTTAGCCCGTTTCAATGGCAAATATGTAATAGGAGAGGCTAAATTTTTAACCGATTTTGGTGGACACCAAAATGCACAGTTTGCTGATGCAATATCTACAATTGAATGCCCGTGTAATGTCATAAAGATTGCAATATTAGATGGAGTTCTTTATATTCCAGGCCATCACAAATTATTTTCGCACCTCAATAACAACCCACAACATAATATCTTAAGTGCATTAGTGCTAAAAGATTTTTTATATAGCATTTAAGAGATAAATACACTATGATTTTGACAACCGATAACACATCCAATATATCTTTTACCCCAACACCAAGAATGTTGATTTATGGTGAAAACCAAGCCATGCTGGAACAATTAATTCAACAAGGGTTTGCCGGTAAAATTGACCTTATATACATTGACCCGCCTTTTGCAACCCAAAAAACCTTTACCTGTGGCACACACCGTGTAAGCACCATAAGCAATAGTACATCTGATCAAATTGCCTATACAGACATGCTCTGCGGTAACGAATTTATAGATTTTCTGCGTACAAGACTACTTCTTCTGCGTGAATTATTATCCGAAAAAGGTTCTATCTATTTGCATATAGATTATAAAATTGGCCATTATGTGAAAATTTTAATGGATGAAGTTTTTGGTATAAAAAATTTCCGGAATGATATCAC
>CAZEHZ010000033.1:0-4314 GCA_964512385.1 uncultured Victivallaceae bacterium | reverse complement strand
ATAAAATGTAATCCTAAAAATTTTGCCCGTAATGCTTATGGGAATATAAAAGATATGGTTTTATTTTATACCAAAAGCAATGATTTTATTTGGCATAATCCACAAGAACCAGTAGATGAAGCGGACATTATAAAAAGATTCAATAAGTTTGATAAAAATGGAAGACGCTACACCACAATTCCATTACATGCACCAGGAGAAACTATTTCAGGAGAAACAGGACAACCATGGCATGGAAAAAAGCCACCTGTCGGCAGACATTGGCGGTCTAGTCCGGCGGAATTAAACAAGTTGCAGGAGGCCGGATTAATTGAATGGTCGGCAAACGGTAATCCACGCAAAATAATTTACGCTGATGACGTTGTGCAGAAAGGGAAAAAAAAACAGGATGTCTGGTATTATAAAGATCCACAGTATCCGCAGTATCCTACTGAAAAAAATCTTGAGTTGCTAATTGATATTATTCATGCATCGTCCAATAATGACAGTATCGTGTTAGACTGTTTTTGCGGAAGCGGCACAACGCTGGTAGCGGCGGACAGTTTAAATCGTTCGTGGATAGGAATAGATGCATCTCCGGTAGCGATTGAGGTTGCCGCAAAAAGAATATCACGTGGTAACGATTTATTAGTTGCACCGTTTATTAGAATTAATGGTTAGCGTTTTTTAAAGAATGGATAGGGCAGATAATCTAATTCACAGCTGTCGGAGCGGCCGGTAATGGCGGTGGACAGGGTGTGAACATATCGGAAGCTGTCGGTTTCCACCGAATAGGTGAATAAGCGTTGCATAATATAGCGCAGTAATTCGTTATTTTTATAGTATTCCACATTTTCGGCAATGGGTGAGATCTGCCAATTGCGTTCCGGAGTCAACATCATTTGATGCTTGGCGTCCACCAGCACAAAACTCCCCATGCAACGCCCGATTTGTAACGAAAATTGATGCCGTGCCGCCACTAATTTGGCTAAAATACCCAATACCGCATCATCGCCGCGGCGTTCTTCCAGCACCACGCCGAGACAATACAAATCCGGGAATGGAATGCCGTGTAATTGCGGCACTTCAAAATCATTGCGGATAAAATAATCGGCCAGCTGAGCCAGACTATTTAACTTAAACTGGTCGCACAGTACATAAAAATGCGTAACCATCTCCTCCAACGCCGCCGGATTGTCTATATCAAACCATTGCAGGTGAATATTTATCAATCCGGTCAATAAATCGGTATTGTCATCCCGCAGGGCAACCGCCAGTTCATGGCGGCGGCGACGCATCAGCATAATTGATTCCAGCTGATGAATATGCCGGCGCAGCAGCTCATTTGGGGTTTCCTGCAACTCTTTAATATGTTTATTCAACACCTGGTCCGGATAATTGAGCAAGGCCGACAATGCCTGACAAACAATGCTGTCGTCATCATCGTCCAGCAAGCGAAATAAGGCTTTTATTTCTTTCCCGGCTTTGCGCATAATTCAGCAACTTTCCGGAACCGGAAATTTTCCGGCCAAAGCGTCGGACGCAATATTTTTTACTTCGTCGGAAAAATCGCCACGCAGAATCCAGCGCAGAAATCCCGGCTCATTCACCGCCACTTCCCGCAGCGGCTGGCCGGAATACTTACCAAAATTTACCGTGGCAATTCCGTTGACAAACTTAAACCGCCGTTGCGAGTCAATTGCATCCGGGTCGCGATTATCACAAAACTTGCTCAATTCCGTCAAATCCAGCGGCAATTCCGGGTGTTTAGCCAACTGCCCGACCAGCACTTCCATCGTGGCCAGCGTATCGGCCTCGGCACCGTGCGCCCCCTCTAAGTCCTTATTGCAAAAAAACTTATAAGCGGCGGTCAACGTCCGGGGATAAAGTTTGGTAAAAATCGTGTAAGCATCAATAATTCGACGGTCGGCAACGGCAAACTCAATTCCCGCCCGGCGAAACTCCTCCACTAACAGCGGAATATCAAATCCCTGAATATTATAGCCGCCTAAATCGCATCCTTCCAGATACTTATGCAGATTTTGCGCAATCTGCACAAAGGTAGGAGCATGGGCAACATCGGCATCATAAATGCCATGAATCTGCGAGGCTCCGGCCGGAATCGGGATAGTGGGATTCAACCGCCGGGTGGTTCGTTCGTCGCCGCCTTCCGGCAACAGTTTAATTATCGATAACTCCACAATGCGATCACGTTGCGGATTCACTCCGGTTGATTCAATATCAAAAAACACCAGCGGACGGGTCAAATTTAAATTTTCCAGCATAATAAACTCTCCATTCTATCTTTCTCTTTAATGTACAGTTATTTTCCAAAATCTCAAGCAAAATACTTGAATTTCCGCCAAATTGACTCTATATTTATAATTATGTATTATATGAAAGTGTAAAAAAATGGCATTATGGCGTGAAAATCTAAAAAGTTTTATCTCTTATTATCGGCCGCACCGCGGTTTATTTATTCTGGATATGTCGGCCGGCGTAATGAATGCCGGTTTTACCACACTGCTTCCGCTGGTACTGTATAAAGTAGTGCAGGAGTATCTGCCGGAACGTAACTTGACCGCCTTAATCTGGGGCGCAACTCTTATGGCGGTGCTGGCGGTGCTGATTACGGCGGCGGAGTATGTGGGGATTCGCTGGGGGCATATTTTGGGTGCCAGACTGGAAACCGATATGCGCAGCGACTTGTTCCGTTTTTTGCAAAAGCTCTCATTCAGTTATTTTGACCGCACTAAAACCGGTCATCTTATGTCTCGCATGACCAACGATTTAAACCTGATTAGTGAAACCGCGCATCATGCCCCGGAAGATTTGCTTATTTCCGTACTTACTTTCATTGGGGCCTTTGCGGTAATGTTTCATTTAAATGCCATGCTGGCCGGAATCACGTTAATTCCGTTGCCGTTTATTGTGTTATGGGGGGCGGTGTTTCAGAAAAAACTGCATTGCGGCTTCCGGACGGTAAGAGAAAAAGTTGCCGAAATCAACAGTCAGGTGGAAAACGCCATCCAAGGCATCCGGGAGGTAAAGTCGTACAATAATGAGACCGCTCAGATTTCCCGTTTTTCCGTGGTTAATAAGAATTTTCTTTCCGCCAAAGAGAACGTTTGCCGGGTTTTGGCCGATTTTCATTGCGGAATATCTCTGTTATTAAACAGTTATTCTTTGCTGTTCATTGCCGCCGGAGTGATATTAATCTACTTTAACCGGGCCACTTTAGCGGAATTATTGGCGTTTATGATGTATTCACGGTATGTAACTTTTCCCATTTTGCGCATGGTAAACTTTGCCGAGCAGACTCAGCAGACGGCGGCGGCATTTGAACGTTTTCGGGAAATCATGCGGGAAAAACCGGAAATTCAAGATGCCCCGAACGCCATTGCCCTGCCGCAGGTAAAAGGCCGTTTGCAGCTGCTTAATCTGGATTTTAAGTATCAGGACATGACGGAAGATGAACCGTGGGTGCTGAAGAATATTTCCATGGATATTCAGCCGGGGCAAACAGTGGCTTTAGTTGGCGAATCCGGTGCCGGAAAGTCCACCATCGCCGCACTGATTCCACGTTTTTATGAACCGACTTCCGGCCATATTTGTTTGGACGGCGTTGATATCAACCAGTTGAAACAACGTTTTCTGCGTGCTCAAATCGGTATTGTACAGCAGACACCGTTTCTGTTTGACGCCACAATTCGGGAAAATCTGCTGATTGGCAAGCCGGACGCGACGCCGGAAGAGCTGAAGCAGGCGGCTCAAGCCGCCAATATCCTTGATTTTATTGAGTCGTTACCCGACCGGTTCGACTCTTATGTCGGCGAACACGGCGTCCGGCTCTCCGGCGGCCAACGCCAACGCATCTCGCTGGCACGGGTGTTCCTGAAAAATCCCGCCGTTTTGATTTTTGATGAAGCCACCAGTGCGCTGGATAACGAGTCCGAAGCTCTGGTTCAAGATGCGATTGAACGTTTATGCCATAATCGCACCACTATAATTATTGCGCATCGCCTCTCCACCGTGCGAAACGCCAATTATATTTACTGCCTGAAACATGGTCAGGTGGTCGAATCCGGTACTCACGCCGAATTATTACAACTTAACGGCTACTATAAAGAATTATACACTATGCACACCTTCTAATGCATTGTAGTCAATTATGCAAAAAGCACTGCGGCACCTTCCAGCGGAGGCATGGTTAATGCCGGAGCGACCAGGCATAAAACATAGTTCAACGCTCAAAACCTTGCATTTATTTATGCGACTTTTATGATTTAAGTTTTTTGATTATTAACGATATAGCCGGTTTTGCATAATCGACTA
>CAZEHZ010000032.1:0-22556 GCA_964512385.1 uncultured Victivallaceae bacterium | reverse complement strand
CTGGCGGCATTGGCGGCAACGGCGATTGGCGGATTTAACGTGGTGCGGCTACTGCGGGAACCCTCTCGCATATTCCTGATTGCGTTAGCCGGACTCTGTACGGCGGGAATTGCCGGATTTTATCTGATTACGCTGGGCGAACAGATGCTGACGGAGAAATTCATTGTCAATACCATCGGTACTAATTATGATGTTCCGGGTCATGTGGTGCCGTTTACCCGCTTGTTTTTAGAGTTGCCGTATATGAAAATGGCCTACTGGTTTCCGCCGGGCATCGGAATTATTCTGATTATCTGTCTGTTACAGCGGCTGCGTTTTCAGGATAACGGCAATGTGTCGGGCAAATTCCGTGATGTAATGTTGATGGGCGGCGTGGTCTGCCTGCTTTGTGCAACCTCATTTTTACCGTGGGAGGGAGCGGCGAGCAAGTTGGGCGTGTTGCAGTTTCCATGGCGGTTTTATCTGCCGGCCACCTGCATGCTGGCACTGGGCGGCGGGTTGACGGTTTCGGTATTGGCCAAAAGCAACAATGCGGCGTTACGACGCTGGCTGTATATCTTGCTGTTCGGGTGCAGTTCGGCTTATTTTATTAATGTCGGCTACACCTATGCGGCCAAAATTCATGAAAAAAATATGATTTACGGCTTTACGCCCGGTAAGATTCAGGAGGTCAGCGGCGTTGGATATATTCCGGCCGGAACCGACATGAAGAAATTGTTTGACCGTAATCCGCTTCAAGTGCTTGCCGAACCACAGGTGGCGTTGACCTGCAGTCGACCGACCATACAGACAGTGGCCGTGAATCTGCCGCAGGGCGGCAACGGCAATATTCTGGAGCTTCCTTTAACCTACTATTTAGGCTATGCAGTGCAATATATCGCCGACGACGGGCAAAAGTTTATGCTGCCGGTACAGAAAGGCGAGCATAAATTAGTGCAAATAACCTTACCGGAAAATTGTCCGCCCGGAACGCTTACGGCCTTTTATCAAGGTACTTTATTACAGACTCGGAGCCGCTACTTATCCTTGACGGCACTGGTGTTCAGTTTGCTGTTAAGCTATGCCGCCTACCGGATGGCCAAACGCTATGATGCGGAGCACCGCCCGTCAAAACCCCGTTATAAAGCGCCTCGACGCAATTTTAAGCGGTAAACCAGTCGATAATTATGGCAAAACACTTGTAAAAACGTAAAAAACTGCTATATTAATAGATTAAAGTTATATAAATACGGCAAAAGATACAAATTTCAGGAGAGATACCATGTTTAGTCAGCAAATTGATGATTTGATGAGCCACTATAAGTATGAAGGTTTAACGTTTGACGATATTTCATTGATTACTCAATATGCTGATTTTTTGCCGACCGACACCTCGGTGGCTACTAAGTTCACCCGCCATGTAAGTTTAAATATTCCGTTTGTCAGTGCGGCAATGGATACGGTAACGGAAAGCCGCATGGCGATTGCCATGGCTCGTTTGGGCGGGATTGGCGTAATTCATAAGAATCTGTCGGTGGAACGCCAGAGCGAAGAGGTTCGCAAGGTTAAGCAGTATTTGAACGGCATGATCAGTTCTCCGATTGTGTTCCGCCCGGATCAGACGATTGCTGATATTCTGGACGCTAAAGCCGCAATGGGCTATACCTTCTCCGGCTTCCCGATTGTGGATGAAAAAGGTTGCGTGCTGGGACTGATTGCCGGGCGAGACATTAAGTTTTTATCGGATTACACGGTAAAAGTCGGTGATGTTATGCAGAAAAATGTTATCACGGCGGCCGAAAGTATCTCTATGCTGGAAGCGTACCGGTTGATGACCGCTAATAAAATCGGCAAACTGCCGGTGGTGGATGCTAAAGGTAAATTGACCGGCTTATACAGCTATCAGGATTTAAAGGGCTTGATTGAGCATGAAAATCCCGACTATAACCGGGATAATCGTCATCAGTTGCGCTGTGCCGCCGGTATCGGCCCGCATGACGAAGCCCGTATTGAAGCGTTGATTAAGGCCGGTGTGGATGTAATGGTGCTGGATACCGCTCACGGCCACAGCAAGGGCGTAATTGAAACCGCCAAATGGGTAAAACAGACTTACGGCGACAAGGTGGACTTGGTAGCCGGAAATATCGCCACGGCCGAGGCCGCCAAAGCGTTGGCCGATGCCGGCGTAGACGGAATTAAAGTTGGTATCGGGCCGGGTTCAATTTGTACCACTCGTGTGGTGGCCGGCGTGGGCATTCCGCAGGTTACGGCGGTTTATGAAGTCTCCAGAGCCGTACCGCAGGATTTGCCGATTATCGCCGACGGCGGTATTAAACAGTCCGGCGACGTGGCGAAAGCGTTGGCGGTGGGCGCATCTTCGGTAATGATGGGTTCGGCTTTGGCCGGAACGTCGGAAAGCACCGGAGAGGTAACACTGCATCAGGGTCGCCGTTATGTAATCTACCGCGGCATGGGCAGTCTGGAAGCGATGAAGACCGGTAAGGCGAGTCGGGAACGTTACGGCCAGCAGGATGTGGACAGCGATAAGAAGCTGGTGCCGCAGGGGATTGAAGGTTTAGTACCGTTCCGCGGCCCGGTGGAAGATGTGATTTTCCAGTTTGTCGGCGGTTTGCGCTATTCGCTGGGCTATTGCGGCGCCCGCACAATTAAGGAATTGCATGAAACGGCAAAAGCGATCCGGGTGTCCTCGGCCGGCTTGCGTGAAGCGCATCCGCACGATGTTACCATGCTGAAAGATGCCCCGAATTACAGCGGTAACTAATACAGATATTGTTATTAAAGACGCATTAACTTAATTCGGGTTAATGCGTTTTTTGTTGGAGAAAAGATGATGAATACGGCAAAACAGGCAAGATTATGCGGATTTGGGTCCATAATCGGCAATTTATTGCTGGCGGCATTTAAAATTTTTGTGGCAAAACTCTGCATGTCATCGGCAATTATGGCGGATGCGTTGCATACTTTAAGCGATACGGTAACGAGTTTGGTTTTTGTGTGGGGCTTAAAAATCTCGCAGAAACATGCCGACCATGAACACCCGTTCGGGCATGGCCGCGCCGAGTTGATCGCCACGGTAATTATCGGCGTATTACTGGCGTTGGTGGGCGTGGAGTTTGCCATTGACGGCACCAAACGACTGTTGAATCATCAGGCGGCCGACTATAACGGCTGGGCGTATGCGGCGATGATTGCCACTATTATCGTAAAAGAGGGCATGGCGCAGTGGGCGTTTTATATTGCCAAACGCGGCAAATTGGCCTCGCTGAAAGCCGATGGCATGCATCATAGAAGTGATGCGTTAAGTTCAGTTGTGATTTTAATCGGTCTGGTGTTCGGCAGTTCTTTCTGGTGGCTGGACGGCGTGCTGAGTATCTTTGTGGCACTGATGATTATGTACTCAAGTTATGAAGTTTTAATGTCGGCCGTAAATCCGTTGCTGGGCGAAGAAGCGGACCCGGAACTGATTGCTAAAATTACCGCTATGTGCCATTATGCCGCCGGAGAGGATATTGAAGCGCACCATTTTCATCTGCACAGTTACGGCGAACACTTGGAATTAACGTTTCATATCCGCCTGCCCCGCAACATGTCGCTGGAAAACGCCCATAATGTAGCCGAGGAAATTCAAGACGTTATCCGCCGTGAACTGCAAATAGAAGCCACCATTCACACCGAACCTAAAGAGTAACGATTTATAATTTTTCGCCTTGCGCAGAGAAATCAACAAATACAAAGTTTTTACGAAACGAAAGTGCGTTTAGGTATGAACAAAGTGCGCTTAGGTTCACGATAGAATGAACAAGGTGCCGATGGAATGAACAAGGTGCGCCTATTTATCTGAGCCCCCGATAAAATTAATGGTGGATCCGCCCGGACTTGAACCGAGGACCCGGAGATTATGAGTCACCTGCTCTAACCAACTGAGCTACGGATCCATTTGTAACTCTTATAATTTAGGCCGTTTTTGTGAAAAAACAAATCGGATAGCGTACTTTTTTGTAATTTTCTGCATAAATTACCGGGTTGTATAGCAATTCTGGTGATGAAATATGGTTTTTACGGAACGAGTGGTAAGTAAAACTTCAATAAGGTCATAGCGGAACGGCGGCGGCTCCGAGGTCATTAAGGCATGGAGATACTTTCTACTGCCCCGGCGGATACGCTTTATTTGCCCCGGCCGCAGATTATCAGCCGGGCGGACGCCGGCACGATAACGGAGACTTTTTACTTCAACAAAAACTAAAATCCGGCCGTCTCTGGCCACAATGTCAAGCTCTCCACTGCCGGAACGCCAGTTGCGGTACAGAATTTGAAAGCCTTTACTGCGCAACAGCCGCACGGCGGCACGTTCACCACGTTTGCCAATGCGTAAATGTGCGGCCCGCCCACGGAAAATGCTTTGCGTTAATCCGACTGATTTCATAACTAGTCGATAATGCAAAAGGTGATTTTTGTTGTAGACAAGGCGGCAAGTAGCGAAGTGTACTTTAGTACATGAGCGGCGTAGCCAACGCAGTATACGACAAAAAGCACCGGAGGCTTCCAGCGCAGGCATGGTTAATGCCGGAGCGACCAAGCATAAAACATAGTTATACACTTAAAACCTTGCGTTTATTTATTTAACTTTTTCATTTAAAATTATGATTATTAACCATATAGCCGGATTTGCATTATCGACTAATTATTTTTCGTCGGATTCCGGCAGGGCAAACTGGACAATCAACATCAGAAAAACGGCTCCGGCGGCAATCGGCCAAATTAGGTTGGTTAATCCAAACGCTTCGGCGGCCAATGCCGGAGACGGCAGTTTATCGCCGGAATTGATTAGTTTATCGATAATTTTGCCATACCATTTTTCGGTGGCTACGGCTAAACTCATGCCTAAAATCATCCAGAAAGCGTATAGTCGCCCGGCGCCAAGGGCAGACAATGCTCCGGCGGGGAAAAATCCGCTTAACGCCAACCCGACGCCGGAAACAACGCCGCCCAACAGCACCGAATAGAAATATGTCGGCATAACATGACAGCGCACCAACCCGCTTTTAGCCGCAAAATAATAGCCGATAGTGCCAAATACCATGCTCAATAAAAATATTTTCAACAGGCGGCCGCTACGCAGAGCGACAAATCGCACACATGCCTGTTCCCAGGCAAAGTCCGACTTTACCAGCACAAAACCCAGCCCGACGCCTAATAAAATGGAGACCCCCAAGGCGGTATTTCCACTTAATGCCAAAGGTTGCAAATCCATTATTTTGCCTCCTTTTCGGTACTTTTTCCGGCCACCGCCGCCGCACCGCCGCCGAGTTTGGCATCGGTGGAATTTAACCAGATAACCAAAATGATTCCGGCGGTTAAAAAGCTGGCCGCCAGATAGAGCCAGGCTCCGGGCGACAACTGCATGGCGGCACTGAACTGCCCTAAAAACGCATCGCCGGCAATGCGGCTGCCGAGCATCAGCAGGAATCCGCCCGCCAAACCGCATATAACGGTAAGCGGAAAACTTTTCAGCCGGGTAGAGCTTAATTCAATACGGACTTTTTTACTGCACAATCCCCCAATCAGCCCCCCGACCACAATGCCGCCAAACAGCCCGGTGGAAAAATTCAGCGGCGGCACTTTGCGATACTCTTTACTTTCGATGGCGGTTTTACCGTATTCCGAGATATCGGCAATTCCCGCCTCTAACGCCGCCGGGCGATCCAGCAAATACAACTGCAGTAAAAACAGGCCGGCAAATCCAATTGCACACAGATAAAACGGCCATTTTCCGGTTAAAAATTTCATGACTCACCCCTGTATTTTGTTTTTCAAAATCTCAAAAGTTTTAAAATGCACTTTTGCACAACGTGTCAATGCTTCCAAACCAAATTTTTCCGCCACTTCCTGCGCCCGGCGACTGACTTGCGCCGAAGCACCGCGCGGTAATTCAATCCCAAACTCCCGGCTGAGCCGTTCCATGCCCCGCAGAAAGCCCTCTCTGGCCAAAATACTGGCCGCCGCCACCGCTACATCGGCCTCGGCCCGCACCTGCTGGTCTAAAATCACCTGCCGGCCTTTTTGCATTAACGCCCGCTTAATCAGGTACTCGGCCCCGAATTTGTCCGACAGCATTCGAGGACAGTCCGGCACCAGCTCCAGCAGATTCTCAATTACTCTGGCATGCCCCCACGCCAGCAGACGGTTCAAATTACGAATTTGCCCGTACATGCGGTTATATGCCTCCGGCCCGACCGTAATTACGGCGTACTGCCGTGGCAATATGGCTCTGATTTGCGGTGCAATGGCGTAAATCTGCTTGGTGGATTTAATCAATTTAGAGTCTTTTACACCTAAATCCACCAATTTTTGCGCAGTTGAGCCATCCACATATGCTCCGGCCACCACCAGCGGCCCGAAAAAATCGCCTTTACCGCTTTCATCAATCCCGCCGTGCGCCGGAAAATCATCGGCCTTTATGCGAGGCTCCACCGCCTCTTTCGCCGCCGAAAACGCAAACGACTGCAAAATTTCCGGCTCTAAAGTAAACTCAATAAACTCCGCCGCCATTTTACCCTGCACGGTCAGTTTGCCGCTCTCGTAAGCCACTAAAGACATATTGGGGGCCTTTACCTTCCAAAACGCATACGGCGCCGTGGCAAATTCCCAGCCTCTGGCCTTACAGTACTCCTGCAACTGCCCCCGCTGGCGTTCATTTAAGGTAAAAACGCCGGATTTTGGATTAGCCATTTAGCGAACCGCTCTTTAAATACGCTTCCACAAACATATCAATATCGCCATCCAGCACGGCGGCGGTATTGCCGGTTTCGGCTCCGGTGCGCAAATCTTTTACCATCTGATACGGTTGCAGAACATACGACCGGATTTGGTTGCCCCAGCCGTTCTCACTTTGTTCGCCCCGTATGCCCGCCGCCTCCAACCGCCGTTTTTCTTCTTCCTGCTGATACAGTTTTGCCTGCAGCATTTTCATAGCGGTGGCACGGTTTTTATGCTGTGAACGCTCATTCTGGCAGCAGACCACAATGCCGGACGGCAGGTGGGTAATACGCACGGCCGAGTCGGTAGTATTCACATGCTGGCCGCCGGCGCCGCTGGAACGGTAAGTATCTATCCGCAAATCTTTTTCTTCAATTTCCACATCGATATCTTCATCAATATCCGGGAACTCGTCCACGGCGGCGAACGAGGTATGCCGCCGGGCGTTACTGTCAAACGGCGAGATTCGAACCAAACGGTGAATGCCTTTTTCCGACCTCATATAGCCATAGGCAAACTCTCCGGTTACCCGCATGGTGATGCTCTTTATACCGGCCTCTTCACCGGGCTGAATGTCGATAATTTCATCCTTCCAGCCGTGGCGTTCAAAATAACGCCGATACATACGCATTAAGATGGACGCCCAGTCGCAGGATTCGGTGCCGCCGGCCCCGGCATGAATGGAGATATAAGTGTTGTTATGGTCAAACTTGCCCGACAAAAAGCTGATGATTTCAATTTCAGACAACTCTTTTTCCAACTTATGTGCGGTAGTTTCGGCCTCGGCCAGCATGGACTCGTCTTCAGCGGCGAATTCGGCCAGCACCGCAAAATCTTCGGCATCTTTATTCAAGCGGTCGAACGGAGCAAGCAAGTTACGGCAACTGCTCAATTTGTCCATCAGCACCTTGGCTTCCTCTTTTTTATCCCAAAACTCCGGTGCCGCCATCTTTTCTTCAATCTGCACCATTTCTGCACGTTTTTCATCGATTTTCAAAAAGCGGCGCAAGGTCTGCAAACGCCCGGCAAATTCGGCGGCAAAACTGTTAAGTTCGTCTAATGTCATATATTATTAACCTTTTCTATTATCTGCATTCCTGACTCAGGCGTGGCACTTTTGCACCAGCAAACCCTTTAAATAACTGCTTTCCGGGTGATTCAGCCGCACCGGATGATCCGCATCCTGCGTAAGCCGACGCAAAATTAAGCCGGAACAACCGGCATCGTAAGCCGCATCAAACGTGATTTTGGCAAATAATTCCGGCGTTACCAACCCGGAACAGGAGAAGGTGAACAGCAAACCATCCGGATTCAAAAGTTTAAAACTGCGCATGGCCAACTCTTTATATGCCCGCGCCCCCTTCATCAGACGGGCTTGGGCGTCCACCAGTTTTGGCGGGTCCAGAATTATCATATCAAACCGTTTGCCGGCTTTTTCATAGGCCCGCAACAACTCAAATACGTTGGCTTCGGTATTCACAAATTTATCGGCCGAAACGCCGTTCAGCGCCATATTCTGCGCCGCCAGCGCCAACGCCGATTCGCTGGAGTCCACATTCTCCACCAATTTGGCGTTATTTAAGGCGCAAGTTACCCCAAAACCGCCGGTATAACTGAATAAATTCAACACGGTACGCCCCGCCGCCAAAGTTCCCGCCAGCGCCCGGTTGGAGCGTTGGTCAAAATAAAACCCGGTTTTATGCCCGTTCTGCACATCGCAAATAAACTTGCAGTTGTTCTCCTTAATCTCCGGCAACGAATTTCCGGCATCGCCGAACAACAGCTCTTTCTGCTCTTCCAGACCCTCTTTTTTCCGTACCGCCACATCGGAGCGTTCCAGAATAGCGGTTACTTCCGGAAATTCCGCCCGGATTGCATTTACAATTTCCGACCGCATAAAATCACTGCCGGCAGACAATAACTGCATTACCATTATGTTGTTATAACGGTCTATCACAATACCGGGCAAGCCATCGCCCTCCGCCGCCGCCAGCCGGTAACCGGAGTTGTTTTGTGCAATGCCGGAAATTTCCCGGCAGTTTTGCGCCGCCCGCAACCGCTTACGGAAAAAATTAACGTCCACCGTTTCCGGCTTAAAGCTCCATGCTCTTGCACAAATCTGCGACTGCGGCGACCAACTGCCGACCGCCATAAACTCGCCGGCGGCCGAGATAATGTCAATCGTTTCGCCCTTTTCCGCTTCCGCCGGAGCCATGCCGATGGCGCCGGAAAATACCCAGTAATTATGATGCTTCAGCGATTTTTCACGCCCCGGTTTCAGTTTTAAAATTTTATTTGCCATTATTTTCTTCTTTATTTGCTTCCGGCATAAACGCCGCATTATAATACATATAGTTCAAGTCCTGCTTTACCATGATAATGTCGGACAAGTCAAAACCCAATAGTGCCGCTTTCTGCAGTTGCAGCGTCATTTCCGCCGGAGACAAATACGGCTTACGGGCTAAAATCCATAAATAATCCATACTGCCGGAGGTAACAATGCATGTCGAGTAATCCGGCGCCAAATCCAACACCTTATAATCCCCGTAAAACGGCCAGAAAAACGTAACTCTTAAATAACCGATATCCGGCGATTCCGCAAATTTGGCACTGCCGGTTATGATGCGTTTTTTAAACGGAAATTCCGGGTTGCCGGTATCCGCTTCATAACCGGTGTTGGTTACTTTTACTTTGCCGTTCGGCAAACACTCATAATGTGCCGACACGTTACTCATACCCTCTTCAAACGTATGCGGTTTGCGAGCCAGTTCGTACCATGTGCCGCCAAAACGGGCGGCATCAAAATTCTCCACCACTTTTAAATCGTTGGTGGAGGCCGCACAGCCGTACAGCAGAAACATAACACCAAACAATAAAAAATTCCAATATATTTTCATCTCTTCACCTCTCCAAGTTCCAGACAAACAACTCTAAATCACGGCGGTTGGCCAGTTTCAGCATACTGTTGTTCACACTTATTTTCCGCAATCCCGGACTCAACTCGTTTACCCAAATATTGCACTTATCATAATTTAACATGTCAAACCCATTTTTTAAAGTGAAAATTGCCTTGCCATAGCGCCATATTTGCTCTTTTTCTAAAAAAATCGGCTTTATCGTGTTTTCGCCACTGATAATCGGCGGATGTCCCGCCTTTTTTAACGGAACAAGCAGTTGAATTAATTCCATCCCCGCCGCCAACGCTTTTACTCCGGCGGCACTGCGGCTTAAACCGTTGGGCAACATGAAAAAATCCAAGCGACGCACCCCGTGCAGACTGCTCCAGCGTTGCAGAGCATCCGCCGCCTGATACGACGGGTCGCCAAAGGCCGCCGCCAGATTTGCGCCCGGCTCCACCACCATGAAAAACGGCGAGTCCTGCCCGCCGCCCACCGCCATCACCGCCTGCCGGGGCAGTACATTGGCGCCGCCAAAAATCACCACACACCAGCCGATATAACCAGCCAAGCCGACATAACGCCATTTGGGTTGATTTTTTACGATTAAAAACAGGAAAAACGTTAATAGTATACAGCCCCACAAAGGGGGAATCAACGCCCGGTTATTGGCGTAATTTGCCGCACCAAAGGCCGCAATTCCGCTTAAAAAATTGGTTAAAAACACCTCGACCGGAGCCAAAAACGGCAAAATCATCGTGGCAATACCCACGCCGAACAGCACCGGAATCAACGGCACTAATATGATGTTTAACAATATCGCCGCCGGCACAAACAACTCCTGCGTCATAAGCAACAGCGGCATTCCGGCCAGATACGCCACCGTGCAACTGCCAAGCATATCCAGCATACGCCCGCTCCACGTGCGGTTTTGCCGCAACATCGGCGGCTTCCACGACTCCAGCGCCGTGCGAACCTGACTGTATTCCCGTCGGTTTTCGCTCCATAACAGCAAAAACATGGTAACGATAAATGACAACTGCCACCCCGTATCCAGCACCGTGCCGGGATTATGCCAGATAAATATCACCGCCGTAAACGCCAATACCGATAAGGAGCGAAACCGCTGACCCGTCATTTGCCCGGCAAACAGAATCGCCAGCATCAGCCATGCCCGCATTGCCGGAGTTTGAGCTCCGCAAGTCATCACATAACCGCCCGCCAGCAACACCGCCAACGCCGCCCGCCAGCGCAACGACGGCAAAAACCGGAACATCCAGTAGCTTAATAAAAACATTACCCCCACATGAAGCCCCGAAACCGAAAACAGATGGATAATACCGCCGACAATCATGTT
This sequence comes from uncultured Victivallaceae bacterium, assembly GCA_964512385.1. Classification (GTDB taxonomy): domain Bacteria; phylum Verrucomicrobiota; class Lentisphaeria; order Victivallales; family Victivallaceae; genus CALXXL01. Next base: position 11,546 of record CAZEHZ010000032.1, on the reverse strand, counting down.
TTTCCGTAAATCGTCATTTAAATTGCGCCGTTCGCCAAACAACAGCGCCGCCGTGATTTGCGCATTTTTCGGTGGCAGAATCTGTTGCAGTCTGCCAACCAGACTCCGGCGGATTTTTTCGGCGTAACTCCGCCATGACGCCGCTTTCGTCGCCAACGGCTCAATACTCTGCGGATAAATTATGGCCGACACGCCCTTTGCAAGGCAAAAACTGCTGAAACTGCTCTCCGCCAGCGTGGACGTCCGGCGGACTTTGCCCGTTTCGTCCACATAATTCACCTTAATCGCAGTTGACACCGGCACGGCAAATCCACTGACCCGCACCCGTTCGCCAACATTCGGCGGCACATTGCGAATCAGCACCTTAACGCCGGAACTGTTTTGCGCCATATACATGGTATTGTAAGACTGGAGCAGACGCCACTCTTGACTCCCGCCCAGTTTACGGAGCTCCACGCCGGACAACGGCGCCGGGTTCCGCACCATGCCAAATGTTACCGCCGCTCCCATCGCCCCCAGCAACACCGCCCGCCGCCGGTTTTCCTTATGCCGGAAAAGCCATATTCCGGTAATTATCAGCACCAGCACCGCCGCATAATACTGCTGTAAACTGCATAATGCCGCTATGACACTGCCGGACAACAGATAATACACGCCGCCCGCCGGAGGCCGTTTAGCTGAACAGCTCATTTATCACATAAAAAACTCCACCTGCGAAAGTCCGCGGCGAGCCGAAACCATGGTTAAAGAGGACGCCGTAGCCGTTACTTGTATGCCGTCATCAGTGGCTAAAGGCCAAAAATACGCCACCATAGTACCATCGGCATTAGTGGAAATTTGCGGTGGATTATCGTTTAAAAATTTAATTTCAGCCGCCGTCAACCTCAGCTCCTGCGCCGCATATTTCACCGCATTGGCAATATGTTTTTCCGGATTGCTGAAGTCGGCAAAATGCTGACGCATCGCCGCCTGCTCTTTACGGGCTTCACCGCCTTCACTCAGTTCAGTAAATAACGAGCAACCGGCCAGTAAAATTCCGCCGCAAATTATGCCAAGTTGTAAAAATCTGTTCATGCCGCCTCCTGATTATTTGGTGGTGTTTTGTTCTGCATATTTTGTAATGCCGTTAGCGATTGCCATGGCTAAAATTTGCTGATATTCGGTGGTGTTCAACTTTTTTTCCTCTGCGGGATAACTCATAAAGCCGCACTCCACCAGCGCCGCCGGTACGGTATTGTTATACAGCACATGAAACCGAGCCCTTTTTGCCCCCCGGTCGGTGGCTTTAGTGGCTCTAATCAACTCCTGTTGAATCGCCGCCGACAGCATAAATGACTCTACCGTATGAGCATAGCCTTTCGCCTCGGCATTGGCGTTTACCGCCAGCGAGTGATCGGCGTTGTCATTACTGTTTGCCGCACCACGGGGAGAAATTGAGAAAGTTTCAATGCCGTTAGCCTGCGGATTCGGGGCGGCGTTACAGTGTATCGCCACAAATAAATCGGCTCCGGTTCCGGCGGCTTTGGCGGCACGGGGAGCAAGCTCCACAGTTTCATCGCCACTGCGGGTATAAATTACGGTAAAGCCGCGGGCGGTCAGAATATCGCCCACCAGACGGCTGATTGCCCAATTAAGGTTTTTCTCCTGACTGATTTTGCCGACAGCGCCGACATCCTTACCGCCGTGTCCGGGGTCAATTACAATCGTTTTGCCGCTTACCGCCGGCGGCAATGCCTTATCCAGCAATGGCAACAAGGTGCGTTGAAAATCGTCCTGCGCAATCCACACTCTATGTTCTTTAAACAACGCCGGGTATGCGAACCACATTTTTATATTGTTAAACTGAAAATCTCTGGCGGCATGGTGCATTTTAAACACATTTTCCGGAGTTTTCGCCACGCATTCGGTCTCTTCGGCATTAAGTTCCACCGTCATCGGGATTTCCGCTTGTCCGGCGGTTTTGGTCAACTCCACCATTTTTACATCTTTCACCATCATCTCCTGCGGCTGACAACCGCCCAATATCATACCGGCGGCCAATATTTTAAAAATATGTTTAATTTTCATCTGTTCTATGCTCCTGATAAAATTTTATTTTTTCCTTTATAACGCCCAGCAACTCTATCGGCACATGCAAATCGCCATAGCCCGTACCAATTGCCACCCCCTCATGCCCAGCCCCGTGAAAATCACTGCCGCCGGATAAAAACAACTGATAATCCGCCGCCAAGCCTTTTACCATAATCATCTGTTCTTCGGTAAAGCCGGAGTAATGCCCCTCCATGCCGTCGATCCCCATCGGCACCAGATGACGCAACACTTTTTTACCCCAACTGCGTTCCCGCATCTGGCTATATAACGGGTGCGCCCAAATCGCCACGCCCCCGGCGGCATGGATTGCACTTATTACCTCGACCGGCGGCGGCAGTATCCGCGGCACATAACCGGCGGTCCCCCGCCGCAGAAGTTTTTCAAAAACCTCATTGATGGATGTAAACGAATAGTTCTCTTTAAGCAGTTCGGCAAAATGCATCCGCCCCACCACCTCCAGCGCTTTCCAGCTCTCCGGCAACGGATAGCCCAAGCCGGCGAGTTTATCCGCCATCAGTTCGGCCCGTTTCCAGCGTTCCTGCCGCATTTGCGCCAGAAAACGGTTCAACACGGCACTTTTTATGTCTACCCCCAAGCCGACAATATGAATTTCCCGATAACCGTAGCGAGTAGAAATTTCCACACCGCTGAACAACTCCAAATCGGGATAATTTTTTCCGGCGGCCAAAAATCCCGGTACGCCGTCCAGCGTATCATGGTCGGTAAGTGCGCAGGCGGCCAAGCCGGCCTGGTCGGCCAGTTTCACCAGCTCTTCCGGCGGCATCGAACCATCGGAAAATGTACTGTGCATATGAAAGTCAATCGCATTACGGGTGAAACTCATGGTGTTTTTACTCTGCTTTGATAGTCCGCAATTCCATTGGCGATCGCCTCGGCCAACCGTTTCCGGTATGCGGAGTTGTTTAAATTACGTTCTTCCGTGGCGTTGGAAATAAATCCAGTTTCCACTAAAATCGCCGGACATTCAGTATTACGCAACACTGAAAACCGGGCTCGTTTTATCCCCCGGTTCGGCGTCTCTTTTATATTGGCGGCCAATCTTTTCTGCACAGCATAAGACAAATACAAACTGTTCCGGCTCCAGCTGTGCCCGGCAACCGTGCCGGACTCCACTTTAGACGTATTATAACTCGGTGCCCCCGCCGAAGTCAGACTGAATGAACCAATCCCCCGCACACTGCGGTCGGCGGCATCGGCATGAATCGACACAAACACCTGCCCTTTTACCCGGTTGCAATGGCTTGCCCGCTGTGCTAAAGACAATGTAGCGTCGCCGGTACGGGTCATAGTTACCTTAAATCCCCGTTTTTCCAAACTCCGTTTCAGCTCCTTGGAGATAGCCAGCGTAATATTTTTCTCTTTACTGATTTTCCCGATGGCGCCGGGGTCGCTGCCGCCATGACCGGGGTCTATCACAATATGTTTAGGTGTATGGCGTTTCAGGGCGGATTTCTGAAAAATCGGCAGTACGGTTTCGGTAAAATCGCTCCAACTGATAAACGGCATTTTGTCCCGGAACGTAGGTGCAAAATTTAAGACCACCGGCATTCCGTTCACTGTGGCGGTTCGCTTATCCGGGTAGAACACAGCGGCATAACTTTTACCGCTGATTAAGCGGAATTGCGAGGTAGACGCATAATATTTCAGGTTAAAATACTCCGCCACATGGCTGAGTCTGGCATACTTGCGCCCAAAATACCACCCGGCGGCCACCTGACTGATGCTGTTTATCGCCGCCTGCCCCGGCAGAGCCGCAAACAACAACGCCACCAGCATAAACCATTGTAGATAAAATTTTCTGCTTTGCCGCCCGCCCAACATCTGCTTAACGCCCCTTCTTCGTTTTCACCGGCCGCAGAAAGGTTTTTGCTTCATACGATTCCTGCGGCGGATACATGCCGTAAAGGTCGCCGCCAAGCTCCACTGATTCCAACAGCGAACCGTATACAAAGCCCTTGCAGGCCGTTAATGCTTCATCCAATTCCATTTCCAGCGCCAGGCAAGCCGCCAGAGCCGAACTCAGCGTACACCCGGTGCCATGCCCAGCCGCCGGGCAAGGCAGTTCCACCTCCGGCGCACCCAGTTCAAACAACTGCCCGTCTACCGCCACAATATCCACCATTTTGCCATTCACACTGGCGGCATGGCCGGTTTTCAGCAACACACCGCAACCGTAACTCTCCGCCAGTTCCACCGCCGCCGCCTGATAATCGCTGACCGAACGCAAACTGCGGTTTAGCAACAACTCGGCTTCCGGAATATTTGGCGTAATCCAGTCGGCCAGCGGCAGGAGTTCATTTTTCAGCACCTCCACCGCATCGGCTTGCAACAGTCGACTGCCGCTGGTAGACACCATTACCGGGTCCACCACCAGCATCCGATGGCTGTTCTGCAGTTTTTCCGCCACCATCCGGATGATTTCGGCCGAAAACAACATGCCGGTTTTTATACTGCTTACACAAATTTTACTTAACACCGCATCAATCTGCGCCCCCACCATTCCGGCGGACACCGCCTCTATCTGCGTTACTTCCAACGGGTTTTGCGCCGTTAATGCGGTAATTGCGCTGCAGCCGAATACGCCGAAGGCATTGAATGTACGCAAGTCTGCCTGTATGCCGGCGCCGCCGCCGGAGTCGCTACCCGCTATGGTCATGGCACACGGATAGCCAAGTATATCCTGGTTTTTCATAAAAAAATCTTGTCTTTCACTAAAACTGTACTATCTTATTAAATGTCTTAATAGACAACATACATCTTTTTTCGGTTAAAAACAAACGATAATTATGGAAAAAACATGCTATTTTTACAAAAATTTTATTTCCCGGCTTTTTCAGCCGTAATATTGTTATGCTTTGGCGCCATGCCGGGATTCGCCGCCAGCCGTACCTCCACCAGAGGCGGGGTGGAAATTGTCTTCATGGACAAATCTCAGACCGAAGACCACCCGGCGGTAAGTTATTTAGAGAAACTGGATGCCGAAGTTATGCGGGTCTTACACTATAACGCCGCCGTAAAACCGTCGGTGCCGTTGCGTATTGAGGTTCTGCCGCACTTTTTTCCGGAAAATTTTAACGTTGCCAGGCAGGGCAATGTTACCGTTCTGCAGGTGTCGGCCAATATTGACGACTTGATTGAGCAACGCTCCGCCCAGCGGGTTTTCGGCGCATATCTGCTGCTGGCCAAAGCCAATATCCGCCCGGAGTTCGGGTTTCGACTCCTGCCGGAGTTTATCAGCGACGGCATCCATGCCATAATCAGAGATGCCGCAAAACGCCAAACCATTATAAAAATACCCTACTTTCCCGGCTTGCGAGCCGTTCGACTGGCTAAACAACCCTGCAATTTACGCACCTTGCTGACCTACAGCAAAGAGGCGGCCGAGGCCGATGGCGCCGTGTTGGCGTTTTATGACGAAGCCGCCCGCTTTATGGTGGAATCGCTTGATGTCATGTACGGCAATGGCCGGGATCCGCTGGGCGATTTTATTGCCTTGTCCTGCAAAGAACAGGATTTTGATACGGTGTTTGAAGCCACTTTCGGCAGCATTCTGCGCCAGTCGCTGATGTTTAAACTGCCGGAGTCGCTGGCCAATGCCGACGCTAAAATGCAGTTGGACTATTTAACCGAACGCTTTTTGGACTCCAGACTGTTCTCCAACTACATGCCCCTGCCGCCCAAGATTCAACAGCAACGCTTTAAGGAGTTCCGCCAAATCACCTATCGTTTGCCCGAACAGGAGCAACTTTTTACCGCCGACATCACTGAACTGCCGGCGATTATCGACGAATATCCCGATTTGACGCCCGTTATTCTGCCGGAAAAAATGATACAGCTATCCGAGTTGCGCAAAGTCTCCTCGCTGGTGGCGGAACCCGAATTCGGCGCCGTGGCCGACGCCTTGCAGAACGTGGGCCGGATAAGCACTTACGAGGCCACCAGAGAACTTAATATGACTCTGCATAATGCCACCGTTGCACTGGAAAAACAACTGGTCATTGAGTCCATGCTGGACTCCGCCGAAGATAATCTACTGCCACTGCCCACCGCCTATCCCACCTATTATAACCAGTTACAGCTAAAATCCGCCCCCGCATCACTGCCGTTAGCGGATTATCTGGAACAGATTGAACGGGCCATGGAATAGCGCAGTAAATCCCGGTCTTACGCTTAACGACTTTCACGCTTGGCGGCAACTGGCCGAACCACATAAGCGGCATGGCTCCACGCCGCCTCAAAACGAGGCACCCGGTAACGCTTTATGCACTTTTCCGGCGTACTTTCCGCCGGGTCAATGATGTTTACCCACCAACGCCCGTCGGCGGTCTGCTCAATCCCTGTCAGCAGTACAATATGTGATGCTAAAATCGTGTCGGTATCATCTGCATCGGGTTGATAGCCGGACGGCACGCCCGCCAGAGAAACCGCAATCGGCCCTTTGGTTAATTCGACGGCCAAATCCGCCGCCGTTTTAAAAATCCCCACATACCCGTCAAATCCCAACTCCCCCGCCGCCGCCACATTATAGGACCAATTACCGTAAATTTTATGTTCCGGGTCAAAAACTTTTTCCGGCATTTCCATTACCGTTACCGGCGCTCCAAAATAGTTTAAAATCATGGTTAAACTGGTGGGACTGCACACAACAGCGCCAATTTCCGGCACTTCTCCCTGCCGGATAACCTCCACTTTATGAGCAGGAACCGCAAATATTTCCGGCCGTTTGTCCATCGCATCTTTATAACCACTGCTCCATGTGAGTTGCCGTAAAACCGGCAGTTGCTGCTTAACACTTTGGCGGCTCAGCACGGCTTTATATTGAATGGCGGTAATCGGGACTTTGGCGGTTAATACGTCTATATCCAGCTCGGCAAAAGCATCGGACTGCGCTTTTGCCCCCTGCCGCAACTCCGGATTTGCCGACCATACACCATAGCTGAAATACTGCGACACCCCATCGTTTGAGTACACCCGCACGCTTAATTCCACACTCCCGGCCGCACCGGTTTCCGCCGTCCAGCTCAGCACCCCCCAGTCAAACTCCGCCACCGGGAACAACGCAGACTCAAACTCTACCGACAACGTTTCCGGGTCTGACCGTTTATCATCGCCCAATATCTCCAGCGGCATAATTTGTTCGGCATTCAGCATCAAGGCCGCTATAACGGTTAAGCATATATTTAAAAACTTCCACATAATTACAGCTCCATTTCAAATTTTATTTAAATAAAACAATAATCCGTCATCCGCGGTTTTTCAAATCAATATACAAAAAATGCGTTCCGAATATTTTACCCGGAACGCATTTTATTATTTATCGGCAATATTTAACTTTACCGACTACATACGGTCTGTTACGCCAGTTTGCTGTTCAATACAGCTACAATCTGCTTAAAGGCCGCATCAGAAACTACGTCGGAACCACTAAAGTTGTAATCCTGCACGTCGTCTCCCACCGCTACGCAAACCGCATTGTCGGCATGCTGACGGGCGTTGAACGAGGCCGAAATTACCACTTTGTCACGCAGATTATTCTGCTTGGCATACGCCACCAACGCACTCAATACCGCCTGTTCCGGCGACTTATCCAGCTTGCTGGTGTGTACAGTTACCACAATTTCCACCTTATCGGCACCGGCACTGCCCAGCATTACTTCCTTGGCATCAAATAACTGATTGCGGTTCTGGTAATGCGTGTGCAGTTCTTCGTGCGCCTTATGGCTGCCGGGGCAACCGCCAAAGCTTTCTTCATAGCAACGGGCCACCAAATGGTTATCCTGCGGCTTCTGCAACTGATGAGTTTTGTCGGCATTATACAAGCCGGCGGCACGCACGGTACGGGCGTTGGCGGTGTCGTTGGAAATCGGCTGACCGCCGCCGCATACGCAACCACCGGGGCAGGCCATTACTTCAATAAAGTCGTAATGCACTTTGCCGGCTTTCACATCTTCCACCAGTTTACGGGCGTTGCTCAAACCATGAACAACCGCAATCTTCAAGTCGGTTCCGGCTACATTCAACTCCGCTTCCTTACGGGGAGCCACGCCGCGCACCATCTTAAAGTCCACATCCGCCAACGGCTTGTTTTCCACTTTTTCCACGGCAAAACGTAACGCCGCTTCCATCACCCCGCCGGTGGCGCCAAAGATTACGCCGCCGCCGGTGGCAAAACCGTACGGCATATCAAAGGCGGAGTTCGCCAACTCTTCCATATGAATCCCCATCGACGAAATCATCTGCGAAACTTCCACCGTCGTCAACACATAGTCGATATCCGGGCGGCCGTTACGGGCAAACTTCGGCATCTGAGCTTCAAACTTCTTAGCGGTACACGGCATGATTGATACCGTCACCAAATCTTCCGGCGCCACATTCAACTGCTGCGGCAGCGTTTCACGAGCCACCGAACCGAAAATCTGCTGCGGCGAACGGGTACTGGACAAGTTCGGCAACATTTCCGGGTAATAGGTTTCGCAGAACTTTACCCAGCCCGGACAGCAACTGGTGAACATCGGCATGTGGTCATTCTTGCCCAAACGAGTCAAAAATTCCGTGCCTTCTTCAAAAATCGTCATATCAGCGGTAAAGCTGGTATCGTAAACGGCATCAAAGCCCATCAACTTTAAGGCGGAAACCAGCTTGCCGGCCACGTTTTCGCCGCCCTTAATGCCGAACATTTCGCCCAATGCCACCCGCACCGCCGGCGCAATCGAGGCCACTACGGTCTTCTTTTTGTCATGAATCGCATCCCACACCGCTTCACGATGCTGACGCGGCACAATGGCCCCAGTCGGGCAAACCGCCGCACACTGGCCGCAGTTTACGCATTCCACTTCATTCAAGTCTTTATCAAACGCCGGGGCTACCCGGGCGTTGGCACCACGGAACGCAAAGTCAATCGCACCGATGCCCTGAACTTCAGAACATACCCGCACGCAATCGCCGCACAGTACGCACTTGTTCGGGTCCCGTTCCAGCGACGGGCTGGACAAGTCGATCGGCGCACTCTTAGCCGGTTGTTTATAGCGCACTTCCGTTACGCTTAAACGCCGGGCAATGTCCTGCAATGTACAGTTGGCACTGCGTACACAGCTGGGGCATTCACGATTATGGTTGGCCAACAATAATTCCACGTTAATCTTACGCATTAAGCGCAATTCCTTAGAGTCGGTATGGATATCCATGCCGGCTTCCGGACGGGTGGAGCAGGCGGCCATAATGCCTTTGCCCGCAACTTCCACCAGGCACAAACGGCACGCACCGTAGATGCTTAATTCTGAGTGATAACAGAAGGTCGGCATATCAATACCGATCTTGCGGATCAGCTCCAGCAAATTGCGTTCATCGCTGAAAGCGACTTCGCAACCGTTAATTTTCACAGTCGCATTTGTAGCGGTCATTTTATATTTCAACTCCTACGATATTTATGATTACAGGCCAATGATGGCGCCAAATTTACAAGTCGCTTTACAAGCGCCGCACTTAATGCACTTATCGGCATCCAGCACATGCGGCTTCTTTACTTCGCCGGTAATCGCACCCACCGGGCACTTACGGGCGCAGGCGGTACAGCCTTTGCACTTGTCGGCCAGAATTTCCGGCTTAGCCAATGCTTTACATTCACCCGTCGGGCAAATCTTCTTGTAAACATGCGATTCGTATTCATCACGGAAATAACGCAAGGTGGAAAGCACCGGGTTAGGCGCAGTTTTACCCAAACCGCATAACGAACCCATCTGCACCGCCTTCGCGGTTACTTCCAGCAATTCCAGCGTATTTTCATCCGCACGGCCTTCAATAATATCATCCAGCAACGCCAGCATCTGCTTGGTGCCTTCACGACACGGTACGCACTTGCCGCAAGATTCATTCTGCGTAAACTGCATAAAGAAGCGGGCAATCTTAATCATACAGGTCTGGTTATTCATTACCACCAAACCGCCGGAACCTACCATGGCGCCTACGGTTTTCAGGGTATCAAAGTCCATTTCCAGATCCAGCATCTCCTTGGTCAGACAGCCGCCGGACGGACCGCCGATCTGTACCGCCTTAAAGTCTTCGCCGGTTACTTTACCGTCATTATTAGTTACGCCGCCGCCGATATTATAAACAATTTCACGCAACGTGGTACCAAACGGTACTTCAATCAACCCGGTGTTGGCCACATGCCCGGTCAACGCAAACGTTTTGGTACCCGGAGATTTTTCCGTACCGCAGGCACGGTATACCTGAGCGCCTTCACGCAAAATATACGGTACGCTGGCCAGAGTTTCCACGTTATTAATTACGGTCGGTTTGCCCCACAAGCCGCTCTGCGCCGGGAACGGCGGTTTCGGCATCGGCATACCGCGCTTACCTTCAATAGATGCAATCAAAGCGGTTTCTTCGCCGCAGACAAACGCCCCCGCGCCTTCCATTACATGCACCCGGAAAGAGAAGTTGGCGCCAAACAAATTGTCGCCCAACAAGCCGGCTTTTTCGGCATCGGCAATCGCCCGGTGCATCCGTTTTACCGCCAGCGGATATTCGGCACGCACATATACATAACCTTCGTCGGCACCAATCGCCTTGGCCGCGATCATCATACCTTCAATTACCGCATGCGGGTTGCCTTCCATTACGGAACGGTCCATAAACGCGCCCGGGTCGCCTTCGTCACCATTACAGATAACGTACTTTTTGGCGTTCTGGCTGGCTAAGGTGAACTTCCACTTTAAACCGGTGGGGAAACCGCCGCCGCCACGCCCGCGCAAGCCGGCATCCAGCACCGTCTGACAGACCTGTTCCGCCGTCATTTCCGTAACTGCTTTGCGCGCGCCGAAATAGCCGCCGCGGGCAATATATTCTTTTACATTTTCCGGTTCAATCATACAGTTGCTCAGCACTACCCGCTTCTGGCGGTTATAGAACGGAATTGTCGAGTCACCCTGACAATGTTCGCCGTTCGGGGCTACATAGAGCAAGCGGTCAATTACATTACCTTTTACCAGCGTTTCGGTAACAATTTCCTTTACATCGGAAACTTTCACCTTAGTGTACAAAATTTTGTCCGGCTCAATATGAACCAGCGGCCCCATCTGACAGAAGCCCTGACAGCCGGATTTAGACAAATATGTGCCGGTGAAATTACACTGTTCACCGTTTTCTTCGGTCTTGAATTCCAGTTCTACGTCTTCACCGAGTTCTTTGAGTTGACGTGCCATTTCGTCACGTACCAGCATGGAACCGTTTGCCACGCAGCCGGTACCGCCGCAAATTACAATCCGGCGATGCAGTTTGCCGGCGGCAGCCTTAAAATCGGCTGCAATTTTTTCCAAATCAATAACATTAGCCATGTTTCAGATCTCCAGGAGTTTTACTTTGACTGTTCAGCTTTTTCGGCTTCTATAATCCGGTCCACAATGGCCAGAATCTGGTCGGGGGTGGCCTGACCG
>CAZEHZ010000031.1:9661-23189 GCA_964512385.1 uncultured Victivallaceae bacterium | reverse complement strand
TTAAAACATTTGGCTGTCGCTTTTCTAAATATCAGGTTGCCGCTTTATTAAATATCAGGTTGACACTTTATTAAAACATTTGGCTGTCGCTTTTCTAAATATCAGGTTGGCTCTTTTCTTCAAAATATCGCCTTTTTATAAGAAACTCTGATTTAGCGTTTTTCTCTCAAAACATTTGGTTGCCACTTTTTCAAAATATCACCTTTTTCGTCATAATTCATCGATAATGCAAAAGGCGATTTTGGTTGTAGACAAGGCGACAAGTAGCTTTTGTGTACTTAAGTACATGAGCGGCGTAGCCAACGCCGTATACGACAAAAATCACCGGAGCACTCCCGGCATGAAACATCGTTCTACACTCCAAACCTTGCGTTTATTTATGCGTTTTTTATTATTAACGATATAGTATAGTAGGCAAACAAGTTTTAACCAAAACTCAAAACCTAATTTAACAAAAACTTGTTAAAACCATATAAAAAACAGCGGCATGTCATTGCTGGCATGTCGCTGAGTTTGTTTTACTTTAACTTAAAAACTTTGCGGTCTGCAAACTCGGTCTGTTTGCCTTTATTCCAGTTGGATACCGGGCGAAAATAGCCGCAGACACGACTATACACCTCGCAACGCTCGCCGCATTTACTCATTTTGCCGCCTCCGATTCGGCGGTCGGGAGATTAGTGTCCGTACCACTATCGCCATCAGTTTTAATGTTATCGGCCACTTTGGTCAATGCGGCATCCATGCGGGTTTTGTCGGAGCTGGCAAAAAAGAGCTTAACGGTTTTGCTTTTAGAGTTGCTGTTAAAAATACTGGCATCCTCTAAGACCTCATACCGTAAAATCTCGTCGCCGTTGGCAATGCTGGTATAGTCGCCCACCACCACTAAACTGGAGAGTTCGGGCGTTTGGGTCTGAGTATCCAGCCCGACCACGTTTTTCACCACCGTACCGCTGCCGGAGATGGATTTACCGGCAATACCGTCCGCCACGGTGTTTAAGGCCGTACACCCGGTCAACACCACGCCGAACGCCATCATCATCAAAAACAGTTTCATGTTTTTTCCAACTTTCTGCACACTATGTGCGGTTTTTATTTAATTTTCTGCACACTATGTGCGGTTAAATCTTTGTCGTGGTCATTGATTTTGACATCGATAACCCGGTCAATTTCGTCATGACTCCAGAGGCGTTCTCTGATATCGGACAAACTGGTAACTAAGTGGTCAAGTTTGTCCGGCAACCCCTCAAACGGCTTAATCATAGTCTTGATAATAAACATCATAACACTAATAAGCCCCAACGCCACCGCCATACCGAGCAGCAAAGCGGCGACTAACTGGCCAATGGTCATACCTTGGGCAACGGTTTGTGCGGCTTGATAGTCCATATTACTCCTTTTTATTGGCGTTCCATGCCCAAAAACCGAAATATTTAACGCCCAAATACGCCAACCACGCCCGCCATTTTGGTACGCCGTCGGCAACTAAGAGGTTAAAAAACATTAAATCTGCATCACACTTTGTCCACCCGTCCGGGTGATGGCGATAAATATAGTCATGAGCCAGCCCCGCCCGCAGAGCGTTGGTATCGGACGGCGGAAAAACCAGCCGCCAGAAGAACCTCGGCACACTGCAACCGTCAGACTCAAAGCCTGGCGGCACCCGGATAGTCCGGCCATGCCAGCGTACCAGCAACGGTTGTTTAAGCGTAAACACATTTCCTCGCTTATTGGATTTATGTACATCAACTATCATAAAAAAACTCCTCTGATTAGCTGTTAGCGATTACCGGTTGATTGGCGGCAGTGGCGTTCAGGCTGATAAGCCGGCCGTCATTGGTGCCGTACAAGTTTAACGCCGCCGTTGACGCATTGGCCAACGCCGCCTGAATGGTGGTGTTGGCGGTGCCGGTATAAATAACCAGCCGTTTCAACTTGACCATACGGTCGGCTGACTTAACCGCAATCGTTCCGGCGGTAATTCCGGCGGCCATTTCCGCGGCGGTTTTTCCCGCTAAGACAACCGGAGTTTCAGTATTGAACCCTAACAATCCGGCCGTCGACGAAAACGGCGTCCATGAACCGCAGTTCGGGCAGTTGTCTTTGCCGTTGTAGTAGTTGGCGGTGGAGTTGTTGACCCCGGTTGCCACGTTGAAATATTCGGTTTCGGCCTGCGAACCCGCCGCAATGTCGTTGGCATCGGCGTTACAGGCAAACACTTCACTGCCGGCACACACTTTAAGCCGTCCGGAGATACTGCCGTAACGTGCCAGTTCAAACGAGGCGTTTTTGCTGGAAGCCTTATCCGAGGCCACAAACGTGGCCGCCGCCGATGCCCGTTCAGCGATAAAATCGGCATAAACGGTGGTTAAGCCCGACAAAGCGGCAAAATCCGGCACATAGCCAACCTTACCGGTCAAGTCAACTAAATGAGCTTCTTTACTGCACGGCACGGTGCCGGAGGCCACTACTACGCCGGTGCCGCTGGAATCGGTAATCCGCTTCATGGTAAAGGTAACATCGCACGAGGCGGTACCGGCGGGGTCGGCATTAACGACAACTTCGCCGGTGAACGAATCCATCGTTACCCGGCTGTCGGAGGCGGTAATTTCATAAAGCTGCTGTCTTGGGCTGGTGAGCGTTAAGGTGCCGGAACTTAAAATACCGACCGGGCAGGTCATGCCAACACCTGGCTCTTCTGCGGCAATATAGCAGGAAAAGTTTTTAACAATAATTAAACCGTTAACGTCGGCCTGAATAGTCGCACTGCCGGAGGTCAATACCGTAACCACGCCGGAACTGGAAACCGAAGCCACCGACGGCGATAAGCTCGACCATGTAACGCTTTCGGCATTTGGCACAGACAAAGCGGCAGTACCGATAATATTGTCCACACCACTAACCGGATACCCGCCGGAAATCGCCAGCACCGTTTTCACGCATGATACAGTCTTACTGCCGGACACGTTTGAACCGTCTTGAGCCGTAGCGGCGAAAGTTACACTGCCGGTGGCCAGCACGGTAACATTGCCGGACTGGTTGGTCAATCGTCGCTTTGCTGTCGTCAGAACTTGACCATGTAACCGCAGAATTGGCGGCATCAGACGGGGTAACGGTGGCGGTCAGAGTGCCGGAATCGGTAATCGAATCGGCACCGGAAACCACGATGCCCGTTACCATTACCACAGCCGGAGTTTTAAGGCAGAAAACCGTCTTGCTTCCAGTAACGCCGGAACCGTCTTGAGCGGTAGCCGTAAACGTTACCGAACCGTCCGCCAAAACCGTAATTTCGCCGGACTGGTTAATCGTAGCCAAATTACTGTTGGAGCTTGACCAAGTTACATTGGCGTTGCTGGCGTTAGACGGCGTAACCGTAGCGGTCAGACTGCCGGAATCGGTAATCGAGTCAGCACCGGAAACGGCAATGCCGGTAACGGCCACGGTAATCGGGGTTTTTATACAGCTTACTGTCTTACTGCCAGTAACGCCCGAACCATCTTGAGCCGTAGCCGTGAACGTAACCGAACCGTCCGCCAAAACAACCACGTTGCCAGCCGAATCAATAGTGGCCAAACTGGTGTTGGAACTTGACCATGTAACCACCGGACTGCTGGCATCAGACGGTGTAACCGTAGCGGTCAACGTACCGGAATCGGTAATTGGGTTGCCGCCATTAACGACAATGCCGGTAACGGCCACGGTGGCCGGAGTTTTAACGCATGACACCGTTTTGGTGCCGGTAACACCGGAACCATCTTGAGCGGTGGCCGTGAACGTAACGTTGCCGGAGGCTAAAACCGTAACATTGCCGGATTGGTTAATCGTGGCAATCGAAGTAGCCGAGCTTGACCACGTAACCGCCGGATTAGTAGCGGTGGCCGGGGTAACGGTGGCCGTTAACGTGCCGGAGTCGGTAATTGTGCTGCTGCCGGACACGGCAATGCCGGTTACGGAAATAACTGAACCGCCGCCATTCAACAGCCCTAAGGCGTTGGCACGGGAGATTAGGCGAGTAACAAATAAATCGTTGAATGTGCCGTCAGCGTTAATCGCAATTCGAGTACTGTCGGAAATGCCGCAGTCGATAACCGGCTGGCGTAACCGCATTGCCCGTTCAAACGGCTCAATCCGAATCCCTAATGAAATGGCGTAATCGATAATTTGAGTTAAAACCGCCAATGACGGTTGCGGCCCGGTGCCGTAGGAGTGCGTCCCCCAAATCATCACGCTGTTATTGGCGGCACAGGCGTCAAGCTCCGCTTTCACGGCATCAAGCCCGATGGCAGTGCCACGGGGAACACGCAAGTAATTCAAGCCGTTAAAATCCACAGTTTTGCCGGAGCCGTTGTAAAGCACGCCATATTTAAAATATTTGCGGGCGGCTTCACTGCCAATGGTGGTGGGGTTGCCCCACGGATAAACAATCGTTTTGGGATTGAAACCATTTTTCAGAAACAGTTTTAACGATTCCTCATATTCGTAAATGAATTGTGCTTCGGTGGCGTTGGCGGTTCGGGGAAAAACGTTTACATCGTGGCTGTACGAATGGTTGATAATTTCAAAACCGTCCTCCGCCAGTTCGCTGAGTTCGTCCCAAGACATCGCCACATAGGGGTCGCCGGAGGTGGTAGTGCCGGTAACGGCTTCCGCCCGACAGGCAACCGCCGCAATGGAACACCGCACCCCTTTGGCACGATACATATCAGCAATGCCACTGTCAATAAAGTTGCGGTAACAGTCATCGTCAATAATAATCAACATCGGGCCGGAGTAGTAGTTTTCGTGCTGAAACTGCTTAATACTATTACGAGAATATTGAGTTGAGTAAGTACCATCACCATAATCTGTGAGGCCCTTAATCAAAGCGCGAGTTTCGGCGGCGGTCAGATATTCCGGCGTAACCACTGCCGGCGGCGTAGCTTGTGTTGATATGCGCGGACTACATAAAATGTCGGTTTGTAAAATTGTTTTACCTTGTGTATCGCCCGGCTCATACGCCACAATCTCTATTATCGCCGCAGTGTTTCGGGTCGAGACTTTAGCGATAAACGACTCTGTGTTACAGTTAAGCGTAACTTGTATTTTGCCGGCATATAACTCGCATTCCGCTGACGCCATCAACACGTCATCCGGTAAAAAATTATTATCGATTGCAACTGTAAAAATTGTCCCGGCCGGAAAAGTAAAAAACTCAGCATCAGATACCGGTTGCAAAATTAGCGTAATTGTGTCGCCGGCAAAAAACGACGGTCGCCCGGCTTGTGGCGTTGCCCGAAAATGCGAGTCATTATCAACAAAAATACGCCGGTTAATATCAAAACAATACAGCATAATTAACTCTCCAAATCTAAAAAATTGTAACCGCCGGCCACGGAATAATCGGCTATTATTCCGCCCGTTTTATAGCTTGTGTCAATTGGCGGTAATTGCTCCAGTATAATCTTTTCGCCCCGCCGCATAGCCACGGTTTTTGACCTGGTGTAATAGGTATAACCGCCGCCCATGGTGCCGGAAGATACACCGTAGCGATAATCTATTTTTCCGACTGCGGCCGGGTGCTCATCGTCATACGCATACAGATTAAAGGCATCGGCGGCGGCGGCGTCTAAAATTAAACTGATACCGCGCTTGTATTTTAAATTTAAAATTTGATAGCGAGCCAACAGCTCATTACGGGTGATAAAATTACTTTTGGCTCCACGGTCATAAATATTAAATTTGCTAAAACTAATTCCTTTGCTCGCAATATAATCGACATCAAAAGCGGTCGGTGTGCCGGCAACAATATCCGCCAGCGTGGTCTCTGGCGCATAAAAATAACCATCAAACAAACAGTCATCTGCCCAGCGCAACAGATATGTTAATCTCTCCCAAGACAAAATGCCGGACACATCCAGCACCGGCTCGTAAGTTCGCTCGGCGGCGGCCAAAATGTAACCCACCGCCGCAATACGCATATCAACGATATCTAACGCCGGATACCCAAACTCTGCCCATTTACTCATAATACACCTTTTAAAAACCTTACCATGCTATCAAAAATATCGTACTATCTGCTTTTGCTAAACGAGGCCGACGTTCGGCCTCATAATACCACCAGCCATCTCTCCGACAATCGCGCCACGCTGTCGTGATACCCTAAATCCTCGCCGATTGTACCCAAATACAGATAAACCGTGGTGGACGTATCCGCCGGGATTGCTTCGGCCATGTAATATTGTGCGGTTACGCCGCCGGAATTAAAAAATTTAACAAACAGTTTTTTACCGACTTGTCCGCTGTTAATCTCGTCAACGGTCAAGTCGGCAATATCGGTTTGCAGTGCCGGCAACGTAATGTTATCCACATCGCTGTCGTACGGCTCAGCTAAAACGTGAGGCACGCTGCTAATGTCGTTTAACCGCACCAAACTGGTGGTAAATTTAATTTGCCATACAAACTCAAAATTGGCGTCAATTTTGGCAATTTGCCGTATGGGATAAACCGCCGGCCCCACCTTAGGCAAGGTTGTCAACACCGCCAAACTTGGTCGCAAATACTGCAAATAAACGTTACACTCGGAGGTCAACTCAATTTCCACCGGAGCAACTTGCACCACCTTGTTAAACGCCTCAACCTGCCCCGGATCAGTCATCTTTAAAATATGCGTGCCGTCCGTCGTAGACTCAATGTATAGCTTAAAAAAATACTCAATTTCCGCCGTGCCGGTATTTGCTCCGCCAGCGGCGGATTTACCGCCCGGCCGGGCAACCATTAACTGCCCGGTTTCGGTTTTTATGATTGTCCGATTATCCGCCTTGGGATTAGTCATTGCATACTTTACGCAGTCGAGCAATGCATTCCAAGTTTCAGCTTTTAGCCGGTCAACCGCACCGGTAATTTTACGCGGGAGTGTAGGTGTCATACAAATCCTCGTCGATTGTTTTTGAGTTAGTATAATCTACGGCCAGCTCCCAGCATTTGCCGTTATAGGTGATACTGGAACCACCCCGCAGCCATACGCCAGATACGCCAAAATCGTCCGGCGGCGGCGTGCGTTTGTAGTCTTTGGAGCAATCCCGTTCCAGCCGGGTTTTAGAGCGACTGCGCTTAACATAATGTACAATCGTAACGCCGCGGCGATACGTTGTTTGTCCCGGTTTAGTTTCCGCGGCGATCACCACAAACCCGTCCGGCACACTGTCGCCGGGCTTTAGCCAGCGGTAATTATCGGTACTTAAAACGGTGTCCGTGGCGCTGCTCCACCAACTTGGTACCGTCAACGTTCCGGCGGTCAATTTAACCGCCAAACAGTAGTCCCACTTAGTGCGGTAATTTGGATGTTGACTTAACGGCACATCAACGTCTTGCGTCTCTTTGCTGATAGTCTCCGAGTCTTCCGTTTCGGTCGGATCGTAGCTTGGTACCTCATAGTTAAGAGTAACCTCAAAAACTCCCGGCGTGGTTGGTTTTATGCCGATATCCGCTAAATAAACGTCAAGCGCATAACAACTGGGCCACCCGGCGGCCACGAATTTACTGCGGAACGCCGGCAATGTAACTAAATCTGCGGCGGCCACCCGAAATTTGTCCTGGATTTTTTGTTCGCCGGATTTACCGCTTAACGCCGGATATCCGGGCAAGCGGGTCCAGTTGACGGCGCCACGAGTTTCCGTTGTCATTTTTACACCTCAGTCAAAGTTAAGCCACCGCCGGACTCGGCGGAGTTAGTAATCGTTTTTATAATCTGTTTTAGCAGATTATTGCGTTCGCCATCCAAGTCATTGCGGCGTTGACTGCCAAAATTAAACAGGCCGATTTTGGCAAAATTGTCCACTTCCACCGCCTTGGCCGCCACGCTTAAAACGTCATCTTTTTTAGGCGTATCGTCCGGTTGGACCGGGGCGGTTTGCGTCTGCGCCTGGATTGCCGCGGTGCCCTGAGCATCGGTTGTGTTTTGATTTTTAACTTTATCCGCCGCCGCCGCAAAGCCGTCCGCTACCTGTCCGGCAAAACCGTCCAGTGAATCATAAACCCCGGTTCCGGCGTTCCACGTGCCGCTAAACTTGCTCCAGTCGGTAAAAGTTTCCTTGGTTGCCCCCCACGCCGCCGATGCCTCGCCGGCCGCAAACTCCTGCATAAAATCACTGCCGGCATAGCCCACCTTGTTAATCTGTTCGCCGCCAAATTTATCAATCACCCAGTTATAGGCAGAGATAATACCGTTGATAACATCCGTTATACCCTCGGCGATAAACCCGATTAACCCGGACACGCCAGCAATCAAAAAGCCAAACACCGACCGGCCTAAACTGATAATCTTATCTACTATTGCATATACGGTACCGCCAACAAAGGTCAAACCGGACGCAATCTCTCTGAGGCCTCCAAGAGCAACACCAACAATTTGCCCCACATAAACCAACAGCGTGCCATCGGCCGCCATCGCCGCCATCTGATCGGCAATGCCGGATAGCCGCTCAAGCCACACCGTCAACAGCGGCATCAATTGCTCGCCCAGCGTCGCCCCTAAAAGCTGTAATTTGCCGACTACGGTTGACCACATCCCCCCGGCGGTCTGGCTTTGCTTTTGCATCATGTTGGCAAAAATGCCACCCTCGGCACTCATCCGGCTAAACGCCTGCTGTAAGGCGGCCGCACCAATTTGCCCTTTACTGGCCATATTGTAAACTTTGTCGCCGGAAACGCCGTACATCTTGCCCAGCTCAGCGACAATGGGTATCCCGGCCTCGCTCATTTGATTAAGCGCTTCGGAATCCGCCTTGCCTTTAGCGTAAACCTTGCCGACAATTGCGGCCAACTCGGTAAAATCTTTGCCGCTGCCGGCGGCTACGTCGCCCACCTCACGTAAAGTCTTTTTTACGTTTTCGGCCGAGACACCAAAGCTCAACAAAGTTTTACCGGCGGTAATCACCTCGTTATTACTAAACGGCGTAACGTTGGCAAACTCATTAAACTCGGCCAACAACGCATTACCTTTACCCACATCGCCCATCATGGTTTGGATTTGCAGGCGGGTTTGCTCCATTTGCATCCCTAACTTAACCGTAGCGACTCCGGCGGCCGTCGCCGCCGCCACCGCTCCTACGGCCAGCCACTTAGCATACTTTGCCCCGATGTCCGCAATATATTTACCAATGCCGGACAAAGAGTTTTTTACCGCTTGCCCGGCCTTAGCCAGCATGCGTAATGCGGCACTGCCCTGATTGCCGGTCTTTTGCATCCGGCCCCGTACATTATCCGCCTCCCGCCCCACGGCGGCCAATCTTGCGGCGGCGGCAGAGGCTTCCGCCGGGATTTTACCGGTGGCGGAGACTTTGCCGACTTGGGTTAAGTCCTGCCGGGTACTCTCGGCCTGATCGCCCAACTCGCCCAGCTCGGAGCGGGCGGAGACAAACACGCTCAACGCCTGTTGTGCATCAGCCGACAAAACATATTTAAGCTCTTTAGCCATCTAAATATCCCTTTAATAATGTATAGTAAAACGTCTCTTCCGGCAGTTCCGGCAATGCCCGGCAAACCGGCTTGCCGTCGGCCTCATCAATCGCCTCCAGATACAGCAGTAACCGCTCAACGGGGATCTGCCAAATCTCCGTTTCGCTCCAGTGGTATTTTAAGGCAATTTTGTTAATAATTTTTGCCCAGTAAGCATACGGTATTACCGTTTGCGTGGCGGAGTCATCGGGCTTTTTTTTTGGTCAAAATCAAGTTTGATGACATTTTTAAGCACATACTCCAGCGTGCCGGACTCCAGCGACACCATAGTGTCGCACATCCAGTCATAGGCGTAATTTAAAAGTTTTTCCGGCCCGTCGGTCAGCATCGGCAAAAGCTGATTGCGTACCTTGTCGCCGCTGTGAGCATAGCAGCAAACCAACACCACCGAATAATCCAGCAGGCTCGGAAACGACTTAGCCACCAGTTGCAACCGGTTTTTAATCAAGTTGTGCGGCAGTGTCTCAAAATAAAAAAGCTGCCCATTTACTTTTACGGTATCAAGGGCAGCCTCTATTTTAAGATTGCTGTTGCTTCGGGCATTTTTAGCCTTTTTTTCCGCGGCCAAAATTGCCGGGTCAGTAAAGATATTATCGCTCATTTACACTGTTGCCTCCGCCTCATAAACCTTTGGGTAATTGTAGCCGTCCACCGAAAACGTAGCGTTTTTACCGGAGGTATAGGCTAATTTTGCCGACTCCACAATAAACTTGATCGGTGATCCGGCGTCGATTGTTACGGTCATGTCGCTGCCGATGATATCGGTATCTACCGCCGCCGTGTCGCCGGTCAGCGGCGTATACTCCATTGAGTATTTAATCCGGCGATCGGTAATGCCGATATGCACGGTGTCGCCGTCGCCGTCTTTGGTCTTTTCCAAATCCGCTTCCGGCGATTGCTCAAATTTTTCCACAATCCCCTTACTTAATGTAAACGTGCCGCGGTGTAATACCGCCACGCCGCGCGTCTTTTTTGGTTCCGCCATAATTTACATCTCCATTTCTGCCGCCTCGGTGGCGGTCAACTCTAAAACCACACTGGAGCATTTAACATCAAGCCCCGCCATTTGCCAGCCGGTCAACTCATAAGTAACGTTGTTATACTCCACAAAATCCGGGGCGGCGTCATCGCCCAGCACCGGCAAAAAACGAGCCGCCACCGTCTCTAAACATTGCCAGATTGTCGTTGCGTCGGCGTCATTTGTTGCCTTAAACGGTGTAACAATAACGATTCCGACTGCAAACTTGCGCTCCAACTCCTGCGGGGTAAAATCGCCGTTACCCACCACGATAAACGCCGCGGGTAAGGCGGTGCAGTTTTTAACATTTTCCGTCAGCTGTTTGTAGTCGCTGGCGGCGGATAACTGCACCTTTTTAAACAATCCGGTGCCGTCCACCAATCCCTTTAAATCTACCGCAATCTCTTCAATTTTTTTAAACACTTTTTACCTCGTAAACTTGATTAACCGCATCTTGCGCCGCACCCCACACCTCATCAGTCTCCGGCCACCAAGGTTCCGGCTTTTGTGTAACTTGCTTACGTAATACAAAAAGCGCGTGGAAATTTCCGGCCGTGTCATTATAACCCAAAAAACCTAAAGTATAGCCTTGCTTGCTTTTTTTAAGCATAAAAAGATTATGCCCGTCAATATTCAACTCTTCGGCGTTTTTACCTTTGGCCTCGGCCGTAATCGGTATCGTTAAGGCTTTTTTATTTTTCGCCCTAATAATTCCGCCGAAGTGTTTATGCACGCCTTTATTGTGTAAATCTGCGCCGGTAATCCCGACAGTTACTTGATTATTGCTGACGTTTTGCAAATTAACCGCATTGGCAATACTTGGCCAAAACTTGCCGTCTCTGCTGTGAGACATGGCATTTGCTCTTGCCTTTTTTACCACACTTTTACCCCATAGTTTTAAAAAAACTTCCGGTCTTTTCAGGTGAGCTACAATAGCGTCTATTTCAGCGATGGCATCTCTGGTTAGTGTTTCATCCATAACTAATACCCCGCTAAATCCTTGCCGGTAAAAACCGGATTATCGCCGGTTACAAACACCGCCGTTTCCGGCGGCTCTGAATCCGGCAACAACCGTTTACCCTCAGCAAACAACTCAAGCAGTTTGCGGGCATTTTCCACCCGGCGTTTTACGCTCTCCGGGATATCGCTGCCGCCGGAATTACCCCACGCCAACTCTTCCGCCAGTGTAATGTTTAACGCCTTTAGTAACGGTAACGCCGCCGGAGCTGTAACCGGCAACCGGTGTTTTACCGCTATTGCCGCATCAATTTCCGCCGCGGCCGCCTCTAAATGCAGGGCGGCTTCGGCGGTTATATCATCATACAACTCTAATGCGGCGGAGCCGAGGCGTTTAGTTAAATCATCGGTCTCCGCATAGCTCATTTTTAGGAGGCCTTACCACGGATTACCAGCCACGGATAAGCGGCGGCCGCCGCACCCCGGCAGCTAATGCCGTAACGATTTTCGTCCCGCTCGAACACGCAGTTGGACTCTTCGCGGTCCTGTCGCACCAGCGTCCCCACCTTGCGCTTAGTTACCACCACCGGCTTTAAGCCGCGATTAGCACAAACCAAAAACCAGGTGCCGGCATGATCTCCCACCAGCTCAGCGTTTACTAAGACTTTGGCGGCGCCTTTGTTTACGTTACTGACCGCCACCGTACCGTCCGACACGATATCAGCCTCTAAAATCCTTTTGGCGGTGCTTTCCAAACTCGGCCCGACAATCAGCAAATCCGGGATAAGGTGTAACGCATTGCCGCCGGCATCGGTAAAACCGCCCATTTGTGCGCGAGCCGCCTCAAACGCCGTGGCCGACAATGCCCCGGCATAAACGTTATTGATTAACGCCTTTTCAAACTTGCGGTTACTCTTAAAAAAGTCGTCGCCGTCGGCCCATTTACCCGGATTTAACAACGCCTTGATTGCCAAATCACCAAACAAGTTCGCCGCCGCAATCCCCATTTGTGTAAACATGGGCGAGAAAAAACTGATGTTGTCATCCTCGATATTTGCCCGCGGCACACTGATACCGTTGGCGTACGCTTCGTTTTTTACGCTTAGTTTGGCCGCCTTTAAGCTGGCAAAGACCCGATCACCCACCCACTTGCGCAAACTCGAATCAAAACCGAGAACAGGAAACTCTTCCACCGCATTTACGCTGTTTACCTCATGCGCCCACGCCTGATATGCGGTGTCGGCTTGTGCTAAACCTTTGTTAAAATACGTATTAAACCCGGTAAAAACCGACTGCATCACTTCGGCCGTTAATTGTGTAGCCATAATAAAAAACCTCTCTTTTTTAAAGTCGCGTTGCTAAATTTGAGTCAACCCACACGCCGTCATCATCCACATCCACCACCAGTCCGGCCTTTACTCCGTTGGTGGCGGTTTTGGTAACGGTGGTGGCGTCCTTAGCATAACACACCGTGCCGCGGTCGGCACGGGTGATTTTGCCATCGCCGGTGTCGTTTGCAAAACACATTACACCATCCATAATTGTGGCCACGCCGCCGCACGCCATATCGATAATCCCCACCACCGCCGTGCCGCTGGTGCCGGCACAACTGGTTACATTGCCGTTACTTAAAACCGCAAACTGCCCGGCAGACACTACCGCCCCGCTAACCACATTATAAGTTTGTGTCGGGTTGGTTCCATCTTTTTTTAACATTTTTTTTCTCCTTGTGGCAAACGTGCCACTCCGTTAATAAACTTGTTTTTTTGCTATGATTCTTTTAATGTGTTATAAACACAGATATTCAACATTTTTTACATGCTATCAAAAACCTTGCAGTATCTGCTTTCTACCGCGGCAAATGTGCCGCCACGTTTGGCGGTGCTTTCTACCGCGGCAAACGTGCCGCCTCGTTAGTATCTCGCCTGTCGCTTCGCTCTCGAGGCTCAATCAAAGAAAACCTTAACACGCTATCAAAAACCTTGCAGTATCTGCTTTCTACCCACGTGCCGCCACGTTTGGCGGTGCTTTCTACCGCGGCAAACGTGCCGCCTCGTTAGT
>CAZEHZ010000031.1:0-9561 GCA_964512385.1 uncultured Victivallaceae bacterium | reverse complement strand
CTGTCGCTTCGCTCTCGAGGCTCAATCAAAGAAAACCTTAACACGCTATCAAAAATACGGAGCTTTCTGCTTTCTACCCACGAGCCGCCACGTTTGGCGGTGCTTTCTACCGCGGCAAACGTGCCGCCACGTTTGGCGGTGCTTTCTACCCCACGAGGCCGACGTTTCGGCCCTTGGTTTGTTTAAATTCATCCTCGCTTAACCCCATTAAGCGGGCCGTTTTTTTGTCTTCATCGGTCAAAACATCGTCCATTTTTTCGGCCGGTTTAGCCGCCGCCGTCTTGCCCGGCAACGGGTAAGTGCCTTTCGGCGTTGCCTCTTTAACCGCTTTAATTTCGGCGGTGGTCTTAGCCTCCAGCATGGTCAATTGCGCATTGCATAACTGGCCGTTAGCCAGCCCGTCGGCAATCACTTTTTCGCGTTCAAAGCCATCTAAATCTTTTTCCAGACTGGTTACTTTTTCCTGCAGTTGGTCGGCCGTTTTAGCTTTTTCCGTTAAGTTGGCCACTAATCCCGGCACGGCCTCTAACGCCACCGGGTCCGTGGTTGCAAGGGCAGTTTGCAGGTCATTTTTTAACGCCGTTACGCCCTGTTCCAGCTCCACCAGTTTAGCAATGCGGGCTTCCGCATCAGTTGGCGTTGCGCTTGCCTCCAAGCTCAAAAGTTTACATAATTTTTCGTCCATTGTTACCTCTCTATTTGTTAAAATTGGTTGTAATTCCGCCGCCACTAACGCCGGGCAATTTACGGTTGCCGGCTTGTTGGTTAAGGCCAAATTGTAGAGTTGCGCCACCCGGCCGTCATCGGTTAAAAAAAACGTGGGCGACGTGTAGCGATACTCTTTATTGGCAATCATTTCCGCCGCTTTCGGCGTCCATCTGATTTTGGCATATAAGCCGTCATCAAGTTTTTCCAAGGCGGTAATCCACCCGGCGGCCGGGGCGGGCTGGCCGTTTTTAGCGGCCCGCAGTTGCTGGTGGTTGTAGTCCACCATCATATCCACGCCACCAGATTGCAGGTCTTGTATCAGCCGATCGGCGTCATACTCTAAAAAAGTATACTTGCTTTTTTGGCCGTTTTCGCCGGAATATTCGGTGTCGCCATACTTAAAAAGCAGTATCGTCTCCGGCACATCGGGC
This sequence comes from uncultured Victivallaceae bacterium, assembly GCA_964512385.1. Lineage (GTDB taxonomy): Bacteria > Verrucomicrobiota > Lentisphaeria > Victivallales > Victivallaceae > CALXXL01. Next base: position 8,422 of record CAZEHZ010000031.1, on the reverse strand, counting down.
GGCAATTCTATCCCTAAACTTAAAATTTTACTCACCATACTACCTCCAAAAAATTACGGCGGCCAGCCAAATAAACACTATGGCGGCCAACAAAAAGCAGTTCAGCAGTAGCCGGAAGCGATCCTGTTTTAACCGTTCTTCCCAGTTTTTTAAGGCTTCGCACTCAATTTGCAATCGGCATCGCCGCTGGTATAACTCGCTGTATCTTGCCTCTATCGTTGCCTCTTTAGCCCGTAAAAGCTCGCTCCACTTTTGATTTTTCTTTCCCGTTTCGGAAATATCCAGCTCTTTTTTGCGCAGTTCTTCGCCTTTTAAGGTCTGTTTTTGTTCCAGTTTTACCATTGCCGCCACGGTGCCGGGCGGCCATCTTGTTAGTTTTTTCATCTTTTTTTTAAACCTCTTTGTTAAAACTATTTGCAATTATGCAATTTACGGTGTATACTATAATGAGCTTTGTTTGTTAGCCGTGCGTGGCGTAGCAGCATTGCGCGTGTGTGAGGACGCACCCTTACCAACACGTACCTTAACTTTTTTTCACTTTAATGCCTTTTCTGGCTTTATCTATCGCCTTGGCTGTTTTAAAAAAATAAGTTCTCGCCACGCCATCAAGCGTAACTACTACCATCATACCGGAAAAACCACCGCCTTTGTCAAAAGCCTTAAAGTAGGCCGTCTGTGTAGCCTGTTCCCAAATTTCGTTAGGTCGCTCAAGTGTTGCCACTGCAGATTGTAAATGACTTAATCGTCCATTAATGTCGCTCTGTAGTTTTGGTGTAACACCATCTTTTAGCCAATGTCTAATTACTTCTTCACTTAACAGCACCTCCGTATTGTTTGGGCTTTTCACCTTTATTCCGCTTTTTAGCTGTGCCTTGGCTTGTTCTACTGTTATTTTTTCCGGCCTTGCTTCCGCTGGCCATTCCTGCGCCGAGGTAAGTTTTTTATCTTCCCAAGTTACGTATTGGTCATTGGTTGTCAAGTACAGTTTATCAGCTTTTTGGCTTATTTGGTCGCCAAACTCCGCTTCCAGCTGCATTCGCACATCGGCACGGGTTTCAATCGCTTTTATCCGGGTTAAATCGTACTCCTGCATTGCTGTTGCCGGGTCAAATTCAAAACCGCTGGCGGGTTTATCCGGCATTTTCAGGCCGGTTTTAACGCCGCCGAATTGCTTGGCTTCATCCTCATCCACATCCTCCACCGTGCAACGGCAGTTAAACTCCCACGGCGGAAAGATGCGATGCCAAATCGGGTCGTCTTTTTTAAAAACCATGTTGTTAAAGGCGGCATGAGTACTCCTGGCCCCGTCTCTGGCGATGTATCGCCAATAAGGATAATACTTTTCGATGTCCGGATCGCGGCCAACCTCATAATCCGCCATTGCTTTGGCCATTGCCGCATTTTGCCGTAAAATCAAATTAAGCCGGGCTGTGCTGGCTAAATTGGTTATTTTTTTAGCTTTTGCCCATTGTTCCGGGTCAATGCCGGCCGGAGCTTCTCCGGTGCCGCCCGGCATATAACCTTGGCCTTTTAAAAAGGTTTTCAGCTTTTTCCGGGCATCCACCAAACTGATGTTTCCGGCGGAATACTCATCTGATACCTGCCGTAATTTATCCGCAATATGAGCCTCGGCCACCTTGGCGGAAAAAAAGCAATGCGCCTTAACTCTGGCCGGCATGTTGGCCGCAATCCCCTTGCTGTCTAAAGTTGTAGTGGCGGTTTGGCGATTATTAAGCCAATTTTGTGCGGCGTTATAACTTAAAAGAGTCATTTTGCTACTCCGCTTTATGTTTTATTTCGCCGTTTTTTCGCTCAAATTCACCTATAAAGCCGGTATAAACTTCTGACTGTAAAATATTTTCAAATTTACCACTGTCTCCAAACGGCGGCTGTTCTGCCAGTGCTTGCAGTTTATCACCAAACTCATCATCATTAACCTCATCTAAAGCCTCAAGCTCGCTTGCCACCGGCCCCAGCCACGCCGCCATTACACCGGAGTTAATCAACTCTGCGGCCGCCTCATCTGCCGTGTTTTTGCTTGCCGTCGCCACCGGTGTTTGCTCTAACGCCGTCGGCGGTAAACCGTCGGTTTGCTCCTGGTCGGCACGTCGTTGTAATGTAATCGGCAGCCGCACTCCCTTGCTTTCAGCCCACGCCGCTATTGCCAGTTCATTTATCGGCGGCAGGTTAAGCCGTTTTCTGACTTCAGTTTCCAGTTCAACTGTCGGGGTTAAAACCCCGGCACGCACCGCCGCCCCCATCGCATCAAAACCGGCTTGCAACGCCTCTTGTTTCTTGATTTCATCCTCCGGCGGATCGGTCTTAAACTTAACTATCGGCGGCTTAGCGGTATCACCAAAGTTAAACCGGGTCCACGGCTTGACCAGCTGTAAGTTTAACGCATTGGCGCTCATGGCGGCATCAGCCTCTAAAATATCCTGCCGCACGGCGGATTGGGCGTTGTCCTTGCTTAGGCCGCCACCCGCACTGCTGCTGGCGGTCTGGCCTAAGATCACCTTGATGATCGCATTGTCAATGTACTCGATAAACTTTAAATATCCGTCATTGCCGCCCGATCCGGCCTGCAGTAACTCCGCTTCCGTGCCGCGGGTTACCACCGCCCCGCCGGAACTGCCAAAATCCCGCACTAAACGCTGATACTTACGCAGATAACCGGCAAATTCGTTGTCCGCCACTTTTAGTATTAAAAACGGCATGCCGTAGCGCTCCAGATATTGTAAAGTAAATTTAATGTTTAAATTACCAAAGCAGTGCAGCCAGGCCAACGGGCGGATCAAGCCGCCCCGGCAGGCATCACGACCGGCCCGGAAATAAGCAAAAACAAACTTGTTTGGCGGTACATCCACCCCTTGCGGCGCAGTATTGGTAATAATTTTAGGCACAAAACCGTCGATAAAACTCACCGCTAACGGCGGCACGGCATAAAAACCGTCAATCCCGCCGCCGGGTTTCCAGACAATTTCCACGCCGCTGTAACCATACAGCACCGCATCAAACAGATATCCGATGGCATCGGTTATCCCTAACAAATCCCCGTCTCCGGCGGCCTGTAGTTCCGCCTTGAGCGACTCGGCGGCCTGCATGTCCGCTTCACTGTCGCCGCCCGGCTCCACCTCCAGTTCACACCCTTGTAACGCTAAACGGCGGGTATTTAATGCGTGCGACACCGTGTGGTTTTTTTCCTCAATCGCCCGGCAGATAATCGCCTGTTCCCGCGGCGTGCCACTGTCGGCCAGCTGTAAAATCTGGTCTAACTTATCCGGAGTCAAACCACGCGACACATCATCCACCGCCCGATCACTTACTTCCGGCCATACTGCCCGGCCGGGCAGTAGTCGTTGCACTATTTTTGCCACATACGGCCTAAACTCAAAAATCATATTTTGCTCCAATCTTAATAAGCTATCAAAAATTCCGCCTTGTCTGCTTTTTACCACCGAGGCCGACGTTCGGAAAAATCATATTTTGCTCCAATCTTAATAAGCTATCAAAAATTCCGCCTTATCTGCTTTTTACCACCGAGGCCGACGTTCGGCAAAATCATATTTTGCTCCAATCTTAATACGCTATCAAAAATTCCGCCTTATCTGCTTTCTACCCTCGAGGGGGCACGTTTGCCCCACGCTATCAAAAATCCTGCCTTATCTGCTTTTTACCTACGAACCGCCACGTTTGGCGGTGCTTTTACCACCGAGGCCGACGTTCGGCAAAATCAAAAGCGTCTGTCTCCTCCTCATTAGCCGTTGCAAAGCGGGTCGGGGCCTCATTTAATTTGCCGCAGGCATATTTGGCCAGCGCAATCGCCCAAAAGCGGTCGGCGTGGCCGGACTCATCGTCCCGCTCCGCATCATACCGCACGTTGCCGGCGGCGGTAACCATTTTTTTAACCTTGTGCAGGTCATTGCGGTTTTCCGGTGTGGCTAAAATGCGGATTTTACGGTCGTCAAAGGTGTTGCGCAGCCCCATTACCAGCACCTCTTTTACCGGGGGCGTAAACTTTACGCCATCCACCCGGTACGGGCCGAAATCATCGGCCAACTCTTCCGCCAGCATCAACCCCATGCCGGAGGCGTCAAGTGCCAGCCGGTGCAGTTGATTATTGCGTAATTTGTTGATTAAAAACTCTTTTTGCACCCGGAACGGCGTATTTTTAAACGTCTGTTCAGCGGTTTGCACCAACACATCGCCCACCAGCTCAAACTCATAATATGCCGCCAAGTCTTTTGTTCTGGCTACATCATAACCGGCATATAACGGGCCATTGCCCACTTTGCGCAGTTGTGATGTTTCACATTGCATAATCATCTCATAGCTTAACATCGCCTCATTGTCGGTAGCCGGAATAATTAAGTATTGCGTTTGCCACGCCTCTTCGGTGCGGCATTTACCCCGCATCTGCTTTAGCCATGCTTCCCGGCTCAAGTTCGCCCCGGTACGCTGATTAACCTTTTCCACAAAACCTTCATCCACCGCCTGTAAGATATCGGTGCGGTGAAAACTCCACCCCATCGGGTTGCCATTATTCCGGCAATCCTCCACCATGCGGCAAAACGGCGTATTGGGGCCGCCGTCGGTTTTTAATGCGCTCACCATCTCCAGTTGGCCGCCCCATGTGGTACACGGTAACGCCATGTCGATTACTTTGCCGGAGTCTTTATGCAGGTCGGCCTCGTCGATAAAAACATCGCCGCCTTTACCGGCAAACGCCTCCGGTGTGCTGGATAAGCTGACCACCCGGTTGCCGTTGGCGTAAGTTGCCACAAACGCCCGGATGCCCTTGTCCTGGTCAATCACCTGCACATCATCGCCCAGCAACCCGCGGCACACTGCATTGGATGCCGCCGCCCATAACGCAATGTAGTCGGTGATAAACTCTTTTGCGGTAAACTCATCGCGTGATGTTACCCATTGCGTAAAGCGGTTCCGCCGCAAACACTTGTCGTTAATGCGGAAACTACTCGCATAACTCACCCCGATTCGGCGGCTCTTCGGATATATCTTCATCGGCGACTCATCTAAAATCCACCGCTTTTGATACGGTAAAAAATATGCCAAGTTTATCATAGTCATGCTTTTACCCCTAACAAGTTGCGTAGTTCATCGGCCACCTTTCCGGGATCGGCCACCTGCTTTTCATTTAGTTTGGCAATGCGGGTTTCCAGCGCCTTGATTTGGGCTTCCAGCTCCGCCTCGCGGGCTTTAAAGGCCAGCTCCTGCTTGGTTTTGCGGGCGGCTTGGCGATTGCGCTCATACGCCGCTAACGCCCCGGACACGCTGGCCAGCTCTTTACTGTCCAGTTCGGCGGCCGGGTCAGCCAACTTGCCTTGTACTAACCGCAACAGATCAAACATTGCCACCTTAGCCAGTGTGTCGCAGCTGTCGTCCTGGTCCACCAAAAAAGCGGCCATTTTCAACCGCTCCAGTTCGGCGGCATAATTGCGGACATGTTGCCGGTACTCGCTGTACTCTTCACCCTGCGAGTAAGTTAAAAACGACTTGTTGTGTAACGCTAAATTAAGCTCGCCGCAGGCGGAGGCCACCTCCGGCATGTTGCGGATTTGGTCGTAAGTAAAGCCGTTATCCAACGCCTCGCAAATGACGGTGCGGACTTCCGGCGGCAGTTTGCAAATGTTGTTTCGCGGCTTTGCCATTTTACACCTCCGCCATCGGGCCGTAAATAAAACGCTCTTTGGGGTACTCCGGCTTACACTGCCGGATGCCGGTGGCGGAAATGGTCAAATATTTACCGTCCCAGCCCGCCAACGGCGTTAAATATCCCATCAGTTTCAGCTCGTTAATTTCGGTTAGCGCCTGTTCCGGATTCTGCCGGATCAGGATATTTGGCGCAATATCCACAAATTCCGCCGCTGTTATCGGCACGCCGGCCATCGGTAAAAAATCTTTTAAAATTGCCTGTCTTAAGGCCCAAATAAGTCTATCGGTCATGCTGATGTACCTCCGTTCGCAGGTTTTGTAACGACTTGTCTAAATTTTCCGTGTAACGTTCGTTTGCTTCTACGGTTGATTTTACGGCGGCCAGATCCTCCGCCACCCGGTCGAGCTTGTTGTTAAACCGCTCCATCATTGCTTTGATAGTCTCCAGCTGTATCTGCTGGGCGGCGGGATTATCTTCGCACAAATGCCGCTCTAAATCCCGTTCTAATTTTTCAATGCGCTTTTTTTCCAAGTCGTCGACTTTTGTGGCCAACTTTTCGCGCGCGTAACGATCAGCGGCCAGTTGATGCTTAATCAAGCCGACCACTAAAGCGCCCACCAAACCGCCGCCGCCGGCGGCGGATATGGCTCCTGTTAAAACAGTTACAATATCCATTTTGTAAAAAATCCTTAAATCCTTAACACGTTATCAAAAATTTATGTTGCCACAAAGCGGTAATGGGGATTTTAATCAAGGGGAGCAATTAAATATCCGGCAATACCGCTTTGTGGCAATACAAAAGACGTCAACAGGCCGAACGTCGGCCTCGTTAGTATCTCGCCTGTCGCTTCGCTCTCGAGGCTCAATCAAAAAGCCTTAATACGCTAAAAGAAGCCTCGCCTAAAACGAGTTCTACCAACGAGGCCGACGTTCGGCCGGCGGCCCTGCTATTGCGGGTGGCACCTACCACCATGCTTTGATGGTCGGTAAACCCATACCGCCATCTGCCGGCCTACGCCGGCTATTCTCACACTCAAACCAACTTGGAGATTGCGGCAAACGTGCCGCCTCGTTAATGTCTCGCCTGTCGCTTCGCTCTCGAGGCTCAATCAAAAAAGCTTTAATACGCTAAAAGAAACCTCGCCAAAAACGAGTTCTACCAACGAGGGCGACGTTCGCCAAAAAAAGAAGACTCTCTACCTTTAGCTAAAAACACTCGTTTTCCGCCACAATTGTTCCTGTGGTTTTAACAAGTCCTGCAAGAAAATGTACAAAATAATAATAATTACCAAATGTGATAGATAATCGGATGTTTTGCAAAATGGTTTTAACGCCGTTTTGTCGTAATCGGGATTTTTATAAAATAGTTTTAACAATAAGAATAATACAATATATTTATTAGTATATGGTGGGCAAAAAAAATAGCGTTGCGGTTTTTACTCTCTTTTTTATCGACTCTCGCCGCCCTTACATTAAAACCGCAACGCCGGAAAATTAAATATATTTTTTTACAGTAACAACAATGCGAGATCTTAACATAAACAAATCTTCTAACTTATCCAAATTCACTTTATCTTCAACCTCGCCATCAAACAAAACAATCTGTAGCCGCTCCAAATTATTAAACAACAACCGTGCAATCGGTTTGCGATTATTATTATCAAAAAGAATCGCACAATATGTTTTGGCGTCTTTCATAACGATTCGTTCTGGCGACAAAACTTCACTCGCAATCGCCCTGATAATATTAAACGCCTGTATCTCTTCGTCTGTTGTCGTAATCGCTGACTCTGTTGTTGGCTGATGCACTGCATCAATCGCGGCGGCATCTTTTGCCGTTGCGTCAAGTGCCGATGATAGACTTGCTTTTACTTTTTCATTAATCATTGCATCTATCGCTGATTTTACAAGTGGAGATATTTTATCTTTGGCTTTATCGTTAAAAATCGAGCCACAACAGCCAATCTTTTTAAATATTATTTTAACAAACTCATCACTCGGCGAGTCAAGCTCAGCCGCCACCGCACCTTTTACAGCATTGGCACATTTTAGCATGTCGGCGGTTTTTCGGATATTAACAGCATCAAAATTCGTCTTGCAAAACTTTTCAAGCTCCGAAACTTTCACCTTGTCAGGTTCAAGTAAATTGATCTCTAAAAATGGTTTTGCATCCATTTTGTTTTTTTCTTCAAGGTCTGTATAAAATTTATATACTATACCATTGGTTAATATACCAAACTCAGCTTTACTAACATGATAGTAACGCAGCAGTTGCCCTTCGTTATCTAAACTCAACTCGCTATTGCACGCTTTACATTCTATCAAGATTGCAGGTACACCATCAAAGCAGATAGCATAATCAACCTTTTCCCCTTTTTTTAAACCAACATCGCTGATATATTCCGGCACAACTTCCAGCGGATTAAAAACGTCATACCCCAGCATCTGCAAAAACGGCATAACAAACGCTGTTTTTGTTGCTTCTTCGGTTTGTATTTTATCGCATGTTGCTAAAATACGCTCATTTAATTTTTTTAGCATCTCTTTCATTTTTTCGGCTCCCTTTAATATAGACCAATAAACTTAAAAATTATCGCTTGGCTCACGGATAACGTCATTTAAAATAGGCTTTAAAATAGCTACTCTAATTTTTTTCAATACTTTTATTTTTTCCTCAGGTAAAATAGTAGGCGACATAACAACAAAATGGCTTAGCTCGTCATATTTTTTTCTTTCGTTAAGCTC
>CAZEHZ010000030.1:0-23712 GCA_964512385.1 uncultured Victivallaceae bacterium | reverse complement strand
TTTTATGGATACATTTGAACTGGATGGGCATAAATTATACGGTTATGCCATAAAAATTACTAACGGCACACTGCTGGTAATCCGGGCGGAAAAGGGCGTGCTGGGGTGCGGATATTTGAATGTGGACGTAGCGGACAAATTGAATGATGTACTGGCAATCGTGTCCGGGGTGAAAAATTATGACGACATGCTGAATGCCACGGTAAAGGCGGTAAGTCAAGCGGCGGCGGCGTTGGGCATAACTGCCGGCATGAGCGGGCGGGACGCATTACGGAAGATGTTGTAAAAATGGCGTTAAAAGTAGTATGCGATAATAAGATTCCATTTCTGCCCGGCGTGCTGGAAAGTTCCGGCGTGCAATGCGTGTATCTGCCCGGTGCCGGGATAAATGCCGACGCCGTAAAGGATGCCGATGCGTTGATTGTGCGTACCCGCACCAAATGCAATGCCGAACTGTTAAACGGGGCAAAGGTAAAATTCATCGCCACCGCCACCATCGGGTTTGACCATTTGGACACGGAGTATTTAAAAACGGCCGGGATTCATTGGCAGAATGCGCCGGGCTGTAACGCCGGGAGCGTGGTGCAGTATGTGTTAAGCGTACTGGCGGCGTTAAAAATTTCCGGCGGCACGCTGGGGATAATCGGGGCGGGGAACGTAGGGGGGCGTTTGGGGCAAGCGGCGGAGAAGCTGGGCTTCAAGGTACTTTTAAATGACCCGCCCCGTGCTGAACGTGAAGGTAACGCCGCCTTTACGGAGCTGCCGGACTTGCTGGCGAAAGCCGATGTGGTAAGCATGCATGTACCGTTAAACGCCACAACCCGCAATTTGGCGAATCAGGAATTTTTCGCCGCCATGAAGCCGGGCGGCGTATTCATCAATACTTCACGGGGGGAAGCGGTGGACGAAGCGGCGTTAAAGTCGGCGATTGCGGCCAATCATTTTTCCGCCGTCTGCCTGGACGTTTGGCAGAATGAACCGGATATTGACTTGGCGTTGCTGAGTCAACTAAAATTCGGCACCATGCACATTGCCGGTTATTCGCAGGATGGCAAGGCGAACGCTACTGCGGCCAGCGTCAGAGGCTTGGCGGAGTTCTTTAATATAGCGGAATTAAAAGAGTTTAAAGTCAACAATCTGCCGGAACCAACGCCGTCAAAATTGACTGGCCGGCAGGCCGAAGATTGGCAGGCCGCCGTACTGAGCACCTATAATGTGGCGGACGACGATGCCGAGTTACGCTTACACCCGGAAAAATTTGAATATCTACGGGGCAATTATCGTATTCGCCGGGAATTTCCGGCCTATACCACCGACAATTTCGGGTTGACAGCAATCGGATTTAAAAACTAAAAGGAGATAATATAGATGTATAACGCCGTAATTTGCCGCTATCACGAGATAGCGATTAAGGGGCATAACCGCCGCAATTTTGAACGCCAGTTGATGGGCAACATGCAGCATAGTTTAAAGAGTATCGCCAACTTGAAAGTCCGCAGTGTACGCGGCCGAATCTGGCTGGAACACTATCAACAGGAAGCGTTCAGTGTGGACGAGCTGGAAATCATTAAAGAGAATCTTCGCTTCATGTTCGGTATGGAGTCATTTTCGCCGGCCATTTTTGTTAAGTCGGACATGGCGGCGATTGAGAGTGCGTTGGATAGTGCGCTGGATGATGTGGTACTGCCCCGTTTAGCGGTAAAACCGGCCATCACGTTCCGGATTCGGGCTCGCCGCAGTAATAAAGCGTTCCCGTTATGCAGTAAGGATATCGAAATTGCGCTGGCCACGGTAATGGGCGATCGCTACGGGCATGACAAGGTAAAAGTGCATTTGGACGACGATGCCGAATTAACCGTAGGCTGTGAAGTACGGGACGAATTTACCGTTCTGTTTTTTGAAACTTTCCGCTCCGGCGGCGGTTTGCCGGTGGGGTCAAACTCGCCGGTAATGGCATTGCTGTCCGGCGGCATCGATTCGCCGGTAGCGTGCCTCTTAACCATGAAGCGGGGTTCCGAAGTGGACTTTATGTCGTTTCACTCCGCCCCCTACACGCCGCAGGACACGGTGGATAAAGTGCTGAAAATCGGGCGTTATCTAAATAAATTCCAGCGTAAAGGCACGCATTATTTTGCCAATATCAACTCGATACAGAAAATGATCCGGGATAATTGCGATCCGCATTTCCGCACCATTTTGTACCGCCGCATGATGTTCCGGATTGCGGAAATGGTGGCGAAGAAAGGCCGGGCCAAGGCGTTGCTTACCGGCGAGTCGCTGGGGCAGGTGGCGTCGCAAACGGTGGAAAACATGAGTACGATCAATGCGGCGGCTACCATGCTGGTCTTGCGTCCGCTGGTTGGACAGGACAAGCTGGAAACGATCCAGTTGGCGGAAAAATACGGCACCTTTGACTTGTCCAAAGTGCAGGTGCCGGACAGTTGCACGGTATTTGCGCCGCCGTCTCCGGCCACCCGGTCCGACGTGTCCCGCATTGAGCGAGAAGAGGAGTTGCTGGGCGACTATCAAGCCGTTTTGCAGGAGATTGTGGACAAGATTGAAGTTTATTAAATAAGATTATAAACGGCGGCAAGTTCGCCGCCGTTTTTATATAAACTGATGTCGTAAAAATTAGAAAATTACAACTTGCTGATACGTTCATCCGCATTGGCGTTAAACTGCTTAATGCCGTCGGTAATCTGCGTGACGGCGACGGAGTTCTTTTGGTACTCAGCCAGTTTCAGCAGATTTTTTGCGGTGCGGTTCAGGCGCGCCCGATGGTCATTAATAATTTGAGCGGTGGGGGCATCATCAATAATCTGCGTAGTATTTTGGGCAAAATCATTAAAAATCGCCACCGGATCGGAATAAAATTGGGCGGCTAAAGCCAAGTCGCCGTGTTCCATCACCGTATCCCGCATCACATACCACGCATATTGAGCGATTTGCGGTTGTTTGGCGGCCAACTCCTTAAACAACTCAACGCTTTTTTGCGGCGTTTGCAACCAGTTGTCGGCACTTACCACATCGGCCATTAAAAGGCGAATGGCGGAGACGTTTTTGCGTTCCGGCGTATCGGCGGAGTTGACTTGATAGCCGTCGGCATAGTTCATTTCGGCGGCCAACTCGTCCGGCTTAATTTGGCCGGAGAGCAGAATATTACCGCACTTATCGGCAAAACTCCGCAGAAATTCCCGCCCGGATTCCGAGGCCGCTAAACGCATACCCAGTTCGGCCTCCCGCACACTGTCATATACGCCGTAATAGACCATATCTCTAACGTATTGCTCTTCAATGGAAGAGCTGGGGGATAGTTGCACCTTAGTATAATTGGGGCGTTCTTTTACGCCACTCAGTCCCAATTCCCGCAAATCATTATTGCTCAGGATGTACTGACAGTTGAGATAGCTGGCTTTGCCTTCATGATGAAGGTCAACAAAGCCATGCTTGGCAACCAGTTGGTCCACCGGGCAGATCCGGGAAACGCCAATTTGCAAAAATAATTTTTCCAGCGAATCCGAATCATATTTATTTTGCAGAATGGAAAAATTCGGATTGGCGATATTATTCAAGCAAAAATTAATCACGTTTCTCTGTTCAAGCACAGTGTCTATCGTAAACATTCTAAACTGCACGTTATAGTCGTTGGCGGTCAGCTCCGGCCGCCCGATATGCAAAGCATAGTTGTCCTCCTGTCCCATGCCGGCAAAGACCAGAATATTGTCGGCCGGATCATCCAGCTTAAACTGCAAATCCACGCCGTTATGACTCATATTTATCGGCTCAAACCGGGTAGCGGCCTGCATAAAAGCGTCTTGTAAAAGCGGTGGTACGCCGGGATCGTCCGCCGGAATACCGGCATCCGGAAGCGACAAAAAATACACCTTTTCGCCAACTTGAGTAAGCGTTATATGGTAGTAATCGCCTTGATTTTCCGGCGAAAAAAACAGCTTTAACTCCGCCGTATCAGCCGAATAATGCGAACCTCTGAACGGCAGTATAGCGGCGAAAAATTCTTGAAAATCCGCTAATTTGCAATCCGCTTTAAGCAGAATATAATTAAAATTTCCCCCGCTGGCGTAGTCTTTTACCGGCGGCAGCCAAGCCGCATAGAATGCCACATTATTGGTTTTACAAAAATTATATATAATTGACATGGTTCCTTTTGAGGTTGACGGCGTAAAAAACGGCATTAACTGCCAGCATTGCCCGGCATCCACATACACCATGCACCGGGTGGCGGACGGGAACAGCTTAAAGGCCGTCTGCGCCGAAAATTCGACGTCCTGCCGCTTTACAGCCGGAGTCTTGCGGTCTTGATATAACGACGGCGCCCAGCAACCGCCGGTAATAACTCCGGAAATTATAATTGCAATAATTAAAAGTGCATAATACCTTTTGGATTTCATCTTTAACTCCTGAATTCGCAGTTTCAACTCTTTAGCCGTGGTGCTTAGTCCGCTGGTTAAAACCGACCGCAACGCCTTGTTATTGCCTTGCAGTTGGTACTGCAGTAATAACTTGGCATAACTTGCCGCCGTCGAACCGGACAAATTCATGGTTCGGCGCACCGCATTGTCGCAGTCCAGTTCAAATCCCATAACCGCACGTTTTACAAACAGCCGGATAAAGGGGTTGAACCAGCATAAATTGCTGACCATACACAAGATAAATGCGGACGGATTATCCGAATGCTTAAGATGCGTCAGCTCATGAATCATCAGCATTTTAAGTTCGGCGTCGGAAAAATTTTCCTGTTCACGCAGGGGGCAAAGAACCGTTCGCCACTGTCCGCAGCCAAAACTTGCCGGAATCGGCAAAAGTGCACCGCCGTCCCGTAAAGTTACTGAAAACCGGCAGTCCGTCAAACGTTTCGCCTCCGTAAACAAGTCAAAAACCCGACCATGAGTAATTGCGCAACACTCACGAATCCGTTTCCGCCACAAAAACAACCGCCATATTTGCTTTGCCCACAAAAACAGCACACTAAAACTATACAAAACAACTAAGTAAAACGCCAATCCCGGCCGCCGATGATGCTTAACTTGCGGAGCAACCGCCGCCGTGCCGGACTGATTGGCCTTGACTTCCGGGGTTGGCTCTCCGGCAAACACCGCCAAATTGGAGCTTACCGTATCGGCGGCTATGGCGGCAACCGGCATCGCCACGGGGGGAACCGTCGCCACGGGGGGAGGCGTCGCCACGGGTTGGTCAACGCTTTTAAGCACGGTCAGCCAATCCCACGATGCCGCCGGCAACTCAGTTTGGGCGGCCCAATGCCGATTCCGCCCCAACGGAAAAAGCGTAATCAAAATTGCCGCCAGATAAACCAAACGGAAATGTGCCAGCACCAAAGGCCGCCGCAGCACCGTCTCGGCCAGCAGCAGGGGCAGTGCAATAAGTCCGCCCACGCATAGAGTGCCAATCAGATACCAAAGCCATGAAATACTCATTTTTCCAGCTCGTTAATCTCTTTTTCCAGTTCCTGAATATCCTGCCGCGAAATCTTGCCGTGCTTCATAAAAAAAGAGAGCATAGCGCCCGCCGCACCGTTAAAAGTCTGCTCCAAAAACATCTGTGCCGCCGACTCCTGATACTCCTCTTTGCTCAACAGTGCCGTATACATGTAGCTCCGCCGCAACCCGCTTTGGCTGATGGCTTTTTTGCCGACCAGCCGGTACAACATGGTTTTAATCGTAACCTTTTCCCAATTATTCTGTTGCGTAACATCCGCCACAATCTCCGGAAAACTCTGCGGCGACTTTTTCCATAAACTCTTCATGATTTCCAGCTCCGCATTCGATACCGTAATCTTAGCCATAATAACCTGCCCTTTCATCAAATTTTACAAACGTAACCCTTCTCTAATAATATTCTACACTGGTAAAATTAAAATGCAAATGTTTTTTGGCAAAAAAAGCAAAAAAAACTCCATATTTTTTACAATACGGAGTTTTTTTAAAAGAGTTGCCGTCCTGTCATTGCGGGGGGCGGATGTTCAGAACAGCGGCGTTTTAAGTTTTTTGCATTTCACTTTACCGCCGCATTCCGGGCATTTTTCCGGCAAATGTGTTACAATATTGGTGGCGGTTTGCGGCACATCTTTCAAGTCCGCCGGTAAAATCTCCACCATTTCTGAATAATTGCATACGGCACAATCAACATGATAATACCCCGGTTTATTGCCCGGAGCGAATAATTTGAAAAAAAACATATCTCCCCTGTCTATAAATGTTTGGCTTCCCCTTCGGCGGCCACCCGGAACCAGCGGACAAAATCCCCGGCCTCCGGAGTTCCTTCCGCCGGGCTCCATTGGGCAAAATCCTGTTCCGGAGTCGCCACATACGGCCCGGCCTTAACTTCGCTCACCACCACCTCATCGCTCAGCGGGAAAAAGGTGTGCCATTCGTTAGGTTCCAGCTCCACCGCCACGGTTTTTCCGCCGGGGACTAATTCATACCGATGCCGGATTACGCCGGAATCAGAAAATGTAAGCACGGCGCCATGCCCGCGTAAAATCGTAAAAAACTCGGTTTTCTGCGTGCAGAAATGGCGATGCGGCCGAATATAAGTACCCTTCACCCCGGCCATAATCAGGCGGTGAATCGGGGCATCCAGCGACTCATGCAAATTGTGGTGCGCCCGCAAGCGAGGCGATGCGGCGGCCTTGGCACAAAGTTCATCCATCAGTGTTTTATCAATTACTTTCATCGTAATCTCTCCCTTTCATTTTTGTTTATTTATAATATAGACAACAAATTTACGCAATTCAATACCGTATTTCAACATTTTAAGTTAAAAAATCGTTTGAAAATCTTGGCGAATGCTGTACCTTAATTATAAAACAACTTATAAGGACCATATTATGAATGAACTTTTATACGGCTTGAAATTCCGCAACACCTCGCCGATGCCGGAATTGATTTTTGAACTTTTCTCTGCCTTGGATTTGGATTACAGCAGTTATGAAGATAAAGAGGGCGGCCCGTCATATATGATGATTTACGCCGAAACCCCGGAAAAATTCGCCGCCGACAAAGCCGCTTTTACCAACGCTTTAACCGAATGGAGCAACTTCGGCGTCTCGGTAGATGGCATGGAAGAGGTGCAGATTAAGAAAGAGGAGTGGAGTGAAGTCTGGAAAAAGTATTTCCACATCCTGCACATTGCCGACAACTTAGTGATAAAACCGTCGTGGCTGGACTACACCGCCAAACCCGGCGAAGCGGTGGTGGAAATTGATCCGGGCATGAGTTTCGGTACCGGCCAACACGCCACCACCAGTTTTTGCCTGCATAAACTGGCGGAATTTGCCGGAGCGGGAAAAGTAAAATCCGTGCTGGACGCCGGTTGCGGCTCCGGTATTCTGGCGCTTGCGGCGGCTAAACTGGGTTATGCGCCGGTTCAGGCGTTTGATTATGACCCGGAGGCGGTTACCATTGCGGCGGAAAACTTTGCCCTGAACCACTTAACCGATGCCGATATTGAGCTTACTCAGGCCGATGTCGCCTGCTTCCAGCCGATTTCCGGCGGCTATGACCTGGCGCTGGTCAATATTTTGGGCCATATTTTAAAAGCCAATGCCCGCCATATCACCCGTTTGGTGCATGTAGACGGTTATTTGGCGTTGGCCGGAATCTTGTCGGCCGAGTTTGATGCGTTAAGCGAAGCGTTTGTTAGGCAGGGCTGTGTGGAGGTGGAACGCTTTACCGAAAAGGAGTGGACCAGTGGCTTATTTATCCGTCAAAAATAGAATTGCCGTTACGCTGTGTTTTTTTCTGAGTCTGGGGGCATTTTTCCTGCCTTGGCAGCGGCAGATTATGCAGTGGCGAATGTCGGACGCCGGGCAAACACTAACGCCGGTGCTGGACTATTTTAACGGCTTTGCCGTCAGTGCCGGCCGGATTCCGGTTTGGAGCTGTCTGATTTTGCTGGCGATAAACGTAATTCTGGCGTGGCGGCCGCTGTTTTCCCGCATTAAATGTGCAATTTTAGCGGTCGGGTTAAATGCGTTGGCAATCACGGTGGTGGTATTCAGCAACAGCGGTTTAACCGGGGCCAAACTGTGTGGAATTATTTTGGCCGTGTCCCAGTTGATTTGGGCGTTTGAAGCAAAAAATGCGGCCAAAATTGCCGAGCGCACCACGCCGGAAAACCTTGGAAAAAAATCGTGAAGAAGAGTAAATACCATGATGCCGGCTATCTGGCGGGTCAACACCGTAAAAAACGGTTTTCCAAAGCGTTGGGGAACAGTAAAATTTCCGGTTACCGGCAGTTGGATGCGGCCTTTTACTCCCGCAATCAGTTGATATTTTTAGGCCTGGTGGTGCTGGCGCTGCTGATCGGCGGCTACTATATCTTTTTTTGACGGATAAAATGACGGATAAAATGACGGATATTTGACGGATAAATGACGAACCCTTGAGGAGGAATAAGTTATGAATTATGTAGGCCCCCATGTTTCGATTGCCGGCGGGGTGGAAAACGCCCCGGTAAACGCCCATAACTATGGTGCAAAAGGCTTTGGCATGTTCACCAAAAACCAGCGGCAGTGGCTTTCGGCTCCGCTTTCCCAAAGCAGTATTGCGGCATTTAAGGACAACTGTAAAAAGTACGGCTACACGCCCGAAATGATTTTGCCGCACGACGGTTATTTAATCAACTTAGGCCAGCCGGACGATGAAAAATTAGTGCGTTCCCGTGAGTCGTTTTTAGACGAAATGCTACGTTGTGAAGCGTTGGGCTTAAAGTATTTGAACTTCCATCCCGGCAGTCATCTTGGCGAGATATCGGTGGATGAGTGTTTAGTCCGCATCGCCGAGTCTTTAAATTGGGTTTTAAATAAAACCACCACCGTAATTGCGGTAATTGAAAACACCGCCGGTCAAGGCAGCAATGTCGGGAATAAATTTGAAGAAATCGCCCGGATTATCGAGCTGGTGGAAGACCGTTCCAGAGTCGGAGTCTGTTTGGACACCTGCCACACCTTTGCCGCCGGTTACGACCTGCGCACCCGTGAAAGTTATGATAACGTGATGGCGGATTTTGACCGTATTGTCGGCTTTGACAAACTCTGCGGCTGGCATTTGAACGACGCCAAAGGCGAATTATCCGGCCATTTAGACCGCCACGACTCTTTAGGTTCCGGCAAAATAGGCTTGGACACTTTTAAATTTATCATGCACGATGCCCGTTTTGACCATCTGCCCATGATACTTGAAACCCCCGACGACACCCGTTGGACGGAAGAAATCCGTCTCTTATATTCTATATAAGTTTGCTTTTTCCTTACATGCAACTATATTATATTCAGATTTTTTTGTCTTATCCGCATAAAACCGCATCAGCCGCCCTGCAGCAGGAGGCGCTGAACCGGATCTGAAGTAAGAAACGGAAGCAGCAAATCAGGACAAATTGAACCGGCTCTGAAGTAAGGAGCGGAACCGGTTTAAGATAATCGATGCAGTTTTTTAGCTGTGTTTACGGCGGATGGTTCGTCGGAAACGCAAAAGTATACGGGTTAAAAACAGGGATTGTAAAACATGAGTAATTTTAGCTATCTCAGCGGCATTGAACGTGAAACGAGCAACCTGATTAAAGCGTTGCAGTTGGTTCAGGCCCGCGAAGGGTATGTTTCTGACGACGCTATTGTAGCCGTGGCCGAATATTTTGGCATAGCCGCAGTGGAAGTTGAGGGCGTACTCTCATTCTATGCGCAGTTTAAGCGCACCAAGCCCGGCAAACATAAAATTGCCGTGTGCGATGGCACCGCCTGTCATATCAAAGGCGCGCCATCGGTATTAAAATGGATTTCCAATGAACTTGGCATTGCCGATGGCGAAACCGATAAAGACGGTCTGTTTTCCTTAGAAACCGTAGCCTGTCTGGGCTGTTGCTCGCTGGCGCCGGTTATGAGTATCAACGGCACAGTTTTCGGTCAGCTGGATCGCAAAAAAATGCTTAACATTCTTAAGGAGTACCGCAACAAATGAGCAACTCTAATATTCGCATGATCCGGGTTGGTGCGGCCTCCTGCGGTATGGCCGCCGGTGCCGGCCCCGTATTGGAACAGCTTCAGCTGAAGGCCAACGGTATTCCGGTAATTGAAGTTGGTTGTATCGGCCACTGCTATGCCGAACCGCTGGTAGAGGTGATTACCGCTGATAATGAGTCGGTAATGTACTCTAAAGTTACCGCCGACGCCAAGTGTATCGACAATATTTTAGCCGTGGGTTCTGAAGGCCGTTTTGTCATTCACTCCGGCCGTAAAGACAAAGAATTGATTAAAGTTCTGTCGCTGGCCGGGCGGGTTTGCCCCACCGACTGGCAGGATTATTTAAACAATCGCGGTTATGAAGCCTTAAAGCGGGCGTTAAGCATGACTCCGGCCGATGTGGTTAAAGAAGTTAAAGAGTCCGGCCTGCGCGGGCGTGGCGGCGGCGGCTTTACCACCGGCATGAAATGGGGCTTCTTAGCCGCCAAACAGTCTGAAGAAAAAATCTTGATTTGCAATGCCGATGAAGGCGATCCGGGTGCGTTTATGGACCGTTCCTTAATGGAAAGCGTTCCGCATCAGGTTTTGGAAGGTATGCTGATTGCGGCCTACGCCACCGGCGCCACTAAGATTTTCATCTACTGCCGTGCCGAATATCCAATGGCAATTAAGCACATGAAGATTGCGATTGAGCAGATTTATGAGCATAAATATAATGAATTAAACGGCCGGTCGCTGGAAATTATTATTAAAGAAGGCGCCGGAGCGTTCGTTTGCGGCGAAGAAACCGCCATGATCAATTCGTTGGAAGGCAAACGCGGTACGCCCCGTTTCCGTCCGCCGTTCCCCACCGATTCCGGCTGGAAAGGCTTCCCGACCATGATCAATAACGTGGAAACCTTTGGTAACGTGCCATTGATTCTGCGTGACGGTGCGGCGGCTTACGCCTCGGTTGGGACGGAAGGCAGCAAAGGCACTAAGTTGTTTGCCTTGGCGGGCGACTTAAAGTATCCCGGTCTGGTGGAAGTGCCGATGGGCATTACGCTGGGCGAAATTGTGTTTGATATTGGCGGTGCCAATCCGGATGAGGTGAAAGCCGTACAGTGCGGCGGGCCGTCCGGCGGCTGTATTCCGGTGGAAAAGTTTGGCGTGTCCGTGGATTACGACTCGTTAAAAGTTTTGGGCGCCATTATGGGTTCCGGCGGTATGATTGTGATTGGCCGTAACCGCTGTATGGTGGAAACTGCCCGTTACTTTTTGGGCTTTACGCACCGTGAATCGTGCGGCAAGTGTACATTCTGCCGGGTAGGTACTACTCGAATGTTTGAAATTTTACAGCGGATTGTGGCTGGTGAAGGTAAAGAATCGGATCTGGATTTGCTGGAAGATTTGGGTAAAAAGATTAAAGCTGGTTCATTGTGCGGCTTAGGGCAAACGGCGCCGAATCCGGTGCTGGCTACGCTGCGTTACTTCCGCCACGAATATCTGGCGCATGTAACAGACCATAAATGTCTGGCGTTGGAATGCAATAAGCTGGTGGATGTTAAACTGGACCAGAGCAAGTGTATTAAGTGCCGGATGTGCATAAAAACCTGTCCGGTCGGGGCCATCAGCGATGATTTTGTAGTGGATAACAATAAATGCACCCGTTGCAACAGTTGTATTGAAATTTGTCCGAAAAAGACGATCTCCAGAGTTATTAAAGGCGAGGGTTGTTACTGTGAGTAAGTTTGAATTTACCTTAGACGGGAAAATTGTAACCGCCGAACCGGGGCAGACCATTCTGGATGTGGCCACGCAAAACGGCATTGATATTCCCACGTTGTGCTACAACGAAAAGATTTCCAAAACCACCAGCTGTTTTGTCTGCGTGGTAAAAGATGCCAAAACCGGGCGTTTTATGCCGTCTTGTGCGGCGTGTCCGGCACCGGGGCAGGTGATTGAATCGTCTACCGATGAAGTGTATAACATGCGTAAAACCGCGCTGGAACTGTTGTTGTCGGAACACACCGGCGACTGCGAAGCGCCGTGCACCATTGCGTGCCCGGCTCACGCCAGAGTGGAAGAGTATGTGCGGGCCGGTAAAAACGGCAACTTTTTAGAAACCTTAAAAATTGTTAAAGAACGCATTCCGATGCCGATGACCATTGGCCGGGTATGCCCCCGCTTCTGCGAAAAAGACTGCCGGAAGAATATTTTCGGCAACGCCGTGGCGATTAACGATTTTAAGCGTTTGGCGGCAGATCTTTATTATAAGGAATATATGGAAGATGTAGCTCCGGCCAAACCGTTTAACGTAGCGGTGGTCGGGGCGGGTCCGGCGGGCTTGTCGGCGGCATATTACTTAACGCTGGAAGGCGTAAAAGTTACCGTATATGACCAGATGCCGGAAGCCGGCGGTATGGTGCGTTACGGGATTCCGGAATATCGGTTGCCGAAACGTGCGGTGCTGGATGTGGAGTTGGCTCATTACACCAAATTGGGTATTGAGTTCAAATTAAATCAGAAACTGGGCGACAATCTGCAGTTGGCGGATTTGGAAGCCAAGTATGATGCGGTAATCGTGGCGGTAGGTTGCTGGAAAGCCTCCGGCATGCGTTGCGAAGGCGAAGAACTCGGTACTCAGGGTATCGACTTCCTGCGCGGCATTGCGTTGAATGAATGGAGCGGAGCGAATCCGGGTAAGGTAATCGTGGTCGGCGGCGGTAACACGGCGATGGACTGCGTGCGGACGAGTGTGCGTTTAGGCTCGCCGGATGTCTCCTGTTTCTATCGTCGTACCGAGGCGGAAATGCCGGCGGAAAAACTGGAAATACATGAAGCTAAAGAAGAAGGCGTTAAGTTTGAATTTTTGGTTGCCCCGGTGAAAGTCAGCAAAAATGCGGCGGGTAAACTGGTATTAACCTGTCAGCGGATGGCGTTGGGCGAACCGGATGCGTCCGGTCGTCGTCGGCCGGTGCCGGTGGCGGGCAGTGAATTTGATACCGAGGCCGATATGATTATTGCGGCCATCGGTCAAGGTGCCGAAATTCCGGCCGGGATTGAAGTAAATAAGTACGGTTATCCGGTGGCGAATGAAGAAACCTTGCAGGTCAAGGGCAAAGCTTTTGCGGCCGGCGATTGCGTTTCCGGTGCCGCTACGGTGGTGGAAGGCGTGGCCGGTGGTCGTCGGGCGGCGTTAGGCGTGCTGGCGATGCTGGAAAATAAGCCGTTTAAGATGGAAAAGAAAATCAATGTGTCCCGTGGTTACTGGCGCGGCATGGCGGAAAAAGATGTGGTGTTGATTAACCCGAACGTCTCGAACGCCGAACGTGCCGAATTGCCGATGATTTCGCTGGAAGAACGTAAAACAACGTTCAAAGAAGTGGCGCAGACCATGAGTAAAGCGACCATCATGAAGGAAGGCGAACGTTGTATTGAATGTTCCTGCACCGCCAAAAGCGAATGCAAACTCAAGAAACATTCCGAATGCTACGGGGCCTGCCCCACGGCGTTTGACGGCGAAAAACTTAAGGTGGTTTATGACAATCGCCATCCGGTTATCATTCAGGACCGTGGCAAGTGCATCAAGTGCGGAATTTGCGTAAAGACTTGTAATGAAGTAATTAACAAGTCGTTACTGTCCGCCAAAAAGCGTGGGTACTACACCTACGTCGGCACGGCGTTTGACAAAGGCTTCCCGGAATCCTGCGCCGACTGTCTGGCCTGTATTAAAGAGTGCCCGGTGGGTGCGTTGGATTTGAAGAAAAAGAACTGAGGTCAGTAAATAAATACTGATACAGTGAAAAATAAAAAGCATTGCGGTACAAAAACTGCAATGCTTTTTTTATTTAATTCGGGCTTAACGGCAAAACTTATTGGTGAGATAGGTCAAGTACGGTTGAGCGGAGAGTGGCTCGCCGCACACTTGCTGGAGGATTTCCGGGGCGGAATAGAGTCCGCCGAAGCGGTAAATATTTTGGATTAAAAATTTGCGTAAACTTCCGGTTTCGCCCTGTTGCAACTCTTCATGCAAATCGGGTAAATGTTTTTCGGCGGCGGCAAAGATTTGTGCCGAGGCCAAATTGCCCAGCAAATAAGTGGGAAAATAGCCGACTAATCCGCACGCCCAATGCACATCCTGCAATACGCCTTCTGTATCATTTTGGGGTGTAACGCCTAAATATTCCTGCATTTTTTCCCGCCAAACGGCGGGCAAATCAACCGCTTTCAGCTCATTTTTCAGCATGGCCACCTCAAGTTCATAGCGTAACATAATATGCATATTATAAGTAGCTTCATCGGCTTCGGTACGGATTAAACTTGGCCGCACCTGATTAACCGAGGATAGAAAACGACTGAACTCCAGTTGATTAAAATGTCGGGGGAAAAACTTCTGCAAAATCTTAAATAAGCAAGCGGAAAACTCCGGCGACCTGCCCACAATATTTTCCCATAATCGGGACTGCGATTCGTGCAGCACCAGCGACTGCGGGGCGCCGGGCAGAGTATCAATCCACGCTTCGGCCACATTTTGTTCATATAACGCATGCCCGGTTTCGTGCAAAGTGGAAAATAAACTGGACAAATTATCGGGGAAATATTTGGTGGTAATCCGCACATCATGCACGCCGCAAGTTACGGTAAACGGGTGTTCAGAGGTGGAAATCACGCCTTGTTGACGGTCAAAACCTAAAATACCGGCCGCCATCCGGGACAATTTTTCCTGACGTTTAATGCTGAATTTGCCACATAAAACATCGCCCTGCGGCATCTGTACGGCTAAGGCGGATTGAATAATATTGCGTTGAGCGGAACGTAACTCCGCCATAATTTCCTCAACCTGCACCGCCGAAAAACCGTTTTCATATTGATTCAATAATGCATCATAGATATGCGGATAGTCAAAAAACGTAGAATATTCACGTTTTAAAGCGAAAATTTCATCCAAAAACGGGGCAAAATCAGCAAAATTATTCTGTTTTTTTGCCTGTTCCCAAGCATATTGCGCTTTTACACATAAATTGGCTTCCCGCATGACAAACTTAGCCGGGACTCTGGAATTCACCTCATACTCCCGTTTTAAACACCGCAACATCTGGGCATTTGGGAATTCCGCCGCTTCCGGCATTTGAGCCGCCTCGTTAAGCAGAACGCCCAACTCCCTGCCGGTCAATTTCTTATGCACAAATGCACTCAGCAACGCCGATTGCTCGCCCCGCCCGGCGGTGGCTAAGGGCGGCATTTCACGCTGAGCATCATAATCCAGCATTTCGCAAACGCATTGTAAGTGCCTTACTTCGCGGCTTAACGCCCATAATTTACTCAGCGCATCACTCATCTTAACGTATATCCTCTTTGTTTTTAACGCTTTCCACCACAAAGTCAAACATCTTGGCGACGCCGTCCTGTTTATTGGGGAACACGATATTACACAGCATAATTACGGCAATATTAGCAATAAAAGCCGGTACAATTTCATATAAAGACGCACTCAAACCGCTGATAATCCAAATCAGCCAAACCGCCGCCCCCGTAATCATGCCGCTCAATGCCCCCACCCAACCGGTTTTCCGGCTGTATAACGCCATCAGCACCACCGGCCCGAATACCGCCCCGAAGCCGGACCACGCAATTTCCACCAGCCCGAAAATCGTACTCTCTTTATTCCAAGCCAACATGCAGGCCAGCACCGCAATCAGCATTACACAACTGCGGGAGACCCACAACTGTTCCTTGGCCTTAGCCTGCGGCCGCAACATTCGCACATAAACGTCCTCCGTCAACGACGAGCTGGAAACCAGTAACTGCGAGTCGATGGTGGACATTGCCGCCGCCATAATTGCCGCCAGAAAAACCCCGGCCAATACGCCCGGCATCAACTGTTCAATCATCAACATAAACACTTTTTCCGCCTCGGTTTTAGCGGCGATATCCGGAAACATCGGAATCGCCAACATGCCGACGGCCAACGCTCCGGCCAGCGACACCACTACCCAAATCATGGCAATGGTAATGGTTCGGGGCAGAATTTTAATGGATTTGATGGACATAAAACGAGCCAGAATATGCGGTTGGCCAAAATAACCCAGCCCCCACGCCGCCGCACTGACCATCGCCAAAAAACCCATAGCAGTGGTGCTGTTGCTTTTAAACAGACTTAACGAAATATTTTTGGCCTCTATCGCCGCCGAAAATTCGCCCGGTTCCAAACTGCAAAACGCCGCAATCGGCAGAATCACAATGGCCAGAAACATCAATAATCCCTGAAACAAATCCGTCCAGCACACCGCCATAAAACCGCCCAGCAACGTGTAAAACACCATTACCCCCGCCCCCAGCAACACCGCACTGTAATACGGCAAACCGAAGGTGGTTTCAAACAACAACCCCGTTCCTTTCAGCCCGCTGGCGGTGTAAATAGTGAAAAACAATAAGGTTAGAAATGTGGAGACCATACTTAACAGGTTATACGGTTCGGCAAAACGCCGCTTAAAAAACGTCGGCAAGGTCAATGCTCCCGTCTTGGCGGTGTAATTCCGCAATCGAGGCGCCACAATCAGCCAGTTCAGCAACGTACCTACTCCTAACCCGATGGCAATCCAGCTCTGCCCCAGCCCGCTCATGAACAACGCTCCGGGCAATCCCATCAGCAACCAGCTGGACATATCGCTGGCCTGCGCCGACAACGCCGTAACCCAACTGCCCATCCCCCGGCCGCCCAGCAGATAATCCTCCAAATTATGATTGCGCCGACTGAAAAACAAGCCGATTCCAATCAATAAAACCAAATACAACACAAACGTTACATACGTACTGTTAAACCCCAATTCTCCACTTGCCCCCGCAATCGCCAAAAACATCGAACCATCCATTATAATATCCCAATTCTACCCAATAATTATTGTAAAAATTTCTCAACTTCCGCCATATTTCCATCCCGCACCAACTGCCTGACGTGGTTAATCAGGTTATAAATACGCAACGCCAACATTTTTCTGGACTCGCCATCCTGTGCATACTCCTTTTTCAGCACATACACGGTACAGCTAATCTGTTTCATGGCCAACACCTTACCCAAATGCGGCACCAAGGTCTGATCGCCATACCACGCCAGATTCATCCCTTTTTCGCCCGGATCAAACACGGTAACTAACGGCTGAACCGGCAGATTCGTTCCGGCTACGGCCTCGAACGCAGTAGACTTGAACTCCCGCAAATCGCCGGAGTCATCGGTTGTTCCGCCTTCTGGATAAACCAGCAGATTCAAGCCGTGTTCCAATGAGGCCTTAAACGCCTGCAACGCCTGCCCGGAAGCAGTACGGTTTTTGCGGTCTATCCACACCGGACGACTGGCGGCCAGCATCCAACCGATTACCGGCCAATACTTTACCTCTTTTTTAGATGCAAATCGCAATCTGGCCAAGGCCGCATGTACCACAATATCCAGATATCCGGCATGATTGGACACGATCAGACAGCCGTTTACCGGTTGATCGCCGCCGCCCTTCACCGTCAGGCGGATGCCCATAATTTTCACCAGCATTTCACCCCATTTCCGGGTAAAGAATGATGCCCGGATAATGGCCGGCCAGCCCCGGCCGATCTGCCATACCATACAACCCAGCGCACAACATGTCATCCACAGCAAAGCCAGCGTTGTACGCACTAAAATTCGGATTACGCCCATAATACATCCTTATCTATAAAGTTATTACAGCCCCAGGTAATGCTTTCTATATCGTGCCGGAATATTTTCCAAATCCAAAAAAATCAGCATGTCGATTGCGCCGAAATCGGTATCCAGCACCGGTTCGCCGGCTAAAAACGCCCCTAACCGCAGATATCCTTTCAGCAACGGCGGCATAAATTCCTGAACTTTATCGGCGTCGGCGATAAACTCCTCCACCCGCCGGTCGCCGGGGTGCGGCAACACGTACTTCGGCAACGGCTTGCCGTTCACCGGGCAATCCGCACCATCCGCCGTCATTTTTTTGGCATGTTTATATACCGCCCAACCCACTACCGGGTCTACACTTTCCAAACTTACACACCCCAGTAAATAGCGCATGCCGCAACGTTTATGCAGTTCGCCAATGCCGTGCCAAAGCAGACCGACCACGGCACCATTACGATAATCCGGGTCCACACAACTGCGCCCATACTCCAGCGTATTGGCGGCCAGCGACTCAATATTCTCAATTTTATACTCGGTCGAGGAATAAAAACCGTCATTCCGCATCGCCACTACGCCGGGATGCACCCGATATGTACCGACAATCCGCCCATTGTCTTTAGCCCGTACAATCAAATGAATACAATTGGAATCAAAATCATCCATATCGATTCCCTGTTCATCATCTATTTTACTAATTGTAGTAAGCCGACCTTGTTCAGACTTAAAAATATTATATCTTAACTGCATTGCCTCGGCAATTTCAGCGGTACTTTCGGCGATTTTTATTAAAAAATTATCGCCGTCGGCCAAGACCGCCGGGCGGCAGAATTCTGCAAACTCCGCCGGTATTATGCTGGTGGAATCTCCCATCGTCACCTCTCTATAATCGATATTGCTCCACTGACCGCAGCCGTAACATATCTCCCCGATATTTCCAGCCGTCTCTTATTGCAACGGTCATTTTTTGCAACTGTTTACAAACCTGTCCATGCGCTCCAGCGCCGTTAAAATAAGCGGCAGTTTGGTGGCATAACTACAGCGTACAAAGCCTTCGCCGCACGCACCGAACGCCGTTCCCGGCACTACTGCAACCTTTTCCCGCCGAACCAGTTCGGTGGCAAAATCATGACTCTTCAGACCCAATGCGGTGATTTTAGGAAACGCATAAAACGCCCCGTTCGGCAACAGGCATTCCAAACCAATCCGGTTCAAACCCTCCACAATCACATTACGCCGTTCCAGATAACTCTCCCGCATGTCGGCCATAGCCGCCCGCCCGTTGCGCAACGCCTCCAGCGCCGCCTCCTGACTGGTGATAGAGGCGCACAGCATGCAATACTGGTGAATTTTCATCATCCCCTCTATCAAATCAGTCGGACCGCAGGCGTAGCCGATGCGATAGCCCGTCATGGCGAACGCTTTGGAAAAACCGTGCAGAAAGATAGTGCGCTCCGGCATTCCGGGTAAAGACGCAATCGACGGAAAACGCTCGCCGTAAGTCAATTCCGAATAAATTTCATCGGTAATCAAAATTAGATCATTTTCCACAATAATCTGCGCAATTTCCTGCATCTGCCGCCAACTCAGGGTGGCTCCGGTGGGGTTACACGGAAAATTCATCATTACCAATTTGGTTTTCGGGGTAATTTTCTTCCGCAACTCCGCCGGGTCCAGGGCGAATTTATCTTCAAATTTAGTTACAATCGGCACCGGCACGCCGTGCGCCATGGTAACTTCGGCCGGATAAGACACATAACATGGTTCGGTATAAATCACCTCATCACCGGGATTAACCAGCGCCCGCACCGCCAAATCCAATGCTTCACTTACCCCTACGGTAATCAAACACTGATTGTCCGGGTTATAATCCACGTGATAATCCGAGCGCAAATAATCGCAAATCGCCCGCCGTAAAGAGATTAACCCCATGTTACTGGTATAACTGGTTTTACCCTGTTCCAGCGAATAAATGGAGTGTTCCCGAATTGTCCACGGCGTAACAAAATCCGGCTCGCCCACGCCTAACGACACAATGTCTTTAACCGTGGTTACCAAATCAAAAAATTCACGAATGCCGCTTTTAGGCATCGCCGCAATATTGTCCGCCAGTCTACTACGGCGAAACGAGGAGTCGTTCAACTTCCGGCTCATTATTCATCATCCTTCCGGATTCTTTATATTTCTTTAACATAAACAAGGTGGAGCAAGATAATACCCCATCGATACTGGAGAGTCTGGCCGCCACAAAATTAGCAATATCCTGTAAACTGCGCCCGTAAACCTCCAACTGCAAATCGTATCCGCCGGACACCAGATATAAGCTGGTAACTTCCGGGAACCGTGCTATCCGCATAGCCACTTTATCAAAGCCGCCGTCACGTTGCGGTGTAACTTTCACCTCAATCAACGCCCGCACCATACCGTCTTGTGCCAGTTCGTTATTGATCACGGCGTGATAACCGCAAATCACATTTTCTGCCTCAAGTTCGGCAATGGCCTTAATTATATCGGCCTCTTTTTCATGCAACAATGCGGCGATCTCGGCGGTGCCGGTGCGGGCATTGCGGCTAAGAATGTCTAAAATCTTTTTTTTCATAGTCTCACCGTTTCATCAAAAAAAACTATCTATAATTAATTTAACTTCAAAATCATAAATATCAACCCGAACGCCGGGGCATTATAAATAAAACTGTCTAAAACGTCCCACACGCCGCCCATGCCGGGCAGAATTCTGCCGGAGTCCTTAATGCCACAGCCGCGCTTCAGCACCGACTCGGTCAAATCTCCGAAAAATCCGCCCCAGAACAACAGTATCCCCGCCAACAGCAACCAGCTTAGCGGCACGGCAAATAAACCGCAACACTGCCCCAGCAATACACTTACGCCAACCGCCGTTACCAGTCCGCCCACCGTACCCTCTATCGACTTCTTCGGGCTGATGTGCGGCGCCACCGGGTGGTTATGCCCTTTGGTGATTTTATTGGACAACATGCCGATGCAATAGGCCCCCGTATCACCGCTCTTGGTGACCAGCACCATATACGCAAAGATATTAAGCGATGCGACCCCTAACAGCATTAACCCCAAAATCAACGGCAATGTCAGCAACAGCAATCCGGCCGACACCGCCAGTTTTTTGGCGGTATACGCAAACTCTTTACTGCACAGCAAGGCGCCCCAGCCTAAGATAATCGGCAACAGGATTATTGCCGCCATCAGCCAATACTGCCAGAAAAACGAATTCCCGAACAACCAGACAAACGTGGCGCCAAAAAACGCCGCATCCAGTTTAAAGGAGGGCAAATCCAACTTTTCCAACATACTGCCCAGCTCATAAATCGCCAAACCCGCCACCAGTGCCGCCAACGCCAAAAATACCGTTACTCCATACGTTTGATTAAAAAATATAAACGACAACACACCAAGCAACGCCGTAAAACTGATAATTCTGAACTTAAACACCGCTATTTATTCCTTCCACCAAAACGCCGTTCGCGCCCGCCGAATGCAGACAACGCCGCCGCAAATTCCTGTTCATTAAAATCCGGCCATAACACCGGGGTAACGTATAACTCGGCATACGCCAACTGCCACAGCAGAAAATTACTCAACCGCAATTCGCCGCTGGTGCGAATCATTAAATCCGGGTCCGGCACATCCGGCAGATACAAATATTGGCTAAAACAGGCTTCATCCACCTGTTTAGCCTTCAGTTTGCCGGCCTCCACATCGGCGGCCAATTTTCCGGCGGCGTCGGCCAGTTCTGCCCGTCCGCCATAGCTTAAGGCTAAAATCAAGGTTGCGCCGGTGTTGTTTTTAGTCCGTTCGATACAGTCCAACAACTTCCGCCGGGACGGATTCGGCAAATCCCCGGTGCGGCCGATGGTACGCAACCGCACATTATTACTCATCATGGAGTCTATTTTTTCATCCAGAAAATCGCCCAGCAGTGTCATTAGAGCGGCCACCTCCTGCGGGGAACGTTTCCAATTTTCGGTGCTGAACGCATACAAGGTTAAATACTCCACCCCGAATTTTCTGGCGGCGTCCAGTACCGTCTGCACCGCCTGCGCACCAGCCCGATGCCCTTCGACACGAGGCAAACCTTTTTTTTCGGCCCAGCGGCCGTTGCCATCCATAATAATCGCCACATGCCGGGGCGTACTTAACTCATTTGCCATAAAAGTGTTCCTCTATAGCCAAACAAATGGCGTGGTAAACCGGCAGGTGAAACTCCTGCACTTGAAACGGGTCGATAGCCGGCACTGCAATTACAATATCGGCGCAATTTTCACATCGGCCGTGGCCGTTGCCGGTCAGCAAAATGGTTTTCACCCCCCGCATATTAGCGGTCATCATCGCCTGATAAATATTGCTTGAATTACCGCTGGTGGAGATTGCCAGCAACACGTCGCCGGGCCGCCCCTGAGAATAGAGCTGTTGGGCAAACGCATAATCGGCGGAAATATCATTGCTGAACGCCGTCAAAAAACCGACATGACTGTTTAAGGTTAAACACGGCAAACCGGGCTCCAGATGAGCGGCCAGCCGTTCGCCTTCGCTGCCGAAATTAGCGGCAAACAGAGCGGCCTCTTCCGCCGGAATATGCCGCCGGATTTTAAAACTTTTCAGCAATTCTCCGGCAATATGCTCCGCATCGGCGCAACTGCCGCCGTTCCCGGCCAGCAGTAACTTTTTCTGCTGTTCATAAGCGGCAATAATCATCTGCGTGGCCGCCTCCGCACTTTCCCGAACCCCGGTCAAGGCCGGATAACGTATAATTAAATCATCAAAAATATGATTCATAACTTCAAGCTCCTTTATATATCTTTAATAAGATAGAACCGCAAATGATTTTTACAAACGGTAAAATGAATATCTTACCTTTTTTTTACCCTGACAAAACGTGGCCGGTCATTATAATCAAGCACAGTTTCTATATCCCGGTACTGCCCGGAGGCCGCTGCCATCGCCATTACACTTGCGGCCTGAGTTTCACCCAATTCCATCATCATCTGCCCGTTGTCGGCCAAAAACTCCGGCGCCGACGCCAGTATTTTACGGATTAACGCCAACCCGTCTTCGGGGCAACTTAACGCCAAGTGCGGTTCAAACTCCCGCACTTCCACCGGACATTCCGCCAGTTCAGCACTGCTGACGTAGGGCAAATTGGCACAAATAAGGTGATATCGGCCGCTGACTCCGCGCAGCAAGTCGCTTGAATAAAGTTTGACATTGGCCAGACCGTAACGCCGGCGGTTTTCCCCGGCCACCTGCAACGCCGCCGCCGACACGTCCACCCCCTCCGCCGCCGCATCCGGACGAGCCTGCGCCACCGCCAGCACAATAGCGCCGGAGCCGCACCCCACATCCAGCAACCGCCCGTTAGCCGGTAAAGTTTTGATGGCCCACTCCGCCAGCATCTCGGTTTCCGGCCGGGGAATCAACACGGCGGGCGACACCTTAAGCACCAAATCCATAAAATATGCCCGCTCAAAAATATATTGCAACGGTTCAAAATTCTTCCGTCGGGTTGCCGCCGTGCGGAGCTGTTCAATCTGCGCCGGAGTCAACAGGTCATTTTTATGCAGAAAAAGCATGTTTCGTTTTATCTGCAACAACTCTTCCACTATATATTCCGCCTCAAACACGGCGGTTTTTTCCGGGCGGTTTGCGGCCAGAACCGCGGCAATTTCTGCGGAAATTCGTGCCAAAGTAACCATACTCATGCCTTACCGCCGGCCTGATGCATTAAATCATTAAATTCGTTATTGCTCAAATCGGCCAAATCCTTGCCGCGGCGTTTAAGCTGTTCGTTAAATTTTATCGCGGTCTCCGTCATCGTCTCGTGAGTCTCTTCCGAGCCGCCGACTAACAGAAAATTATCGCCTTTGGTAACTCTCCGGTGGCCGTCCTGATTATCCAGTCCCACTCCGGCCAGAATGGCGGACTTTTTTTGCCGCTCAGCAACCATAACACACTCCTTTATTGAACATATTCCTCATAATATAGTATTATAAACCCATATAGTCAATAGATTATATACGAAAAAACCTGTAAT
>CAZEHZ010000029.1:0-23840 GCA_964512385.1 uncultured Victivallaceae bacterium | reverse complement strand
GCATATTGCGGCAAGGTAGTTAAAAACATGTTTACACAAAATTTATGACAGAACCTGGTTTACAGTAATGTTTTTGTGCCAATAACGACCGTCTATCCTGTTCGGGGCGTCTGATGGTTGCGTTGCATTATCTGGAATACGCCAGCGGGATGAGCGATGAAGCCGTTCTTGACGAATGGCTTGAAAATCCTTATTCGCACAAGCACCACGATAGGGTTCCTTAAGATAGTGCGGTTAAACACTGCACTATTTTTTATGAAAAGCTGTGCAAATATGAATAGTTAAGCCGCCGGAAGACACGCAATGACATTGCAGGACACTAAAATAAAAAAAGCTCATTTCTGAGCTTAAAATAGTGGTGGTGGAGGATGGATTCGAACCATCGAAGGTATCACCAGCAGATTTACAGTCTGCCCCCTTTGGCCGCTCGGGAACTCCACCGGAAATTTTTCTACCAGGTAATCAGTAATGACCCCCAAGTCAAACCGCCGCCAAAAGCCGTAAGTAATAATTTATCGCCGGGCTGAATTAAATTGCCGCGCACGATTTCATCAAGGCATAAACCTATACTGGCCGCCGAGGTGTTGCCGTAACGCTGAATATTCATATAAATATGCTCTTCCGTAATGTCCAAACGCTGCGCTACCGCCCCCATAATGCGAGCGTTCGCCTGATGCGGAATCAAATACTTGATGTCCGTATTCTTCACTCCGGCTTTAGCCATTACGTTCTGCGAACTGGTGTACATGGCGGTAACAGCCAATTTAAAGGTCTCCTTACCGGCCATATTAATGGTGTGCAGGTGATTGGCTACCGTTTCCTGAGTGGCGGGATTACGACTGCCGCCAGCCGGCATAAACAGAATATCGGTATAATTACCATCGGCACCAAGTTCAAACGCAGTAATAGAGTCGGCGGCATCTTCGGTACGTTTTAACAATACTGCCGCCGCACCATCGCCAAACAACACGCATGTGTTTCGATCTTCCCAATTTACAATGCTGGAGAGTTTTTCGGCGCCGATTACCAGAACGTAATTCAAATTCTGGACGGACTTCATCAGCGAATCCGCTGTAACTAAGGAATACAACAAACCGGAACATGCCGCCGACAAGTCAAAACAAAATGCCTTGGACGCTCCTAATTTACGCTGTAACAAACACGCCGTATTCGGAAAACTATGGTCCGGAGTAACACTGGCTACGATGATTGCCCCTAATTCTCCGCCGTCAATGCCGGCCATTTCCAATGCTCGTTTGGCTGCTTCGTAAGCAAGATCACTGGTGGCCTGTTCCGGCGTGGCAATATGACGCTCCTGAATGCCGGTACGAGTACGAATCCACTCGTCAGACGTTTCCACCATTTTTTCCAAATCGGCGTTGGTTAAAACACGTTCCGGTACATAAGAACCGGTAGCTACAATCTTTATGCCCATTAGCCGGACTCCTGATAATTTACTGTTTCTCTATTTTGCTATGTTGGCAATCATAAAATTTACGGTTAAAGTAATTCCACTGTTATGTAGCCGCCATTGCACTTATCCATTAAGCGCATCCATAAAATCTTTACATTCCGCAATGCGCTGAGTAATCTTTTCATTAATGCCAAACTGGTGGCATTCACGAGCCACTCTTATCTGATTGCGTACCGCCCACGGATTACTTGACCCGTGCCCGATAATGCAAATACCGTTTAATCCTAACAACGGCGCACCGCCGAGTTCACTGGCGTCGCCATAGCTTTTCAGCTCACGAAAAGCATTCTTGGCCAACATCGCCCCGGTATAACGGACGGGATTCTTAGACAAAACCTCTTTAAGCCACACCATGGTCAGCCGAGCTAAACCTTCACAGGTTTTTAACAGCACATTGCCGCAAAAACCATCTGAAATCACTACGTCGGCGGCGTTTTCAAACACTGAATCGCCCTCTACGTTGCCCACAAAATTTATGGGCATTTCAGATAATAACTTGAATACACTTTTGGTTAATTCATTACCCTTAATGTCTTCTCCGCCAACGCTCAGCAATCCGACACGGGGATGGTCTTTTTTTAACAGATATGATCCGTATACAGACCCCATGATTGCAAATTGCACTAAATTCAGTGCCGTACAGTTGGTATTGGCACCCGCATCCATCAGCAGAAATCTACCGTTTGACTGTGGTAGTGAGGCCCCCAGCGCCGGGCGGTCAATACCCGGCAATGTGCGCACTAAAACCTTGGTCGCAGTTACTAAAGCCCCGGTATGCCCCGGACTTACCATTGCTTCAACGTCTTTGGTTTTCAACAACTTAGCGCAAGTGGTAATGCTGGAATCTCTTTTACTGCGAATTGACGCAGTGGAAGGTTCGCACATTTCCACTACGCTTTCCGCATGAACCACACTGATGCGGCTGTGCCGTGCTATGCCGTAGCGTTCCAGATAATAGGCAAGTTTTTTTTCATGCCCCACTAATACCAAGTGTACATCCGGATAATCATACAACGCCCGCGCCGCACCTTCTATACAAATGCCCGGCGCGTAGTCGCCGCCCATGGCGTCTACGGCAATTTTTAACATGACACACCGCCTTTCAAAAGCGAATTAGTCTACGCTGAGAATCTGCTTGCCTTTATAGCTGCCGCAAGCCTTGCATACGCGGTGCGGAGCTGCCGGGGCACCGCAAGCGGTGCAGAATGTGGCCTGTACGCCTTCATAGCGGTTAGCGGCCTTACGCATGCGTTTCTTCATTTTCGATGTCTTACGTTTTGGAACTGCCATTTTTAATCTCCTTAGAATTATATAAATTTATGTGTTTTCACAAAACAATATAGTATGAATGCTAAATATACACTATTTTACTGGTTTTGCAAGTTCGATTCTAAAATATTTGCAATATCGCATCTATTTTTTAGCGTTTCGGCCGTCCTTTGCCGGTTCCGGCACGTTTTTTACTATTGGGCCCGCCAACCCGGCTGGTACCGGATTTTTTCTTCGGTTTGGCCGCCGGTTTGGGCTTAGAACCGCTTTTCCGAGCCGGACGGCCGGGAGTTGACCGGCTGGGAGTATGAACGCTTTCCACTTTTTTGGGGCGTGAACGCAACTCCAGAACAATCGGCAAGCCGGTAAAGTCAAATGCCGAACGCAGGGCGTTGCGCAGATAGGCTAAATAATTGTCGGCGCAATACTTCTTGTCGTTGACGAACAACAAAAATTTCGGCGGTTCGGTAGCCACCTGACTGGAGTAATACAATTTTAACGGCGCATAGCCGATTACCGGCGGCGACACCTTTTCAAAGGCATCGGAAATCACCTGATTCACCACGCTGGTGGGGATACGCACGTTCAACAGCTCCATCACCTGCGATATCTGGTCCAGCAAAAGACTCAGATTACGCCGCTTTTCGGCACTGACCAGCACCAACGGCGCATAGCTCAGCCCCGGCAGGGTGTAGCGAATCTGTTTTACAATTTCCGCCGACGGATGTTCACTGCAGGTATCCACCTTATTTACCACCAGTACGCAGGCTTTGCCGGATTCTTCAATCATGCCGGCAATCCGGCGGTCTTGAGCGGTAACGCCGTCAATGCTGGCCTCGGTTACAAACAGCACGATTCTGGCTCTCGATAAAGCGGTTTGCGCCCGCATTACGCTGAACATCTCCACCGCATCGCTGACTTTGGCTTTTTTGCGCAATCCGGCGGTGTCAATCAAAACTGCCGGGCGTTCTTCTCCACGGTATTGAATGGCAAAATCCACATCAATGGCATCTCGTGTCGTGCCGGCCACATCCGACACCATTACCCGGTCTTCACCCAGCAACGCATTTACTAATGAGGACTTACCTACGTTCGGACGGCCTAAAATGGCGATGCGCACCGGCTCATTTTCCACGCTTGGCGAGGCCGCATTTTCGGCGTCTTCAGTTTCCGGAAGCACTTCCTCCGCCGGCAGACTGTCCACAATTTCATCCAGCAAATCGCCGATTCCGCTCCGATGCAGGCAGGAGACGGGGAAAACCCGTTTAAAGCCGAACTGCGTCATTTCCACCGCCTGTTGAACCAGCGTGGGATTATCAGATTTATTGGCCACCAGCAACACGGTTTTACCGTGTTCACGCAGTTTTTGCGCCACTTCTTCATCCAACGGCATTACGCCGTCTTGTACATTGGTGACAAAAACCAGTACGTCGGCATCGGTCAAAGCGCTTTCCACCTGCTGGGATATGCGTTCATCCCACATGTCCCGATTACGGGTTTCGCCATAGCGTAACGCCAGACCGCCGGTGTCGATAAGCTGAAAGCGGCGGTTGCGATAACTGGTCGGTGCCATAACCCGGTCTCTGGTTACGCCGGGCATTTCATGCACAATGCTGAGCCGGGAGCCGATAAGCGCATTGAACAATGACGACTTACCCACATTCGGGCGGCCGACAATTGCTACTACCGGCAACGTTTTTTCGGTAATATTTTCCATTTTTTTTATCCTTATAAATTATATTCTAATTCAATGGTCATCTCGTCTTGAAACGCTGAATCGGCGTCCTCCGCAGGGCGGAAACGGCCGGTAGAAGAATCCATCGTATATACGAGAGGCGAAGCCGGCGTGCCGTTTGCACTGAAAATCACTTGGCGGCCGGTCAAATCAAAGCGTAAATAGTTGTAATTAAAGTCGGCCAACGCATCGCAGGTTACATTTTTAGCGATATCGTCGGCGGTGAATTCCGGCAGTTTCGGGAATTTTGCATTGCCGAACTGCCCCGGATAAGTGGCGATGGACGACGGATTAAAACATAATTTGCCGTCTTTCATAAATGGCGACACAACGCCGTCTACCGTGCCGGATATTTGAGCTGAGGGTAACTGCAGAAGCTGTTCGCACAGCAATGCGGCATCAATATTTTCCAAATAAAACCGCTCCGGCGTCAGCATGGTAAGTTGACCGTTCATAAAGCGGCATTGGAAACTGCGCAACTGCAACTCTTTTTCGCTCCACTGCCAGGTTAACTGTATGTTTTTAGCCGGAAAACCGTAAATTGAACCTGCGGCAGAGGTTACATGGAAAATCGGCGACTGCTCGGTTTGCGGATAATTTTCCGTCCATTGAGCGGCAACTTGACCAAGCTGTAATACTTCGCTTTTGAATGTGCCGGCAAATCTTCCGGAAAAGACCAAATCGGTGTCGGCGGAAAGTTCATAACCAAATTGACCATCGGCCGCAGCTTTGCGGTTAGGCGGCAAATTTACGGTTTCAACTTCCGGGTGAACAATTTTACAACTGCCGTCGGTTAAATTAAACCAAGCCTGCGTGACGGCGGCGGGGGCGGTTTCAAAGCGTTGGCCGCCAGCATTGGTCAATTTTAATTCGGTATTTATACCGGCGGCCAAAACACCGCTTTTAAAGCTGAGCTTGGCGGATAGTCCGGTGTTGGAGATATTCAGCGTGTCGGTCCATAACCGCACTTGAGTGTTTATGATAAACTTGGCTTGACCGCCGACGGCGGAAAATGTGGTTTTGCCGTCAATTTTATTCATGCTGAATGCCGGAAGCGTAAAACTCCAGTTACCTAAACTGCCTTGGGCTTGGGCGGAGCTGAGGTGAACGCCGTCAGGAGTGAACCCCAGTTTGGCATCCTGAATATTCATGTTTAATTTGGCGTTTTGATAGGGGAGGCTCTTAATTAGTAAAGTTACTTTATCGGAGTCCACTTTAAACTGCGGCTGTTTTAGGCGAATGCCATCCGGCAGTTCAATCTCATTTACACTTATTGTGTACGGATAGAAGGTATTTGAAAAACTGAAATCGGCATGGATTTTTCCGTTGGAGTCCGGTATGGCATTAATGATAACATTGCCGGGCAGAGTGAATTGGAGGTGGTCGGCAGTTAAAATTATTCCGCTGGAGGATTGATAAATTCCGGCTGTGTATTGACCGTCTATTTTTAGTTTAAACGGCGAACTTATCCAATTCAGATTGCGGCCGGAATGTTGCTCTAAAGCGGCGGCAGATGACGCTTCCTGTTTTAAGTTTTCTGCCGAGATTACGGTGCCGAAAACACTTAAATGCAGTTTTTCCACGGTATCATTTAGAATATTGGTCAACTTTAATTCCGTATTCTGGCCGTCAGCTTCAAACTGCGGAATTGAGAGGTTTAAAACCGTGCGTTCAATGCACTCCGGCTGAGTTTCTATATTTGTATAGTCTTCCTGCATAGTAACTTGGCCGTGGTGCGGCCGGATGGTTAACCCGGCATTATACCAGCTGATAACCGGTTGCCAGATGCCGTAAAAGTCAAGGCTGTAAAGCCGTTGATGCCGATTGTCCGGGGTAACTGTAATTTGTTGGAGCTTCAGATTACGGAATTCGCCTTTGATATCGATGTCGTTAGCGGCCACATAGTTACCGTATTCAATGGTGGTTTCTTCATTGATGTTTTGATACGGCGTATCTTTTAAGAGCAAATCAACATCCTGAAATAAACGGATTTTACCGCTGATTTTGCCTTGGGAGCGACTGCGGAGTACAGGGGAATATTCAATATTCAAATTTCCGACAATAGTTAAATCCGTCGGCTCGGCCAGCAACGGGGGCAAGCCCAGTTC
Source organism: uncultured Victivallaceae bacterium (assembly GCA_964512385.1). GTDB lineage: Bacteria > Verrucomicrobiota > Lentisphaeria > Victivallales > Victivallaceae > CALXXL01. The sequence continues at coordinate 17,254 of CAZEHZ010000029.1, read as the reverse complement.
TGCCCATTGATTTGAAGTTGAATAAGAAAAGTTACCGTAAGAACGTACGATTTGATTGTCGGCATTAAACACCGTATACTGCCGGTTGTCGCCCACTCTGGTCATAAAGGTTCCGGATGGTACAAAATAAAAACAGTCTTCACCATTTATACCTTTCCAACGCCATTGTTGAGTAACGTTAATTCGGCTGTTTTGCCACGGAAACAATAGTTGTGATATGCCGTTCCAGCGCACCGTTTTTACTTCAAACGACGCCGGATTAAAAAAGTTGTCAAAGCCGCAGTTCCACTCCGTGCCATTGGGTTCGGTAAATGCCGTCAGCCCGGTACGCTGTAAATCTTTAAGCGGTAGTTCGGCCACTTTACGGGGCAGAACAATATTGTAAAGCCAAATGCTGTAACCCGTCAAGGCGGCAAAAAGCATAATGCCGGAAAGCCATAAAATCCGGAAACAACTTTTTTTGCTCATTGCACTTCTCCTGTTCTGTCTATATAGTTACACTCGCTATAATATAGCACAATCCGTAAAATTATAAAGTTATTTGCCAAAAAAAAGCCAAAACCTTGCATTGCCGACTTTTTATTTTGGGATTTGTGGTGTAAATTGTTATATTATGAAAAAAGTAAAGAATATTGTTACAGATATTGGCCGGGATACGGCCAACGGTGTCTCCGGCGCATTCAGCACAGTGGCCTTTGTGGGCGACGTGTTCGGCGGCTTGCTGGAGGCTTTGGCACGCCCAAAACGAATCCGCTGGCGTGATGTGCTTTATTATCTGGATTTGTGCGGCCGGCAGTCGGTGCCGATTGTGTGTTATATATGTGTGCTGATGGGGGTGATTCTGGGGTTTCAGTCGGCGGTGCAGCTGCAGAAATACGGTGCGGAGTTGTTTGTGGCCGACTTATTGGGTTTTTCGATTTTAAAAGAGTTGGGGCCGTTAATGGTGGCGATTATTGCCACCGGGCGTGCCGGGTCCAGTTTTGCGGCGGAAATCGGCACCATGAAGGTGTCTGAAGAGTTGAATGCGCTGGAAACCATGGGGATTCGTCCGGTGCGTTTTCTGGTGGTTCCTAAACTTTTAGCCATGACGGTGTCGTTACCGTTGCTGGCGGTAATCGGCGATTTGGCCGGCGTGATTGGCGGGTTGTTGGTGGCGATTGGTTATATGAATCTGCCGGCACAGGTATATATTGCCCGTACTTTAGCGGTGTTGTCGCCGTCGGTTTTGGTGATGGGAATTTTAAAAACGGTGGTGTTTGCGTGGCTGATAACGCTGGTGGGGTGTCAACGGGGTTTTGCCGCCGGCGGTGATGCGCAGGCGGTGGGCAGAGCGTCCACGCAGGCGGTGGTCAGCGGAATTTTGGCCGTGGTAGTGGCGGATGCGGTATTGACTTTGCTGTATATGGTTTGGGGGTATTGAGTTATGAGTGTAGAGAAAATTATTGATATACAGAATGTTGCCGTCGGCTATGGGCAGCGCACCGTGCTGGAAAATCTGAATTTCAGTGTAAATCGGGGCGAAATTTTTGGTATTTTAGGCGGCTCCGGGTGCGGTAAAAGTACGGTGCTGAAGACGATTATCGGTTTATATAAGCCGCTAAAGGGGAAAATAGAGGTGCTGGGTGGGAATCTGGCGGCGTGTAAAGAGGCGGAGCGGCGCAGGTTAATGCAGCGTTTCGGCGTTACCTATCAAGGCGGAGCGTTGCTGGGAGCGTTGACGGTGCTGGAAAATGTGGAGTTGCCGTTAGAGGAGTTTTCCAATTTAGGCAAGGCGGCAATTCGACAAACCGCAATGAGCAAACTGGAGCTGGTCGGCTTGGCGGACTTTGCCGACTTTATGCCCGGTGAACTCTCCGGCGGCATGATGAAGCGGGCCGGCTTAGCCAGAGCGTTGGCCAGAGACCCGGAATTGTTGTTTTTTGACGAACCGTCGGCCGGGCTGGACCCGATTACTGCGGCGGAACTGGATAAGTTGATTTTAAGTTTGCGTGATACACAAAAATCTACTATTGTTATCGTTACGCATGAGTTGGAAAGTATTTTTTCGATAATAGACCGGGTGGTGATTTTGGATAAAACCACCAAGGGCATCTTAGATAGCGGCGACCCGCGAAAATTGCGGGTGGAGTCTGACCACGAATGGGTGCGGCGTTTTTTGAATCGGGATGGTATGACGCTGTTGGAGCAGCAACAAAACAGGAGTTGAGGAAATTATGGTGGAAGTTAGTAAATTCAAACTTGGTTTGTTTGTAATTATTACGTTAAGTTTATTGGCGGCGGCCTTATTTGTGCTGGGCGTGGCGGAACGTTTCTCCCCGAAAGGCCGTCTGGTTACCTATTTTACTGAATCGGTGCAGGGGGTGGATATTGGGTCGGCGGTAAAATTTAAAGGGGTGCCGATCGGCCGGGTGAGTGCAATTTATATTGAAACCAAAGATAAAAACATTCGGGTGGATATGGATGTGGATTTAAGAGCGTTCAGTATCAGCCCGGATAATGATTTAACCATGACGCCGAATAATTTTTATGAATTTTGCCGCAATGAACGGGCGTTGGGATTGCGGTGCCGGTTGGACTACGGCGGTTTAACGGGGCTTAAATATGTGGAACTGGATTATTTTGCGGACGCATTGCCGGAAAATTCGGCGGATTTCAAATTGTCGGGTAAAAATTTGTCGGGGCGTTTTTATGTACCCTCCATCAAGTCAACTCTGACGGATATTTTAGGTAAGTTCAACCGTTCGCTGGAGAAAATTTCGGCGGTGGATTTTGATGGTATTTCACGTAAACTTACTACGGCATTAACGGATTTTTCCGCTTTGGTCAGCGATGAAAATATTAAAAAATCGTTGTCAAAATTAAGCGTGGTATCCGGCAATCTGGAGCAGATAAGTACGGCAATGGCGGATTCGATTACTGAAGAGTCGGTAAAAGAGTTGATGGCCAATCTGGATGGTACTTTACGGGAGGTCAATATTCTATCCGCCAAACTGGTGGAACAGGTGGAGACGGCCCGGCTCAGCGATACGTCGGCCAGCGTGCGGAACAGCGCCTTGGCGTTTGAACGTTTACAGCGTGAACTGGGCAACACGGTACTGAAGCTGAATGACACGCTGGAAGCGGTGTCCGGCTTGGCCGAATCGCTGTCTGACGACCCGAATTCACTGGTTTTCGGTAAGAATATCAAGCCGTTGAAAAACGAATAAATAACGCAAATATCTGACTACTTTATCAGCTCCGCAAAATTTACCGGAGCTAATAACAAATCGTCGTCGGTTAAAGTAGAGGCACTCCAGCTGGCGTATTCGGTTTGGTCGGCATAGTTAAATATTTTTACCTTTATCCGCTCGCCGGGGCGGAGATTGGCGGAAGGTTGCAGTTTATTGTGGCGCATGGCGACTAATTGAATTACCGCTTCATTACCGCCGACGGTGTTTAAATCGGACAAATGAATGGTAATCAGCTGGTCGGCATACGCACTTTGCCCCGGCTGGGGGAGGGCGGAAACGGCTAAAATCGTGCCTTCGCAAAGTTGCGGTTCATCGGGCATCGGTTCTAAAAATTCCACTTCGGCCGCCGTGCCGACGGTTAAGTCGAGCAGCGGCCAGTCGCCGGAACTAAGTTCCCGAACGGCAAATTGCCAGATTACCACACTTTTATCGGCTAAGCGGTCTCGCCCCCGGCGCAGTTCGGCCGTCAGCAACTCTCTGGTGGCATGCGAACCGGCATCGTTACGGGCAATAACATCAATCGGTTGGCCGATGGCCATGGCCAAATGTTCGGCGAGTCCGGCATGAGTTCCCCAATTCAGATTTCCGGCGGAATAAATGTTGGTAAAACTGTCGCCCAATAATAAAATTGGCGCATTGCGGCTGGGCAGTAACGGCGAACCGTTATATAAAACTTGACTAATTCCCACCGTTTCCGGGGCAATGATTCGGGATAAATCAGACAATTTCAGCATTGCGGCAATGTCGCCATAATTGCGGATATTTTGCCGAAAAACCGAAAAATCGGCATTGGGTTCGCTGTCAACTGTTATCATGGCGGCCACGTTTTCCGCTACGCACTGCACTCCGGACGGACTCAAATGCGTGTCGGTACGCAGAAAAGGTTCTATACCGTTTTTTTGTAGTGTAAGCAGGTCATCTTGGGCATCGTAAACGGTAATGTTCTGTTGTTTTAATTGTTCGATAAAATTTTGATAATCGGGATTTTGGGCGTTGGCGTACAGCATCGGTTTAACCGGCATCGGGAGCAGAATCAGTTTTATATTGCGTTGGGCAAGTTGCCGGTTAAAGTCCACAATGGCCGGAATCGGATTGGCGGTAAAGCCTTTTAACTGACGTTTTTTTTGAATTTCCGGCTTTAAAAAACCGGGATTGGCCAAATAGTCCACATCGGCCGAATAAAACAGTTGACCTTTGGAATTGATAATCACTTTTTCATTACCGCAACGCAGATAGCGGCTTAAAAATTGTTGCACCGGCGGGAGCAGAAGTTTGCGGCAAAACGAGTCGTTTTCCAACCGGGTTTCAAACGCTTTGGCACTGCCCGGCCACTGCAATGCGGGGCCGAAAATCAGTTGAACCAGGGTGTATAACCCGATAAACAGTAAAAAACTCAGCACAATAATTTTTGCCAATCGGGGTGAAACCGCCGTAGAGCCAAGTTCAATTTTGGCCACCTCTTCCCGGCTTAATTTAGTCATAATATAAAAATCTCCAATCAGAAAATAAAGTAGATGAACGGGTTATAACTTTGCGTGGTGAGGGCGGCCAGAGCCAGTAAGAAGACAACGATGCTCCACAAATATTTTTTTACCGTAATCGTGCGGGTAAAATCCCACGTGGACGGCAAGCCCCAAATTACGACGGCGGCTAAAATAAAGTTGCTTAAATAATAGGGATTATAAATAATCTCATGCACAATCGGGGTGTGTTTGGGGGAGGCGGCGAACATGCTTTGCAGATATCGTGCCGCCTCCGGCAAGGTGTCGGCCCGGAAAAACACCCACGCAATCACTACTACGGTAAAGGTAATGACCAGTTGCAGGATTTTGGGCCAATTATTATAAAAACTGCGTTTTTGCATTAAGCGTTCGGCGGCCAGCATACTGCCGTGAATGCCGCCCCAAATGATAAAATTCCAGCTGGCTCCATGCCATAACCCGCCTAACAGCATGACGATAAACAGATTAAAATAGGTCCGTAACTCACCTTTGCGGTTGCCGCCCAGCGGGATATACAAATAGTCCCGCAACCAGGTGGAAAGCGACAAATGCCATCGCCGCCAAAATTCGGTAATACTGATAGAGAGGTATGGCGAATCGAAGTTTTTGGCAAAGACAAACCCGAACATCAAACCTAATCCGATGGCCATATCCGAATAGCCGGAAAAGTCAAAATAGATTTGAAATGCGTAAGCCACCGCCCCGTACCACGCGTCAAGCACGCTTAAAAAGCCGGTATTAAAACAGGTGTCGGCAATTTTTCCGCAGGGGTTGGCCAGCAATACTTTCTTGCCCATGCCCAGCATAAAAAACAGCGTGCCGCGGGCAAATTTCTCCCAACTGTGAGTCCGGAACTGCAGTTGGTCGGCAATCTCCTGAAAGCGGATAATCGGCCCCGCCACCAGTTGCGGAAACATGGAGACAAAGCAGGCGTAATCGATAAAATTGCGTACTACTTTGGCATCGCCACGATAAACATCTATCACATAACTCAAACTCTGAAAAGTGTAAAAGCTGATGCCCAGCGGCAGAATTACCCGGAAAAATCCGGCGTATTGCCACTCCGGTATTCCCATACTCTGCATCAGCAAGTTATAGTTTTCCATGCCGAAGTTAAAATATTTAAAGAACCCCAAAACCGATAAATCGACAATTACGGAAATCGTAACAAACAGTTTTTTGTGTTGCGGAAACGCCGCAATCAGGCGGCCGTTGGTATAATCGGCCAGCGTGGTAAACAGCATTAGCGGCACAAAAACCGGGTTAGCCCAGCCGTAAAAAACATAACTGAACGCCGTCAATACGCCATGCCGCCAGCGTGCCGGACTGATATAATACCCCAGCAACGCCAACGGTAGAAAAAAGAAAATGAACAGATATGATGAAAATACCATAACTTATTTCAATTCAAACGCATATAAATTCCCGGCCGCCGTAGTGATATACAAACGGTCATTAAAAATAAGTGGAGCGGACAAAACTTGACTGCCTAAATTTATGGCGGATTTTTGTTTTCCGGTTTTTACATCCAACTGATATAAAACGCCGTCCGCCGCCCCGAACCATACCGATTCGGCGGTAACGACTACCGGAGCTTCCACGGTTTTGGTTTTAAACGCATACGGATAAGCGTCGGCCAAAGCGGTGCCGATTTGTTCAAAACTCCAAAGTTCGCTCCCGGTGTTTTTGTCTAATGCCACAATGCCGCGTTTGCTGGTGGCCACAATCAGACATTCCGGCAAAACCACCACCGGAGCGGCGGACTGCACATCGGCGCCGGAAATTTTAAATTCATTTATTTCACTCCCGTCCGCCGGATTCAGAACATAGACGGCGGTGCCGCTTTTTACCCACAATTTGCCGTCGGCATAAACCGGAGTGGCGGAGTTATAAATCATGTTGCGTTCCGTCCGCTGCCAAGATAGTTCGCCATTGTCCCGGCGGTTGGCAAAAACGCCACGCCAGTTTGAGACCGAAATCACTAAATCGTCTGTTAAGGTTAATACGCCGTTAAACGTGTGCGAACCCTTCCAAGCCGAATTTTGCCATAACACGTTGCCGTTAGTGGTGTCGATGGCTTTTAAATCGGTGCATAGTCCGGCATAAAGTACATTATTTTCTAACGTTACGCCGTTCATAACGGGCGGTACTCCGGCTCTGGTGGCGGGGATGGTGAAAACCGGTTTCATCGTGTCGGCATTAATGGCAAAAACGTTGCCCCGGACATCGGAACCGAAAACGGTATTCTGGCCATCGGCGGCCAGTGAGTTGCGTACCGAATAGCCGGTATTGTAACCGCCGGCGATTTTTCCGGTAGATGCGTTCACCTTAATCACGCCGCCATTCAAACCTTCGGCGTCATCCGCCACGCCAATGTATAAAAAGTTATCCATCAAGAGCGGCGTGGAGTATTGAAATGACTGCGGAATTTGCTGAACCCAAGCCGGCGTGATTTTATCGGCGGTGATTTGCGGAAAATAGGCGTTATGAGTGGTGGAGTTTAAGAATTGCAGTGATTCCGCCGAGGTTTTGGGCAAAGCCTTAAAAAATGCCGTCGGGCGGACATAACCTTTATAATCCGTCCAGATTAACCGGCTTTGCACTTGGCCGTTATCGGCAATTTCGGCAAATCGAATTGTGGCCGGATCGTGGTCAATCCCGGCTTTATTGGGATTTGCCACACAATAGGCCGAGCCGTTGCCGTTGGGGTCATGCAGTACCATATTCATGTGCCAATGCCCAAAAAACACACCGGCCAAACGGTTGCCTAACTCCACATTGCCGGAGTTGGATGGAATCACCGGCGGCATCTGCTGACCCGGCAGATTATGCCCTAACAAGACAATTTTCTGATCGGCGGGTAAAATTGCCAGCAACTTCTTCAACCAGTCGCCGAAATCTTTTAAGTCATACGGCATTTCAACTTCGCCATAGTGCATGGGCAGGGCGATAAATAACAGATTATTACGTTCAAAACTATACCAATACGGCCCCAGATAGTCCTGATAATTGGTGCCGTCTTCCTGATTAGACACAATGTCATGATTACCAATGGTATAAATGACCTCGCAATCCATAGTCTTTTCGTTCAACGTGTCGGCATGAATGGCAATGCCGGGGAAGCGGCACAAGTCGCCGGACACCAAAATAAAGTCGGTATTCAGCTTGGCGGCCAAACTTTTGACTTCGGGTAGAATATTGGATAAATTGTTACTTTCGGTATCGGCTAACTGGATAAATTTGGTGGATTTCTTCACCGGAATGGCGTGCAGGCTAAACGAAATGTTGCCCCCCGCACTCTGCTGATAACGCCGGACGGCCCGGAATCCGGTGGGTTCATGCACCCATAACATATTATAATTATCTTCCACCGGCAACACCGCCTTGCCGTCGGTATCGGTTATTGCTAAATTGGTGTAGTTGGAAACCACAATGCCGGGCAGCGGTTGCTCGCCGGAGTCCCACACGCCGTTACGGTTGGCATCATTAAAAACTTTAATCTGATAATCGGCGGCGGCCAAAAACATTGCCGTCATACCCAATAATCCGGAAAGACACTTTTTCATATATAATCCTGCTTATTCACGGTTAAATACTATTAGAAGAATATATAACCGTGAATATGGGATTTCAAGCTTTATTCGTAAAAATTTTATAGTCTTTCCCGAAATTTCATATAAATTCCGGCCGCCAGCATCATTATTACCCCGATTAACAGCATAATGCCGATCCGTGCCAAGGTGCTTAAATCCTGTAAATCAAACATAAAGATTTTTATCACCGTGGCGGCAAACAGCACTAATGCCGAATAGCGTAAGGCTTTGACTTTTTTGCGAATCCCGAACCACAGCAGTAAAATCGCATATCCGCCCCATAACAATGATACGCCGCCGGTTACGGTGTTCGGGAATAACCACTTGAGGTATATGGACAACTCCATGGAACTGTATAAAAACCATAATGCGCCGCCAAGCCAGGCGAAAAATTGTTGCAATGAAACATCTTCCGGGCGTTTTTTAGCCAAAAACCACCAGATTACGGCAAAGGTAAGGCATAACGGCGTAATTCTGGCCAACCGCCAAGCTCCGAGTACCGGGGAGTAATCCAGCGGCAACGGCCGAATGTCGATAAAGGCCGTAAAGTAATTGAACAGCAAAAATAACGTGATTATAATGCTGAAAAACCTCGACACTTTGTCTTTAACCAAAAGCAGTCGGGCAATGGTGAAGATTAACCCCGCCAACCACCACCAAGTGAATACGGCATTGGAAAAATTCAGCGCGATTGACTTAAGCATATTGATTTCGCCAATCCCGAACAGCATGAAAAACCAAAATCCGCACCAGAGGAATATTTGACTGCGTATTGCCGGAAACTCCTTTATGGTTATATCGTTAGCCTGTCCTACTTCCGCTATCGGTTCATAGCGGTTGCGGTACTTTTGCACGATATATCCGGCGATTATCGCCAGCGCCAAAACGCCTAAACTTAAAAAACGATCTTTCATGCCGGACCAATAACTCTGATTCTTAAAAATAAACTCCACCCAATAATATATACTGGCAGTGGCGGCGGTAAGCAGATATAATGCATAGGCCAGATACTCCATGAAACGACTGCGAATCCGTACCGACAAATACAGCAGACCGACCGCTTGAATTGACCAGGCAAAGAATATCCAGCACTCATTAAGCCATAACGGAATTGACACGGTGGCGTTAATTACCGCCAGCACCATTAAGCTTAACATTAAGTTACGGTCTTCATGCTTTTTATGCACCAAATAGGCGATTTGAAGTGTGTAGAAGAGTGCCGCTCCCCATGTCAATAACGAACTTTGCGGCGATATGTTGGAATATTCGGCCATAATCCATACCGGACCCAGCAGATAACACGCCGCATTGGTCAGCAGTAACAGCAGTTCATATAACGAGATTTTTATGTTGTTGCGGATATTATAGACCAGCGGCAGTAAAGAAAACAGCATAAAAAATAAAATGCCGAATGTGATTATTCCCGGCAGAAACTCCCTGCCGTCCGATAACGCAAAGTACCATAACCAGTTACCGGCAAAGGCCAGAAAACTTAACAGCGGCCAGTTGCGGTAACGGGCAATCAACAACTCGCCCGCCGCTAAAACCAGTAAATAGCCAAGTATGATATTAAAATCGGTCAAGTTTATATTGTGCATCGTTAAATACGGTGCGGCGTAACCGCCTAAAAGTGAAATTACCGCTAACAGCAACGCATTCTGTCTTATCGCCAATGCCGCCCCGCCAACGGTAACGCCAATCATTAGGGCAAAGGCCAGCGGCAACGGCATCAGCTTATAGATTTCAGCGGCGGCAAAACAGACAAAATACTGCGTGGTAATACCGACCCCGCCCATGCCTAAAGCCACCAGCCGATATCGCCCGCCGCTCCAGCGTAAGGAGCCAAGCGCCAAGCCGCCCCCCACCAACGCCCCGATGATTAAGCGATACTGCGGGGCAAATAAATTATTGTCGTGCGAGTATTTGATAAAATAACCGATGCCGCAAATCAGCAGTAACGCCGCCACTCTAACCAGCCAGGTGGTGGCAATTGCATATTCGGCGGTAAGATTTGCCGGGCGATACTCTTCATCCACACAAATCCAACGCCAGATTTGCCGCAAAATTTCTCTGGCCCGCTCTTCAAATGCCGAGGGCTTATACTGATAACTGTTTGCCGGAGTATCAACTTTAGGTAACGCCGCCGCCGGGTGCGGAGTCTCAATATCGGGCAGTTTGGGCATGGTATGATGAGCCGCCGCTTGCGATGTTCCGCCGTTTACGGGTTCCGCCTTTACTATACTTGCATTTTCTAATGCACGATTAATGGTACTGGCGGCCAGAGTCTGAGCCAGTGCCTGTGCCGGAGACGGCGAGTTGGATTTTACAATAAAATTCGGATCGGCCAACGGTTTTACCGGCGGCATTTCATCCGGCAAGTCCGGCTTAGGTGAAGTTAGAGTATCCGGTTTTTTCTCCGTCTCCTGCGGCGACGTGGTGAGCTTTGGCAGTGAATGCCGCAGGTCAGCTATTTCGACAAGCAACCGCTCCAGCTTTTTTTTCATCTCCGCCAAATAAAACATCAGAATAATAAACAACACAATCGCGATAAATATTCCCATATAAGCCCCCATGGTTTATGTTATCTCTAATATAAGTGGTGTAATTTAAAAAGTCAAATGTTTTTTATTAAATTCTTTAAAGTCGGAAAATTGCACCGATTTTTTTGCCCAGCACCACCGCCGCCAATGCCAGCGACGAGGCCAGAAACAGCATCGCCCATACGCCAAAGGCACAGGCGGTATAGATTCCGCCGCCAAGCACTTGCGATAATTCGTAAATCGCTTTGGTAATCGGGTAGAAGACCGCTTTTTGCGCTAAAATTAAGCTGTCCGAAACTTCCAGCATCGAAAAGCTGAACGCAAATAACGCCCCTACAATAATGTTTGCCGCAATTAAAGGCAACGTTATTTTGCTTAAGGTTCGCCACGCTCCGGCACCTAAATTTCTGGCCGCCAACTCCAAATCCTCCGGCGTTTGCTGTAGCCCGGAACTTACCGCCCGCACTACATACGGCAGTCTACGCACCGCATACGCCACCGCCAATAACAATAACGGATTTTTTTCTACATCAAACAACATTTTGGTCAGGTCATTACTGTACGCTAAAACCAGAAAACCAAACGCCATTACGATACCCGGAACGGCTAACGGCAACATGGCTAAGGTGTCTAAAATCCAGCCGCCTTTGACTCGCCATCTAACTACAATCAACGAAGTCAAAATCCCCAATATCACCGCCACTATCATCGCCGAAATTGAATATTTCAGACTGTTTACAATACTGGGCAGCACCAATGGGTCAGACAACGCCAGCGTGTAATTTTGCCAAGTGAAATTTTGCGGTAACACCGTATTGGTCCAGTTGCGGCTGCCGGCCAGCAGAACCAAACTTAAATGCGGCAGAATGGCCAAACCGGTAATTACACCAAACGCCAGCCACGGAAAAATCTGCTTGCCGCCCGGCAGTTTTACGGCGGCACTTCCGGCAATCCCCTTGGTCATAATCGAGTCATTATTACGCCCCAGCAACAGTCGCCCCACAATATACAGCAGAGCCGACGCCACCAGCATTATCACCACCAATGCCAACGGCAATGGATTACGTTCCAGTTCCGTAATGCCGTTAAACACCTGTACCGGGGTAATCCGGGTAAAACCGAACATTAACGGCGTACCCAATTCCGTAAAACTCCAAATCAGCACAATACTGCCGCCGGCAAACATTCCGCCTTTCAGCAACGGCATGGTGATGCCCCAAAAACGCCGCCACCGTGGAATACTTAAATTCCGGGCCGCCTCATGCAATGCCGGGTCAATATTCGCCAAGGCGGTTACTAAGTTCAGGTACAATATCGGGTACAAATGCAGTGCTTCAATGGCGCAAATGGCAAAGAATTTACCTTCGCCGCCTAAAAAATCGATTCGTGCCCCGCCGCCATTCACGATAATGGTGTTTAAAATTCCGTAATAACCCAACAGTTGCTGAAAGCCCAAGGCACCGACAAACGGCGGCAGAATCATGGGCGCCATAATCAATACATTGCACAACTCTTTGCCGCTAAAGTTATAACGGTCATAGATCATGGCCAGCGGCAAGGCAATGATAAAGGTGAAAAAGGTAGTCACCAAGGCCACGGCAAACGCATTTTTCAGCCCGTCAACATAAATTGGATTACGGAAAATTTCGCCGATTAAATTGAGGTCAAAGCCGCCTTTGGCTACCGCATAAATCGGCCCCAATAAAAATACGGCAAAGAACACCAGCAGTACCGTCGCTAAAAAATAGTGCATAACGGAGCATAAATGTTTATATTTCATCGAATTATTTTCCCTCTTTCGCTAATTTTGCGGCTTGTAAATATTGGTCTCTGGCGGAAATTGTCCAATCCCGGCGCATGGCGGCAATATCGGCCATGGTCCAGTTGTCATGCGGGTACAAGTCATTATTGGCTTTTCCTGCCTCGGTAAAACTGAATGGTATTTTACAGAATTCCGCATACGCCTGCGGCACTTTCTCCGGCCCGCCGGCGGCAATAATTGCTTGCTGGGCAAGGCGTAACTCATCAATCGGATCCAGCATGATGCAACGAATCAAAACCCGCAACAGAGAAAAATACCGCCCGGTCAAGTCGCCGCGATAGTTGAATCCGGCGCCGGACACATACGGATTGTAATCCGGATTGGTCAAGTATTGTTGATACGGCGGCTGATAGATATCCCGCCGAATCGGTTGCCGCCGAATCTCGGTTTTCTGCGGCCCGCCGGGGGTATCAAGTTTATAATTTAAAAGTTTCTGCCCGTCAATACTTAAAGTAAAGTCAATAAACTCTTCCGCCACCGCCCGGTTCGGCGCACCGCGCAACAGTTGAATCGGGTCGCAAGACACATTACTGCCGTTACGGGGCATAACATATTGTAGCCGTTCCACACCGACCCATTTGGATTCGGTAAACCCGTAATAGTCGATACAGACACCGGCGGCGGAGTTGCCGCTGGAAACTTCACGCGGGATTTGACCGGCGGAGTCGGTAATGGTATTGGCGTTGCCGCAGAGCTGTTTTAATAACGTAAGTGCATTCTGCCAAGCGGTGTCCGCATCTTGCCCGGCCGCCAGCGACTCCTGCATAACCTGCTGAATCAGCATCTCATAGCATTTACTTACCGACCCGCTTTTGGTCGGATCGCCCAGCGCCAGTTTGCCAAACAGTTCACTGCGGCTCAAGTCCCGCCAACACTCCGGCGGCGGTATCTGCAAATCCTTATAACGCTGTGGATTATAGCAAATGCCAAAACTGGCCAGACAAACCCCGTAGTATCGCCCCTGCTCATCATAAAGTTGCTCGCCGGAAAATTGAGCCGGAATGATGTCGGCGGTTAAATATTCCGGATGGCGTTCCATTACTTTGCCGTCTACGGCATAGCCTTTTACGGCGTTTTTGCTCATGTCGTAAGTGCCGCCGCCCCACATGATATCTATACCGATACCCACGTTACCGGCTAAAAAACGCTCTCTGGCCAACTTAGCGGCATGCGGGGCGTTTTCCGGCAGTTTGGCCGCCGAAAACCCGTTTACGGTGTCATTATTCCATTCGCCGGGATAATTGTCCTGATAATATTCCCGAAAATTTGCGGTAAAACGGTCATCGATATAGCGAATTATGTCGGAGGTTCCTCCTATGTCCCGCCAGTCAAATTGTACATCTTCACCATATTTTTTTTGATAATACTCCCGGAACGCCCGTTCAAATTCGGTACGCATAACTTTGTCATGCGCCGTAACAATGACTATGGTTTTGGCGGCGTTTTCCGGCGCACGCTCCTGTTCGGCCAACTGTTCACGCAGAAAAAACGGCAGTGCAAGTAATAGAATAAACGGTATCAAGCCAATAGCTAAACGTTTCAGCATAATACAATTACTCCTTCACTACGCATAAGCCGGCGGCGGGGATGGACAATTTCAGTTTGTTGTTTACCGCATTTTCCGGCGGTGAGAGTCGGGTATATTTCAGTTGCGTTTCGCCGGATTTCAGCGTATATGAACTGTATTCGCCTAAATAGGTTTCACCAACTATTTGAGCGTCAAACACATTCATGGCGTTCGAGTTGGTTGACTCAATAAGTTGTTCCGGCCGGAACAGCACTTTTACTTGCGTATCAGCCGGAAAATTCACCGCTTGGGCGGTGGTTAATTCGCCGATTGGCGTACTTAATTTACCGTTGGGCAGTATAGTTGCAGAGAGAATATTGGTTTCGCCCAGAAACTCTGCCACAAACGCATTGGCTGGCTGTAAATACATTTGCCGGGGCGTACCGCACTGTTGAAGCACACCATTATGTAACACCGCTAAACGGTCGGCGGTGGCTAAAGCCTCTTTACGGTCGTGCGTTACATATACGGCGGTAAGTTGACTGGCTTTTACAATGCGGTGAATTTCGGTACGCATGGCGTCCCGCAGTCGGGCGTCTAAATTAGACAACGGTTCATCCAACAGCAGAACCGCCGGTTTTACGGCTATGGCTCTGGCCAACGCCACCCGCTGCTGCTGGCCACCGGATAGCGAAGGGATTTTACGCTCGGCAAACTCGGTCAATTTCACCAGTTCCAAGGCCTCCATAACGGCTTTTTTTACTTCACTCGCCGGTTTTTTGGCGGCTTTTAAGCCGAACGCCACATTTTCAAACACCGTTAAGTGCGGCCACAATGCATAGTTTTGAAACACCATGGCGGCCCGGCGTTTTTCCGGCGGCAGATTGGTAATATCCTGACCGTTAAAGGCAATATGGCTACCCGCATCCGGCTCCAGTAATCCGGATAAAATACGCAGCAGAGTTGATTTTCCGCACCCGGACGGGCCTAATAAAAAGAATAATTCGCCGCCTTGTATGGTTAAATCCAAAGGCCGCAAAACTTGTTTGCCTTTGGTGTAAGATTTGGATAAATTGGAAATTTCAATTGTGGTGGCCATGTTTTGTTAATCCTTATTTGTGCTTATATGCGTCAAAATACTGCATCATCTCCGGCGAGCGCAGTTTATTGATGATTTTTATTTCCAACTGCCGGATGCGTTCTTTGGTTAATTGGAATTTTTTGCTGATATCATCTAAAGTCAAAGCCGGATGCCCGAACAACCCAAAACGGTCAATAATAATGGTCTGCTCACGCTCCGGCAAAAGCGACAATACATGACGTAATTGTTGATATAATACGCTGTCGGCTAAAATTTCCATTGGCGAGGCGGCATTTTCATCTGGAATCACATCCTGCAGTTCACTTGCCTTGTCGCCGGAATCCAGAATTGACTGCGACTGCAGTGAAATCGGCTGTTGAGCCATTTTGCGGATGGCATTTACCTTGGCCGGCGTCATCTCTAAAATTTCGGCCAACTCTTCGCTTTCCGGTTCATGGCCGTGTTCCTGAATAAATTGCTGTTCGGCGCGTTTAATCATGCTGATAGTGGCAATCATGTGCGACGGAATGCGGATAATGCGGGATTGTTCGGCCAGATAACGGGAAATATTCTGTTTAATCCACCAACATGCGTAAGTGGAAAATTTGTAGCCGAAATTGAAGTCAAATTTTTCCACCGCCCGCATCAATCCGATATTGCCCTCCTGCACCAAGTCATTAATGGCAATGGAGGTTTTACCGGCAAAATCACGAGCCACCACTAAAACGAGCTTCAGATTCATCTCCATCAACTCTTTGCGCATGTTTAGCAACGTATTGTAGTCGTTAAAAACCGTGTTGGTCAACTTTTTGATATAATCCCACGGCAACAGGAAAAGCGACTGCAATTTTTCGATTTGCATATCCGTAAAACCGTCCCAGTTGATTTTATGTACATTTTCGGGTTGGTCGATCTGGAAAAGTTGAGCCATATATTTAATATGTTTAGTATAAAAATCCATGCAGAAAGGTAAATCATCCATAATAGAGTTTACCGAGGCGATTAAAGGGCTTTCCATGGCAAAAACCTTAGATTGTGCAAACAACTCCTGCCGGGTAACTAAAATAGCGGATACCTCGTCATGAATTTTTTTAATTTCCGCTTTCCGTTTATCCTTGGCGGGCAAAAATTTTTGACATGCCGACGGTAAAAATACATCATAAGCGGACTGATTTTCGCAGTTTAAAATGTTGGTTAAATTTCTGCAGTAGTCATCAATCACAAACCCGCACATATTCATTTGTCTGGTGATAAGCCTATTTTGCTGAAGAATGTTCCGGCCGAAACTCAAAATTTCGTCTGCAGAGATATTGGGCATAGCTTGAATTTGGATACGATACGAGTCCATAGCGGCCGCCCCATTGCCGTCTACAGCTCTAAAAAGTTGATTAAGATTATTCATACAGCCCTCAACATCTGCCTAAAATGGTTATAAAATCCAACCTTGCACCGGTTTTTAAAAAGTATTCTAATATAATGTAACTTTTCTTCAACAAAATTCAAAAAATATCTTGACTTTTTTTGAAAATAAAATATATTAAATGTATTGACAAGCAAATGGGGCTGTAGCTCAGTTGGCTAGAGCGATACGTTCGCATCGTATAGGTCAGGGGTTCAACTCCCCTCAGCTCCACCATTTGATTTTTTCTGAGGCCGGGTCTTGACGACTCGGCCTTTTTGTTTTTTGCGGGGTTTGCATGCCAGTTCCGGCATCGGCAATAGGCGGAGCGTTTCCACTTCGGCGTGTTCGCAACGCCTTTCAGTTGGCGGCAAGCCGGGCCATGGCAATCACGGGAACACGCGGAGAGGAATCTCGCGGCATCTCTGGAAATGGAGAAAAATGCCTTCGCTCTTTTTTCGTATCGAATGCGTCTTGCGCAGGGGGCTATTTCCCGACTTCATTCTCATCATTCGTCCGCGGCAGGAAACGCGGACGTACCGGAAGGGCGACGATTACTGAATTTTATACCAATTTGCAA
>CAZEHZ010000028.1:0-23976 GCA_964512385.1 uncultured Victivallaceae bacterium | reverse complement strand
GGAGATTGCCGATATTGATTTTGAGGAAGTAAACGCCAAACGGGATTTTGAGGTGGAACGGCTGGACGATGTGATAAAATATACCAAATTTTCCGGCTGTCGGCAGAAGTTTCTGGTGGAGTATTTCGGCGAAGACGCCAGCGACTGGGAGTGCGGCAACTGCGACCATTGTAATGCCGACGCCGCCGGACTGCGACCGCCGACAGCAGCCGAAATTACCGCAATTAAGATTATCTTAGGTGCGGCGTATCACTTTAATATGCGGCTGGGCATGGGCACGGTAAGCCAGATTTTAGGCGGTTGCAAAAATGCCAATCTGGTTAATCGAAACTTGACCGGCAGTAAATATTTCGGGGTGTTGCGGCACTTGAAACAGAATCAGATTATGCAGTTTATGCGTGCGCTGGAGGCGGCGGGAATGATTGCGGTGGATCGGAGCCGGGAGTATCCGCTGCTGCGGATTACCGATTCCGGCTGTCAATACAACGGTTCGCAAAATCTAAAACTGAACTTTGCACCGGCGGTGGAAAAATCCGGAAAAACCACAGCTAAAACCGCGTCGGCCGCAGATGATTTGTCTGAAGACGGCGACTTGCTAAGTTTATTGCGAGCGGCCCGGACTCAACTGGCCGCCATCCGCCATTTACCGCCGTATCAGATTGCCACTAATGAGGTGCTGGCACAGCTGGCTAAGGTAAAACCCTTGACCTGCGACGAATGCTTAAGCATCTCCGGCGTCGGCCCGGTAAAAGCCCGCAGTGTCATGCCGCATCTGCTGAAAGTTATCGATAAATGGCGGGAAAAACAAAAATAATTGGAAAAATTTGGTTTTACACTTGATTTTTGCAGTTTTTATTGTTATTCTATTACATAGTAAAAATTCACAGGGGAAATGTATGGAAGCAACACTACAATCCAAAGGCGAAACTATTTTAATCGTGGATGACCACGAAACCATTTGGGATTTTTTGATCGAAGCCCTGCAGGACTTCGGCTATACCGTGCTTTTGGCCGAAAACGGGCTGGACGCAATGGAGCTTTATGAGGCTAATCCGAATGAAATTGATTTGGTTCTGCTGGATATGATTATGCCCAAGGCCGGCGGGCATCAAACTTTTTACCGGATCAGAGAGCTTGACCCGAACGCTAATGTTTTGTTGTCCAGCGGCTATATCTCTGAAGCTGAAGTACATGACCTGCTACAGCAGGGAGCCCGCGGTTTCCTGCCTAAACCACATCGTTTAAAAGAGGTTATGCTGGCCATCCGGCGCATTTTAGACGAACACCCACACCGGAAGGCAGCGCAGAACGCATGATTGGCCGTAAATTTTTAAAACATTTTTTTGGTGTGTTGCTGTTTTTGGCAACCGCAGTTGGTTTTGGTGCGCAAACATCAGACAATGTCAGCGATCCCAACGGATTCTTAAACAAATATCACAGCGAAATTACACAGTTGGCAGACCAAATCAATCAACAGGGCAATATCACCTTTCGGATTATAGCCGGTAATGGCTTGTCTTGGAATTTTGCCGACTATCAACTGCCGGACAATGCCATAATTTTGGCTATCGATAATAACGAACATAAGGCCGGATTCATCTTCGGCCCGTTCTATTACCGCTACGGCCATGCCGACGCCGGACGCATTGCGGCCAATATCATGCGGGATAACTTCCGCCCGGAGCTGATTAAAACTACCAACAGCGCCGACGCCGTGCCGCTGGCGGTATTATCGGCCGGTAAAGTTCTGCTTTCCGCCAGCGAAGCCTTAAGCCGCAGCAGCAGTTATGTTACCGGCTGGCTGTTATGCATACTGCTGGGGTTTGCCATTTTTCTGTTAATTGAATACCGCAGTAAAACCAAATTGTATCTGGCGGCACTGCTGGGCGGAATTCTACTGGTGTTAATCGGTTTTCTTACTCTGCCGTATTTACTGAATTACCGTTATGAACTGCCGGACGCCGCTGAACATATCACCGTAATTCCAGTGTTGACGCCACAAGCGGACGCCGCCGAATCAAACGGAAATATATAAACATCAGCACCAATGCCGCACCGGTCCACGATGCCGGATTGCTGAAGCATACCCCGATAAAGCCGAAGCGGTCAATCAAAAAGAACGCTACCGACACTCTTAAAATAAACTCCATGCCCCCGGACAACATGGCCACAAAAGATTTGCCCATGCCCTGCAACGCATTGCGATACACAAAAATCAGCGACAACATCGGGTAAAAACAGGCGTTAATCAACACAAAGGTGGCGGCTTGCCGGATAACCTCATCGGCATTTTCGGCCTCTAAATCCACAAACCACGCCACCATTGGATAACGGTAAAACAGTACCACAATCATGATGACTGCACACATGCCCAAAATTAAGTGAGCGGTGCGTCGTACCGTTAAAATAATGCGATCCATCCGGTTTGCACCATAGTTCTGCGCCACAAATGTGGCCAAAGCGATGCCAATCGCAATGATGGAACTGCACGCCACCTGGTCTATTTTACATGCCGCCGTAAATGCCGCAATACTGACCGGCCCAAGCTGGTTCAACGCCGCCTGTAAAACAATGGAACCGGAAGCAATGATTATATACTGCATCGCCATCGGCAACGCCACTTTAAAATGCTCATAAATAAACGGCCAGTCAATTCGCCAGTCGTACCTCCGCAATTTCAGCATCGGGAATTTTCGCCACGCATACTGCCAGCAGGCCAACGCCGACACCACTTGAGCCACCACCGTAGCCACCGCCACGCCCGATACTCCCCAATGAAAAACGATCACCAGCACCAAGTCCAGCACGATATTCAAAATAGAGGAAAAAATCAGAAAAATCAACGGCGTCCGGCTGTCGCCAAGCGCCCGCAATACACACGACACAAAGTTATAACCAAAGGTGCTGAATAACCCGATATACAAAATCATCATATAAATATATGCGTCGGCCATAATTTCCGGCGGCGTATTCATCAGCTGTAAACACGGCTTAAGCCACAAAAGCCCCAGTACGCTAATCACCAAATTTAAGATGCCGGACAACATAGTGCCGGTGGCAATGCTCTGCCGCACACCGCGACGGTCGCCCGCCCCGAAACGCTGTGCCGTAATCACCGTAAAGCCGCTGGTAAATCCCCATACCGCCCCCCATAACATAAACAACAACGCTCCGGCCGACCCCACCGCCGCCAGCGCATTAACCCCCACCGTCTTACCCACAATAACCATATCGGCCAAATTATAACACTGCTGAAAGATGTTGCCGATCCACAGCGGCACGGCAAAGAACAGTAAAAGTTTTATCGGATGCCCCGACGTCATGTCTTTAATCATAAAAAAATCCTGATTTGAAAGTATTGGCATATAATATACATCAAATCAGGTTTAATACAATTACTTCACGATACAGCGATAGGCAAAAATCTTACCGTCCAGCGTCCGGCATACCGTCATGCCGGTAACTTCAAAAATTTGCTCGTTCCAGGTAATTCGGCTGCCGACGCAGGCCGGCATGGAGCAACGCACGATAAACACCGTTTTGTTTTCAGCTTTCGCCGCCGGCCCCGGCGTGCGGGAAACCTCCTCCAGCATTACCGCCCGGGCCGGACGACGGGCAAATATTGGTTCGCCGTCCTGATAAGACGAAACGGTGGCAAGGGTGATTTTAAGCGGAAAATTCCATAAATTCATTTTCCGCCTCCTAAGGCCGCCACCAGCCGATCCCGGACTTCCGACGGCAGTTTACGGACTTTTTCCAGCATATTAATGGCGGTTTTGGCAATTTCCGCCTGATAAGCCGGATGCGTGGATATCTTACCCAAATTCAATAAACTTTCCACCGACGATTTTAAATCTTCCACCGTAAAATCCCGATTATAAATCACCTGCGGCACATTTACCGTTTTATCCCACTTATGCATCAACTCCCAGCACTGCAGTTCAAACTGCTCTAAAAGTTCCACCCGACAGGCTAAGAACTGGCGGACATGCTGGAAGTCCCATGCTTTACTTTCGGCAGATTCGGCCATCTTCAAATTGCGTTGCAACGCCAAACCCACCACATCAAACATCTCCCGCTTCAGCATTTGATTTTCCTCGCGGATTTCACTGATTTCCACGCCGGACGGTGAAATGTAACGACTGATGCCCTTCTCGTCCGGAGTCTCCCAAATGGCGGCACTGCGGGCCAAAACATGGCTGAATTTTTCATTAGACGGCCGACCGTCCGCTTTACGGACGTCGGCTTTGCGGGCAAAGGACTCGGCAATCACCAAAAGCCCGAACATCTGTTTTACAATATTCATCTGCGCCTCCGAACCGTTGTTCATAATCGCATCGGAAATCCGCACCACATCCTCAAACCAGTGATTGGCCGACAAGCCGAAACCGTCCGGCTCCTGCGCCCGAATCAACGGCACCGCATTCAGATTGTGCCGGCCGGAGGCTACCAGACGAGTCTTGCCATCGGCCGGACTAAGCTCAAACAACCGCCAGTCATAACGGGTCCACAAACGGCGGCGGCGGCGAATCATGGCCGGTTTAAACGGATCGTCATTCAACGTAACTTGTTCTTCCACCAACGCCCACAGCAAACGGCCGTCGCTGCCGTAAGCATAGTCCGGCACCGCTAAGGGCGACACCGCCAGTACATAAGGCCGCAACCGTTCCTGCTTCTTGCGCAATGGATTCACCAGTCCGGTGAATGCCGGCATTTCCACCGCCAGAAACGCCGCCCCGTACACGTTCAACATGGTGGAAAATTGGCACATCACCTCATTGGTACGCAACCCGGTGCGGGAGAAATCCTCCTCCAATTCTGCATCAACATTACTGCGTACCGGCGGCACCGACAGGGCAAACTGCGAAATTAACCGGGCGACTTTACGGGGATAATTAAAGTAACAGGCCCGCAAACGGCGTTCGGCAAATTCCAAATCAATCTCCGATACATGCCGGATCAACGCCTGCTCTATATACTCCCGTCCGCCGGAATAAGCGTCTCGACTGCGCTGCCAGATCTGTTTGTTTTTGCGATAATGTGCGTGTTCACGCCGAAAAATATAATCGTAATCCATACCAAACTCCTTTGTTGTGTTTGGTGCAAATAAAACTTGTCAACCCAAATCAGCAAAAAAAACCTGAAAAAGCGTCTGAACTCCAAATTTTTTGCTTGTATTTGCTCAAATAGAAATTATTATATGAATATGGCGATTGTTTTTGAGTGGCTTAACTTTAATGGAGGCAAAAGATGGGGGCTTTAGACAGCTTTTTTGCCAATTCGGTAGAATTCTGTTTTTACCTTGGAATTGGCGGCAGTGTAATCTTTTTGGTTATGCTGGTAATGTTAATGACCGGCTTGGGCGGCGATGACTTTGACTCCGGCGACTTTGATCCGGCAAACGTGGATATGGGCGGCGACGGCGCACTTAGCTTAGTCAGCTTTTTCAGCATCCGCAGTTTAGTGGCCTTTTTAACCTTTTTCGGTTGGGCGGGGTACTTTTGGGGCGGCACGCTGGGCGGTTTCATTATCGCCGTAATTTGCGGACTTGTAATGATGACGCTTACCACCTTAACCGTGTATTTCTTTATTAAAATGCAACAGTCCGGCAATATTGAGCCGCCGGAATTTATCGGCAAAACCGGCACGGTCTATTTGTCCATTCCCGCCGACGGCATCGGCACCGTTACCGCTATTTTAAACGGCTGTACCCGCCAAATCCGGGCCACCGCCGCCGAAGCGTTGCCGCAGGGCGCTCAGGTAAAGATTGTGGCCGTGGTCAGTCCCGACTGTTTTAAAGTTGAAAAAATTTAAGCGTTAATATTTAATTTATAGCTCAAAAGGAGATTTTTAACAATGCCTGTGCAAATTGCAATTTATGTGGTAATGGCGGTATTGGTTCTGTTGGCTTTATTCGCTATGCTGGCCACCCGTTACCGTAAATGCCCGTCGGATCGAATCATGGTTATTTACGGGAAAACCCGTGGTCAACATGCATCGCAATGTATTCACGGCGGGGCCAAATTCATTATCCCGGTAATTCAGGACTATGGATACATCTCGTTGCGGCCGTTACAGATTGATGTTAATTTAGACAATGCTTTGTGTAAGCAGAACATTCGCATTAACGTACCCAGCGTGTTTACCGTGGGGGTAAGCACCAAGCCGGAAATTATGGGGAACGCCGCCGAACGCTTATTCGGGCAGACTCCGGATGCGATTGCTAATTTAAGTAAAGATATCATTTTCGGGCAGTTGCGTCTGGTAATCGCCTCGATGACGATTGAAGAGATCAATGCCGACCGCGAAACTTTCCTGCGGGCCGTGGAAGCCAACGTAGCCGAAGAATTGAACAAAATCGGCTTGGAACTGTTGAACGTAAATATTACCGACATTACCGATGCGTCCGGCTATATCGACGCTATCGGCCGCCAAGCCGCCAGCGAAGCCATCAATAAGGCCAAAGTTGATGTGGCCGAAGAAAACCGTAAGGGCAGTATCGGGGAAGCCGAAGCTAAGAAACAGGAACGTATTTCCGTGTCGGAAGCCGAAGCTATGGCCATCGCCGGGGAAGCTAAAGCCGCCCGTGAACGCCGTATCGCCGTGGCTCAGGCCGAAACTCAAGCCGTTTCCGGCGAAGCCGAAGCCGGTCAGTTACGCCGTATCGCCGTGGCCAAAGCCGAAACTGAAGCCGTAACCGGGGAAGCCTCGGCCGAACAGGAACGCCGTATCGCCGTAAAGAAGGCCGACTCCGGTGCTACTCAAGGCGAAAACTTGGCGGCAATTGAAATTGCTCAGTCCAACGCTTTGCGTACCGAACAGGAAGCCGAAGCCTATCGCCGCGGGGAAGCCGCCCGCCGTATTGCCGCAGCTCAAGTGGAACAGGCGCAGTTTGAAGCCGAAAAGGGCGTGCAGGTCTCCCGTGCCGCCATGGAAATGGAAAAACAGAATGCCGATGTTATTGTGGCTACCGAAATCCGCAAGCGGCAAATTGAAATTGATGCCGAAGCCGAAGCCGAAAAACGCCGTCGGGAAGCCCGCGGGGAAGCCGATGCGATTTTTGCCAAACTTGAAGCTGAAGCCCGTGGTAATTACCAAATCCTTAAAGCTAAGGGCGACGGTTTTAAACAGATTATTGAAGCGTGTAATTCCGACGCCAATGCCGCCGGACAGATGCTGTTAATTGAAAAATTACAGGATATCGTAACCTTACAGACCGAAGCCATCCGCAATATTAAGATTGATAAGTTGACCGTATGGGACGGCGGCACCAAAACTGCCGACGGCAAAACCACCACCGCCAACTTTTTAAGCGGCATGATGCAGAGTTTGCCGCCGCTCCACGACGTGGCCGGCATGGCCGGATTGGATTTGCCGAATTATTTAGGCAAAATGACCACCAAAGCGACCAGTCAGGAGAGTTCGTCTGCCAAATAATGGTGTGCGAATCTTATAAATCTGTAAAAAAACATTGCAGTGTTTCTGCATTGCAATGTTTTTTACTTAGTCGATAATGCCAAAGGTGATTTTTGATTACTAATCATATACCCGATTTTGCATTATCGACTCATTAGTCTTTGCTGAAGATTACGGCTCCGCCGGGCCGGTGGTGAACGTGTAATGGTAGGATTCCAACACTCCGCCGTCGGCCGATTTAAAATTAATGTATGGCGGCATATTAAGCCATAAATCATATTTGGTATTCGGTTCCAACTCCTTTAACGGAAAAACCACGGTGTCCGGCGTACTGTAATGCGGCGTTTTTCCGGTGCCGCCGGGGAAATTATAGTCGGAGTTTTGGCAAAATGACCAGCTGCCCGGCTTCATGGCTTTATTGAATTTCACCACCAGTTCCTTAGTGTGGCAACTCACATTCAACGCACCGTTGGCCGGCGTAATTTCCACAACTTCCGGCGCCGGCGGTAAAGTGGCCTTAATCGCCTTAATCACGGCATCCGCTTCATCCATACCGGCTTTAATTGCCTTAACATCAGCCTCATTTTTCTGATATTCGGCAATTTTTATAAACACTTCGGCCTTGGCCATGAGCGGCATATAATGCGAATAAGCATAGTCTAAATTTTTAGTTTTCTGCATATACGGAATAGTATTGTCCGCCAGATTTTTATACGCTTTGTAAGGTTCCGGACAGTATTTAGCGGCTAATTCCAACTTGTTGTATGCGAAATACGGAATCATTACATCGGCAGCATATACCGCCATTTCCGGACGGGACTTTTCCAGTTCCTCAAATAATTCGATGCCGTTTTGCTTTCCGTTTTCCGGGTCAAGATAAAAAGAGATTTTATTGTAATCACTCATCAGTAATTTGGCCGCCACCGCACGTTTTTTGTCCGGAGTGGCAATGCCCCATGCCATGAAAAAACCTGGATAACCGTTAATTTCCGGATCGTACTGACCAGAAAGCAGCTTCTGTTTGCAATCTTCCACATACTTGGTCAGTATTTCCCGGCCGCCGGGCAAATCTAACATGTTTTTAACATGGGTGTAGTTTCTGAATTGATCATAACCGCGACCGGAAATGTCCATAGTGAAATTCAGAAACTCCAGCTCTGCCGTAGTTCGAGACGGAATAATGCCATGCATAACGACTAAATCACCCTCAATTTCCACCTTACAAGGCGGCAGGTTAGAGTTGGCATTTAAAGTTTTTGCCCAAAATTTCAACATGTCTGCAATGGACTCTTTTGCATTGGCACGGGCACCCGGCGGTACGGCAACCTGTATATGCAGCAAGTTGCCATCCTTTTCCGGCACCATGTAATATAGAATGCTGTCTTTATCTTTCCAAACAAAACTTCGGACTCCGGCCGGCAATTCCGCCAGCGTCTTTTTAGCGGCGTCGGATAAGCCGCATTGAGTATTCGCCGCAGGTAACGCGTCTTTCACGATATAATAGTTGTCGCCAATCGGCTCTATGTTGCTGTCCTCCGGGAACGGCTTATCGGATTGAAACATTATTATACTTGAATCACTCTCGCCCTCTCCCTCGCTCATCGCCACCACAATGCGGGAAATGGACGGATATTGTTTCAAAATAGCAGTAAACCGGCCCGATGTAATAGTAAAAACTATTTGCCCGAAATCTTCACTGGCCACCGAAAACAGGGCTCTACTGTTAAGTGGAATGTGTTTAAGCACGGCCTCCGGAAATAAGTCAACCGATGCGGGTTGCGGAACAGCGGCGGAGTTTTCCGCCTCATTCTCCTGCGCGGCAAGCGGAATTACCGGCGAAAGCAATGCCACGGACAAAGCTAATGCGGATATGGTTCCAATAAGCAAATTCTTGTTTTTAAGATGATTTTTCATTGCAAATTCCTCAATTCTAAGTTTCAGGTCTGCCGCCGCCGTACTTAATCCGGCCACCGGAATCTGATTCGAGTTGGCTTGAAAGTACAGCAGCAGTTTGGCGTAGGTGGCGTTTTTGGCGCCCGCCTGCTGCCTTACTAACGCATCACACTCCAATTCACGGGCAAACGCAAAACGGTTCAGCAAGAATCGTAAAAATACGTTCGGCCATAATAAATTGGTCAGCAATGCCGACAAAAACACGGCAAGATTGTCAGAATTCTTCAAATGCCCCAGCTCATGAATCAAGAGCATTTCAAGTTCCGCATCGGTAAGTTTAGCCGTTTCGCACCGGGGGCAAAGAAGCATTTTACCGGGCAGACAGTTAAAACTGGCCGGAGAATTGAACAATTTTCCACTGTCCAACAAGGCTATTTTACTGTTTATACCCAATTTTTGCTTCGCCAATACAAACAACTCATACTCCCGACCGTCGGTAATCGCAATACACCGCCGTATCCTGCCGCGCCAAAAAATAAATTGCCGGAACCGCTTTGCCAACAGTACCAACGCCAATAAAAAGTAAACGGACATACCCCAATAAAGCCAATTATAAAGTTGACCGGATGGTTCGGAAACCGGTGCCAATTCCAGTAATTCCATCTTATTCTCCGCTATTTGTGCAGCTGTAGAATCGGCATAAACCGCCGCAGTTGAAAGCATTGGATTTGCCGGCGCAGTTGAATCTTTTTTCACCTCTGCTGCCATAACGGGCGCAGGAGCAGCCGCAACCGGCAACGTAACGGCGGCCGGCCGGTAAAAGGAACTGAAATCAATAACTCCGCACGGCAAAACCGCTAAAATAAATAGCAGAAAATAGATTTTTGACAATCCGGCAAACATCAGTTTCCGCCGCCAAACCAATTCGAAAGCGGCGATAATGGCCACAATCAATAAGCCCCGGCAGATTGAGCCAAACATATACATGCAGAAAACATATATAATACTATTCATCTTTCAAATCTCCAATACCTTCGACAATTTGAGTTAATTCGTCTTTGGAAATTTCGCCATGTTTAACTAAAAAAGCCAACATTTCGGTAGGGGACGCATTAAAATTACGGGCCAAAAAATTGCGACTGGCGGACGCCAGATATTGTTTTTCCGCTACGGTTGGCGAGTACAAATAATTACGGCGTTCGCCGCAACGCATAATAGCACCTTTTTTTACCAAACGTTGGAGCAGAGTTTTAACGGTAACATACTGCCAAGCGTTAGCTTTCAAAACGGTGGTTACAATATTAGGCAAGGTTTGCGGGGAATCCGCCCATAAAACTTTCATCACTTCAACTTCGGCATCGGATATTTGAATCTCTTTTTCCATGATAACACCTCCTTTTGCAACATAGCTTACACTAGTAATCTACAAAAGTCAAGTGTATTTACGAAAAAAAATGATGTTTTTTTACTAAAAATCATTTTCCTCACTAATAAGGCACCCAAAACGGTAAAAAACCAACCCGCCCTGCAGATTTTCGACTCATAAACGAGGCAAAAATGTACGTAAAAGCCAATAACAACAATATCGTGAAAAAATCTACCCTTTCCAAACGTTGATAAGGCAGGTTTTTGAGTCTATTGGAGATGAAAGACATGGTATGCTGTTAAATTTTAAAATCAGGTCTGCTTGATTCTTATTCATACTTTACAGCCTTATAAAAGCCGTCGTTATCTTGATAGCGACGGTTTTATAAAACCGTAAATTATTGAATAATAATGCGGCGCATAAACTGATTTTTATAATTTACAGCACACCGGAAACGAGGAGGAAGTGTACGAAATAGTACACGACGACGACATTGACGAAGTTCCACAAACAGTACACCACACCGCTAAGAATGCAGTTTTTTTGAGTTTATTTTGGATGAAAGACGAGGAAATTAGGAGGAAGTGTACGAAATAGTACACGACGACGACATTGACGAAGTTCCACAAACAGTACACCACACCGCTAAGAATGCAGTTTTTTTGAGTTTATTTTGGATGAAAGACGAGGAAATTAGGAGGAAGTGTACGAAATAGTACACGACGACGACATTGACGAAGTATTTCGCCAAAAGAAACCAAAAAAACCAAAAAAAATTGTCGGCGCTGTGCTACTCTCCCACACTCTGATGTGCAGTACCATCGCCGCAGGAGCTCTTAACTACCGTGTTCGGGAAGGGAACGTGTGTTTCTTCTCCGCTATGAGCACCGACAACCTTTAATATACATCATTTTTATCAATATGCAATTTGGGTAAAAAACAAAGATTGTTAAAAAATCTAAAAAAAATAGATTTTTTTTCATTTTTCTAATAAAAAGCATTTGACTTTTTATTTTTATCAATTAAATTGATAGTGTAGTAGTTTTTATTAAGCTAAGAAAAACCGGGCGTTGTGGGATTTGCAGTAATGCAGATTCGCAAAAAAGCCGGAATTTCAAGTTGATATTCATGTGATACAGGGGTAATTGTAAAAAGGTAAAACTTGTTCCAACTCTTGTTCTTCAAGCCATTGAATGCGGTTTGGCAAATAAAAAAGCTTGTCAATGAGCGGCATGAGCGGTGGCGGGATTGAGTGAAAGAAACTAAAATGCCTTGCAACGAATAAAAAAACGGTGCGGGCTGGCGTTAGCAACGATGAACGGGTGCTTAGTTAGGCGCTTGAGTGTCGGAGGTGAGGCAAAAAGACTTTTACTGCAGTTCAAAATTGAGAGATAGAGGGGAATTGCCATGGTTCAGGGGGGAGCTGACGGCGGCTCGACCGGATCAATGACGAAGTTACAACGACTGAAGCATTTTTACCGTTTACAGAGGAGAAAACAGCCAAGCTGTAGGGGAACACATGAAGCAAACACGAAATTTCCGTTGGATTTGCGAGAACATTACCAACAAGAGGACACGGCTTCTGCCGTGGAAGAGGAGACCCACATCGCCCTTTTAATTTTTTATAACCTTCCTTAATTTGATTTTAACCTCCATGGTATTGCCCATCAATGACTTACAATGTTGGATTTTATTATAGTCGATAATGCAAAAGGGGATTTTGGTTGCAGGCAAGATGGCAAGTGGCGATGTGTATTTTTGCATGAACAGCACAGTCAACACTGTTTATGACACAAAGCAATGGAGGCTCCCAACGGCGGTATGGTTTATGCCGGAGCAAGCAAGAATAAAACACATAGTTCCATGCTCCAAAACCTTGCGTTTATTTATGGGGTTGGAGCAATTTAAATTTTTGATGGTCAACAATATAGCCGGTTTAGCATTATCGACACGCTATTTCCAAGGCAGATTGTTGGCGGCGATCAGGGCGTTTAAGTAATTATCCAACTGCGCATAATATTGGTCGCCGGCCGGCGGCAACGGCGAACCGTCTACGGCACACTCAATCAATCGCTCATACATGGCCATAACTTTTTGAACGGCCTCCGGCGGCAGGTTTTCCGGCTCCGGCAATAGACCGCTTTCATATAAAAATGTCAACTTAAGCAACACCGCACAATGCCGGAGCGTCCAAGTGCCGGACGAAACATCGGCAATGGAAAGTTGACCGAAAATTTGCCGTAATGTGTCAAATAATAACGGCATGGGCGATTCGTATATGGTGTTGCGCAAAATAAAACGACTGATTTTAGCCGCAAAATTCAGATTTTCCACCTTGCGGGGCAGATTGGAAAATTCATCAATCAACTCAAATTCCGTGGCCGTGCCTAAGGCACCGTCTTTTTCCGCCGCCGGAGCTTTAAAACTTAACTGCAAATGCCGATACAAGTCTAAGGCCGGAGTTGAGGTGCCGCCGGATTTTTGCCCGGAGTGCGAAATAAATTCGACTTTGCCAAAATCCGGACTCAAACCCGCCGCAATTATCCCGGATTCTTTATACGGCGTAATACGCAAAATAATTACTTCGGTAGACTCCACACTCATTTGTTTACTCCGTAAATATCTATCCGTTTAATACTTAAAGTTAAACCACGCAATACTTTTACCGATCTGAAATCAAACTCCAGCGTTTCCGCATCCGGCGATAAATCTATCAAATATTCCACCTTACGCGAATAATCGGAAAGCGATAAATAACTGTAATCGGTGAAATTTCCACAAGTAATATTAGTTGTTACCGTCCAGTTCCAACCCAGACGCATCACCACTTGCAAGGCATCAAACTTACCGGCATACGGCTTAACATCAAAAGTCAGCTGCCCCGCCGGGCCGGAACCGTTGGTCGTTAAGTCATTCATTGTCAAGGGGACAATCTTTAACTCGCCACCGTCCTCGGCCGTGTAAAAATGCCTGATTTCACGCCCGTCATGATCCGACCAGTTTAACGTTTTCAACGCCTCGCCGGAGTAACTTGCCACCGGCGCTTTATAACTGAAATACACCGGCGGGGCAAACGGCACAATCCGTTTAAACACCGTGTCCGGCTTGGTGACCCAAATCACCACCCGGCGCGGCACTAAATACTCATCTCCCTTACGGGATAAAAAGCGGGGCAGACCGGAACCGGCACTCATGCGGCATAACAAGTCGGGAATCGTCTTAAGTTCCCACGCCAAATAGTGCTGAATCGTACCGCCTTCACGCATGGTGGGATGCGTAAAATAACTGTCGCCCATCAGCAAAATCGGCGACTTGCCGTCTTCGGCAATCGGCAACGGTTTTTGCCCGCAACGCACCACCGTAACCGGAATTGGCGTATTGGTGTCAAAATTCGGATTTCCGGATGGATAATTATACATGCCCGGCACAGTGGCCAAGGTGGTTTCCGCCGGTAAATCTGCGGTGAAATCATAGCGTTTCAAGCGTTCCGTCAACTCGCGGGCGACGCTTTTACAGGCACCTTCGGCGGCATGGCCTTCGCCGGATTCAATATACCAATATGGGGCGACGGCCTCCAGACGCTCGGACACAACCCGTTGCGTTAAATCAATATACTCCACATCATGGCGCAATAAAAACTCCTGCAGTTGATAGTAGACCGGGCTGACGATGCTGTGTTTAAATTCCGGATTAAACAAGTCGGCACAAATCTCGGCCCGACCGGGAACCCGCAGTACAATCAAGTCGATATTACGGGCTTTCAGATAGTCATTCATCGCCAAAACGGCGTTTCTAAAACTCTCAGTTTCGGCAAAATTGGCACAGAAAACCCAACCTCCGGTTTTAAAATAGGTGTTTTCTACCCATTTTTCCTGAATATTCTTACTATAAAACTCCCGTTTTGGCGCCAGATAATTTTCCCAATCCGGCCAGGATTTAAAGCCGGACTCCGCTAATAAATTCTGCAGATAAGCCAAATCTTTCCGCATGGCCGCTTGCCGTTCCGCCACCGCTTTTGACGACGGCTGGAAAAACGGAAAATTCGGCGGAGTTGCTAATTCGACCGCGGCGGGCGGCACATAACCGGCGGCCCATTCGGGGTTAAACAACTCAATAGCTTCGCCCTGAACTAAATAGAAATACGGCAGTTCAAAGTCATCAATATCATCGGCAGTTTGGAGCTGACGCACCGAATCCGGCGCATCATCAAAATCCACCAGCTTAAATTTTACCCGCTCGCCACGCAAAAACTGCGTATTTTCTACCGTTTTACGCTTTAGAAATGCCGGAGCCACCACCACAATTTCCACCGGAACAAATGGTTCGGCCGCCTGACCTTTTATATTTAACACCATCGTATACAAGCAGTCCGGGTATGGAGCCGCTTCCGGTTTCGGCACGCTGGACACTTGGCCGACTTCACCTTCCACCCAAATTTCCGCCGCCATTGATGCGCTGATCAGCAACCAGCAAAAACTGAATAATATCCCCAATAATTTTATCTTAAACATGACTGCTCCATAAATTTATGATAGAATATAATACCAAAATCACTGGTTTGCAACTTTAATTATGAAAAAAAAAGACTTGCGCTATTGAAACATCGGCCAAAGAGTGATATTCTATAACATAAATAAATATTTTTCTGGAGGAGATTGCTATGACCAGATTCCAGATAGTGTTACTTACCGCCATCTTCACGTTGTTTGCCGGATGCAAAAAAACGCCGATTACGACTCAAGCCGCCCCGCCCACGGTGGTGGTGGCCGCTGCTCAAGCCGGTAAAGCGGCCGAGGCGATTAATGTTATCGGGCAGGTGCAGGCCGATAAAAGCGTTACTCTGATTGCCAGAGTTTCCGGCTTTATCATCAAACGCAACTTTAAAGAAGGCGATGTGGTGAAGGCCGGACAAGTGCTTTATGAAATTGAGCCGGAACAATATCAGGCCAATTTATCCTCGGCCGAGGCCTCTCTGCTGCGCGCTCAGGCCAATTTACAGAATAAAACTGTAGAACGGGAACGCCAGGAGATGATGTACAAGCAGAATGCCGCCAGCAAAAGAGACTTGGATAATGCCGCCGCCGCAGAACTGGAAGCTCAGGCCGGCGTGAAGTCTGCCGAAGCCGCTTTACAGGTGGCAAAACTGAATCTCTCTTATACCAATATTAAAGCCCCGTTTGACGGGATTGCAGGACTGACAAAATATGAAGTGGGCGACATGGTGGGGCCGGAGTCCGGCGAACTGACCACCGTAATTACCATGACTCCGGTGCGGGTAAAATTCAAATTAAGCGAACTGCTGCTGTTGGCTCTTACCGACGCCAGACTGGAGGAAAAAACACAGGATCGCCCCATTGTGCGCCTGTTTTTAGACAATGGTAAAGAGTATGACCATACCGGAACTATTGAATATTGGGATAACAACATCAGCTCCACCACCGGCACGATTCAAATTCAAGCCTTGTTTGACAATCCTAAAAATTTACTGCTGCCCGGCATGAACGTAAGAGTGAGTCTGGAAAATTCCAATCCCCCGCCCGCCGTGCTGATTCCACAGCTTGCCGTACAAGAGGACCAACAAGGCAAATTTGTGTATCTGGTTAATGCTGAACATAAAGTAATTCGCCAAAGCGTTAATGTGTCGGGCAGCAACGGTAACGATGCCGTAGTGCTTAGCGGCGTGAAAGTGGGCGAAAACGTGATTGTGGACGGGGTGCAAAAAGTCCGCAACGGCATTACCGTAAATGAGATTACTCAGGCTCAGCGTGATGCCCAACAAGCGGAAACCCTGAAAAAACTGGACCAGATAAATCAGGTGAAACCGACTGAAAACACTCCGGCTGGGGAGACTAAATAATGTTCAGCAAATTCTTTATCTTTCGCCCCCGTTTTGCCATTGTCATCTCTATTGTCATTTCACTGGCCGGGCTGATTGCTATTAAAGTATTGCCCGTGGCGCAGTATCCCAATATTACGCCCGGACAGGTGCAGATTTCCGCCACCTATCCGGGGGCGGACGCCGAAACCGTTCAGCAAACCGTGGTTGAACCAATTGAAACGCAGTTGAACGGCGTAAAACGCATGTTGTATGTGTCCAGTACCAGCAGTGATTCCGGGTCGGCCAATATTACAGTAACGTTCGGCATCGGCACCGACGGCGACTCGAACACCGTAAACACGCAGAACCGGGTGAACTGGGCGGAGTCCAGTTTACCCGAAGAGGTTAAACGCCAAAGCGTTACCGTTAAGGAAAAAAGTAACAATATGTTGCTGGTTATGACCTTGTCTTCACCAAACAACACGCATGACGCCCTGTTTTTAGCCAATTATGCCTTAATCAATATTAAAGATGAACTGGCTCGAATTCCCGGCGTGGGCGATATCGCCATGCTGGGCGACTTGACTTACGGTATGCGCATCTGGCTGGATCCGGATCGCCTGGCTACCTTGAATTTAACCGTGCCTGATGTCAGTAACGCCATTAAGAATCAGAACGTGCAAGTGTCCGCCGGGGCGGTGGGCGACGCCCCGAACGCCGATGGCCAAATGTACCGTTTTGCGTTGCAGACTCAAGGCCGCTTAACCTCGGTGGAGGAGTTTGAACAGATTGTAATCCGTACCGACAGCGACGGCGGCCAGTTGCGGCTGGGCGATATTGCCCGCATTGAATTAGGTGCGGCCAACTACTCCAGCAGCGGCAAGTTAAACGGCCGCCCCGCCGCACTTTTGGCGATTTATCAGCTTAATGACGCCAACGGACTGAAAATCGCCGAACAATGCAAGGCAAAATTAGCCGAATTGTCTCAGCACTTTCCGGAAGATGTTACTTACGGGTTTAATTATGACACCACCGAATTTATCAACGCCTCTATTGAAGAAGTTGTGATAACTTTAATTGAAGCCGTTCTGCTGGTGATACTTATCACTTACATATTTTTACAGGACTGGCGGGCAACTTTAGTGCCGACCGTGGCGATTCCGGTTTCCTTAATCGGCACGTTTGCGGTGTTGCTTACGGTGGGGTATTCCATCAATCTGATTACGCTGTTCGGCCTGATTCTGGCCATCGGCGTGGTGGTGGACGATGCCATTGTGGTGATTGAAAACGTCAGCCGGTTGATGAATGAAGAAAATATGTCGCCAAAAGACGCCGCCTTAAAGTCGATGGAAGAAGTTACCGGGCCGGTTATCGCCACTACTGCGGTGTTGCTGGCCATGTTTATCCCGGTCTGCTTTTTGTCTGGAATCACCGGCGAAATGTATCGGCAGTTCGGCATCACTATTTCAGTAGCGGTGGCAATTTCTTCGCTCAACGCCTTGACTTTGTCGCCGGCGTTAAGTGCGGTGTTGCTGAAGCCGAACTCCGGAACGCATAAAAAATTTATCTTCTTCCGCTGGTTTGACGCCGGGTTTGACAAATTGACCGCCGCCTATGGCGCCGCAGTCAGCCGTTTTGTCCGCAAGGCCTTTATTCTGATGCTGTTCTATGCCGGATTGCTGTTCATTTGTATACGCATGTTTAATGCGTTGCCGGCCGGTTTTATCCCGGATGAAGACCAAGGCGCATTCTTTGCCAATATCCAACTGCCGAACAACTCGGCGTTTAACCGCACCGATAAAGTGGCCGATGAAGTGGCCGCCGTCTGCTTAAGTCAACCGGGCGTGGCGGACGTGATTACCTGTAGCGGCTTCAGTATTCTTACCGGTACCAGCGCATCCAATAATGCGTTGGGTATTATTACCTTAAAACCGTGGAAGGAGCGTCAGACTCCGGGGTTGTCTCAGGCGGAAATCATGGCGTCTCTGCAACAGAAATTTAATCAGATTCCAGAGGCCGCCGTGCAAGCGGTATCGTCGCCTTCGATTCCGGGCTTAGGCACTACCGGCGGCTTGACATTTGTGCTGGAAGACACCACCGGCACGCATCCGGCACGCATGGCCGCCGCCCTGAAGGTGCTGTGCGAAGCCGCCAATAAAAACCCCAAACTTACGCAGGTGTTCTCCACTTATGAGGCTAATTTACAGCAGAAATTCTTGAATATTGACCGTGAAAAAGCCATGAAACTCGGTATCAGCTTAAGCGATATCAACTCGGCTCTGCAAGGGTTGATGGGGTACAGCTATATTAACGATATCAATAAATACGGCAAGGTTTACAAGGTGGAAATTCAGGCCGACGCCACCATGCGGGGCGAAATCAGCGACTTGGCCAAAATCCATGTTCGCAACGCCGCCGGCGAAATGGTGCCGTTAAGCACCCTGCTGACTCCGGAAACCGTATTCGGGCCGCAATATTTAAGCCGTTACAACTTATACAGTTCCGCCACTGTTTTTGCGAGTCCGGCACCGGGATACAGTTCCGGCGAAGCCATGGAAGCTCTGGCGCAAACCGCTAAAGAGGTCCTGCCGGACGGCTTTAAGTTTGACTGGACGGATATGTCTTATCAGGAACGGGAGGCTTCGGGGCAGATCGGCATCGTGTTCGGGTTGGCTCTGCTGTTTATCTATCTGTTTTTAGTGGCGCAGTATGAAAGCTGGGTAATTCCGCTGGCGGTTTTATTATCCGTGCCGGTGGCGATGTTCGGGGCGTTACTGCTGATGAACTACATGAATCAAACGAACAATATTTATGCTCAAGTCGGCTTTGTACTGCTGTTCGGGATTGCCTGTAAAACCGCCATTCTGATTGTGGAGTTTGCCAAAGCACGCCACGAGGCCGGCGACGGCATTGCGGATGCGGCGGAATATGCCGCCAGACTGCGTTTCCGGGCGGTATTGATGACGGCATTAAGTTTTGTATTAGGTACATTGCCGCTGATTACCGCCTCCGGTGCGGGGGCGGCCAGCCGCAAAGCGTTGGGGTCGGTGGTAGTGGGGGGCATGACGCTCTCGGTACTGGCGGGAACGTTTTTGATTCCGGCGTTTTTTGTCGTGTGCCAAAAGATGATTGAATGGCGAAAAAAATGAAGTGGAAAATTAAGCAGATTGCAGTAGGCGGATTCGACGATAATTTTTCCTATATTGTTGAATCCGGCAACTCGTTTGCAGTTATCGATCCCACCGGCGATGCCGCTAAAATTATTGCGGCGTTTCCCCCCGGCCGGGTGTTACAATACTATCTTTTAACCCATGAACACCCCGACCATGCCGACGCATTGCCGGAACTGCAAAAGCATTACACGGCACCGGTTAAAAGCGGCAAAGACTTTACGGACAATCAACGTTTACCGTTTGGAAACAGCTACTTAACTGTATTATTCACCCCCGGACACACGCCGCATAGCGTCTGCTATCTAACTGCCGACAACTCCGGTTTATTTACCGGCGACACCTTATTTGTTGACTATATCGGCTTTGGTCAAGTAGAAAAACTTTATTATAGTTTACAGCGTTTACGCTCGTTGCCCGGCCATACCATAATTTATCCCGGACACAACTATGGCGCCACGCCAACATCGACAATATATGAAGAGTCAATAAAGAACCGTTATTTCAAGCCGCAAAGTTTAGCAAATTTTAAAGAAAATTATCAAAACTTAGTGTAATAACTACTTGACATAATTTATATAGCAGGCTATATTTAAGTGTTAGAATAAACAATAACATTCATTTAGGGGATTATATAAATGGCAGATTATAACGATTATGTGGTCAGTTCTCGTGAAACCTTATACCTCAATTCCGGCGATACCGCCAGCAATACAACGGTGGAAAGCGGCGGCCGCTTAAATATTCGTAGCGGCGGGGTGGTTTATGACACCACCACCTCCGGAGTAGTTGCGGTAAGCAGCGGCGGGGTGGCCAGCCACACCGTTATCGTCTCCGGCGGCCGGATGAATAGTTATGGCGAGGATTCCGGCACCATAGCCTATGATTCCAAAAGTGTCCATAACGTACAGGGCATCAGCGACAGCAGCGTGATTTTCAGCGGCGCATCGCAAGTAATTTGGGGGACGGCCACCAACGCCATAATCTCCGGCGGGATTCAAAGAATAAACTCCGACGGGCTGGCCTCCGGCACCATTTTAGAGTCCGGCGCAGCGCAAGTCGTTATGGCCAGCGGCAGTGCCGACAATACCGTCATCAACCGTTCCGCCACTCAGGAAGTTAAGACCGGCGGGATGATTACCAACAGCGTAATCTACGGCAGCTGCACGATCGATGTCGGCGGAATTGGTGTGGGATTGGCACTTAAAACCGGCGGGTCGCTAAACTGCGTTAACATGTCAATCAATTTATATGAGCAGAATTTAACGGTTGACGGCGGGTACTTGGCTACCTCCAATTTGACGGCCAAAAATCTCAACGGCAAGGTTTCGCTGGAAGCTTACTCCACAAGATTGTCTGAATGCAATTTGACTATTGGTGGCACCTTGAAAATCATGAACAAGAGCGTGGTTTCCAGTTGCACCTTTGACATGAGTTATGTCGGCAGTAAAATGTCCGCCATTATATACGATTCTAATTTGACCGATTGTACGATTAAAGGCGGTAAAACGCAAGTCCGCGCCGGCAGTACGTTAAATAATGTTACCATTGCCGGCGGCATCGTTTCCTCCGGCGATACGATTACCGGAACCGACGGCCGCTTAACCGTGGAAAGCGGCGGCAAAGTAACCAATACCACGGTTTTAGACGATGGTATTTTAGCGGCTTCCGCCGGGACTTTGATTAGCGGCGTAACCGTGCAAAGCGGCGGTATGGCGTATGTGCAGAGCGGCCTAATCGCCTCGGACAACACTTATATGGATGATGTTGCCGTATATTCCGGCGGCCGGGCTTTTGCCTTGCTGGGCGGCGTAATCCGTGATGCCGCCGTCTACAACGGCGGTCTTATGCGGGCGGACAACGGCGGCACCGTGGAAAATGCCAACGTATTTTCCGGTGGTGAAGCCCATGTTTCCTCCGGCGGCCGCATGGACAATTTAAAGGTTTGCAGCGGCGGTTCTTTATGGGTATACGGCGGTCAACTCACTAATTTAGTGATGGAAAAAGATACCGGATTCGGGTACAGTTTTAATACCATAATATCCGGCACCTCTGATGGTAAGGCCATTAATGTGGACAGCAATATATGCTACAATATGAAGTTTAATCACGGCAATGTTTCCAGTGGCCAAATTGCCAGCAAAGTAGAGTATCTCAGCGGTTGCTGTGTATATTCCGGCGGATTGATGCGGGATGTGGTAATGTCCGGCGGCGAACAAACCGTATACGGCACGGTGGAAAATACGTTGATTCACAGCAGTGCCGAACTTACCGTTATGAGCGGCGGCGTGGCAACGAATGCCGTCATCAATTCCGGCGGCAGTATGATGGTAATGTCCGGCGGCAAAGTTACCAATTTTTCGGCGGAGTCGCTGGACCAGCTCAGTTACTATGCCGGTGCATGTTTATCCGGCACGGTGGGCGGCAGCAGTTATGAATGTACCGGAGATACATATTATAATTTGCTGATATCCTCCGCCATAGTTGCGTCCGGGCAGATTATGAGCAAGTGCGATATTCAGAGTAAGTTAACCGTGGAATCCGGCGGTAAGGTATATGATCTGGATACAAATTATGTGATTGACTTTATGCTTGCAGAGGGCGCCGAGGCTTATAATATTTCTATGCACGGTATAATTACGGCTTATGGTTATGCCCGCAATATAAGTCTCAGCGGCAGTGCATGGATAGGGGGTGGACCTGACAAATGCATTGTTTATTCCGGCGGGATTTTAGAGAATTTTTCACTAAATCAAAGCGCTGAATTTACGGTTTCGTCCGGCGGGATTTTAAATCAGGTGGAAATAGATGGCTATTCGAAATTGACGGTTTGCAACGGCGGAACGGTTACCGGTATGAAAATGGAATCCGGCGGTCTTCTGCGCCATGCTTTTGATACTAATATCACCGGAACCATTGCGGGTGAAGAGTATATTACCGATGCCAAACACAGCCGCAACTGGCTGGAGTCGCTGGAGGTTTATGATGGCTATGTGGCGGAAAACTGGGGTGCAAAAAACGACTATAATCGTTTTTATAGCAACGTTTTAACTGTATATTCCGGCGGCATTGCCTTAAATACAAATCTTTTTAGTGGATTGAGTATGGTGGTACATAGCGGCGGAATTGTCGAAAACGTTAACATGGGCAACGGTTATTTGCGTCTTGAATCTGGTGCAGTTGTAGAGAATTTAGTTGCCAGCGGTAGTGCGCTCTCATATATAAACGCCGCAGAAAGTTCTGTTATACATAATCTGAATATAGTCAATATTACAGATATTTATAATCAATATCTAAAAGCTGATGTTACCGGAACACTTTATATTGCATCGAACTATGCCGATTATAATCTTCGGGATATAAAGTTTGGCGAAGACCTCGTTATTGTTATGGATATAACTTATGACAAGCCCGATTGCAAACCATGCGCAAATAAAATATGTTATGACACAAGTACCATTCTAAATTCGCCAATAACAGTTATGGGCATCGGGGAACGCAAAGTAGATATTGGAATAAATATTGCCAAGGATAATGGCAGTATGCTTTATTACGCATTTGAGGCCACTCAAGTGGATGAAGACCGCAATCAGCTTTCATTATTTATAAATAACGATAGAATTGCGGATATTAACTTATTAAATCCCACTGAAATAGGGGATTATATTTACGTGTGCGGTTATCGTGGAGATATCATTACGGAACATTATTTTGACGCTCATGCTTTCAGTATCCAAGGCTCGTATGACCAAAAAACGTTAATAATGCTGGCGATTAAGAAAGAGTCTTTTGACACCATAACCATAGACAATGATTATGCGACACAGCATAATAACTTTTGTATCGGCCAAAGCA
This sequence comes from uncultured Victivallaceae bacterium, assembly GCA_964512385.1. GTDB lineage: Bacteria > Verrucomicrobiota > Lentisphaeria > Victivallales > Victivallaceae > CALXXL01. The sequence continues at coordinate 458 of CAZEHZ010000028.1, read as the reverse complement.
TTAAAAATTTGATTGTAAACGAGAGCGAAAACAAGAAAAGTGTTACGCTGAATCGTGGTGCTAAAATCAATAAATTAGATATTATTGATGGCAGTATTACCGTTAACGGGGCTACAGTTCAAGAACTTAATTTAAGCAAAGCAGGTTTGCTGACCATTTCCGGCGATGTTTCGGAGGTGAAGTCCATAAAATTCAGCGATCCCACCGGGGTGAATTCTATTACGCTCAAGAATGCCTATGGCAGTATGGAAAATCTTACGATTGCCGCCGGTACAATCCTCCGTATTAGCCTTGACGGTGTTTGTAATTTGTCCAATTTATCCGTTTATGGCGAACTTAGTTTGCTCATAAATTACTGTGATAAAGCAACCACGGTGAACAATGTAAAATACTATAATAATTCTACCTTCGTTGCCGGGGCTAACGGCGACTGCGTTACCATTGATTATGGCTCTGAC
>CAZEHZ010000027.1:0-24485 GCA_964512385.1 uncultured Victivallaceae bacterium | reverse complement strand
CTTCCAGTGAAATTGATATTTTTTACCGCTCGCCACGGTATAGGCGATACCGTATTCATCTACATTATAATGCAGTTCCCGGCCATAAGAAATGGATTTTTTTACATTTTTCAACACTTTATATTCCATATACTTAGGCCAGATATACAAGGTGGTCAGCAAATATATGCCCGCCACAATCAGCGAGGCCATCGCCTGCGGCTGGCCGGTGAAATGCTGCCATGCCGCCAAGCCCGCAATAATCGCCGTCATTAACATATGCACGCCCCACGGGTAGCGGCGGCGGAAGAATATCCGAAAAATATAACGATGGTCGGCATCATCAAGTTTCTGCGTAAATTTCATATTCCTAAAATCCTCACTGTGTTATTATTTTGTATAAAATAGCACAATCCGCAAATTTTACAACTTGACAATTATTTAACTCTGGATTATTGTATCCTAATACGTTTAAAAAACAAGGATTTTTACTATGCCGGAATTTAATTATCAGGATGTTTCCGTTATTTATGATGAGGAATCTTTAACCATTGCCAACCGCTGTCTGCGCCGTAAAATAAGTTTGACCAACGGTATTCTGCGGACGCTGGAACTGCGGGATTTACGCACCAACTGCATTGTGGCGGCGGAAAATCCGGAGTTTGATTTTAATTTTATCGGTTATAATACACCCGCCAAAAACAGCCCGGTTTATCAGATTACGGCCATTGATGTGCAGAAGGTTTCGGCCGGCGATTTTGACTCCGCACATGTGATTGTGGCCGTAAGCATTACCGAACAACGCTCGCCGGTCAACTATGTGCGGGAGTTTATTATTTACCCCAATTTGCCGGTTTTGAGCGTATGTAATCGCATCCGCCCCGGCGTAATGCCCAATATTTACTGGACATACCGGCAGAAAATGCGCTGTGATTCCAATCGGGAATTGGCCGGGCCATTGTTTTCGGCGGTGGATGCGCTGACCTTTGCCCCCGGTTTTATACGGGAAAAAACCGTAGAGTTTTTCGGACGAACCGATGAGGTGGACAATCAGGTGCTGGAACATTGCCCATGCCCGGCGGAACAAGCCTGCGGAAATCTGCTTTTTACGGTGAATCCCCATACCAGTGCCGGTGCCGTAATCCTGCAGGAGGCACCGCCGTCCGCCGAACGACGGGATATGGAGAACGCCGACTTTTATTTTAGAAATCAAACCGTGTACAGCTGCAACTGGGGCGTTGCCCCGCATGAAATTATGCTGAATCAGGAGTTTAAGAGTTATCGGCATACCGTCATTTTATTCGCCGACGCCGCCGAACGCCAAATCGCCGTGCAGCGCTATCTGAAAATACGTTACCCGGCGCAATTCAATCACCATACCATTATGGTGAACCCGTGGGGCGGCGGCGACTTTTACAACCGTTTGAACTCCAAGTTCCTGCATGATGAAATTAACGGCGCGGCGGAATTAGCGGCGGAGTCCTATCAGATTGACGACTCCTGGCAGAAAGGCGCCAGCTTATGGGAACTTATCGGCAGTAATCATGCCCCCGCACCGGATTTTTGGCAGGTGGCAGCAGATAAACTGCCGGAAGGGTTGGAGCCGTTTGTAAAACAGGCCGCCGAAAATCAACTGGAGTTGGCGTTATGGACGGCGCCTTCGTGCAATTTAGACTATATCGACGCCGAAAATTTTGGCAATATGTTGCTGGATTATCATCACAAATTCGGCTTCCGCTTCTTTAAAATCGACGGTATGACCTTGCGTACCTACTGCGGAGAACAACGTTTAACCGAAATGTTCCGCCGGGTGCGGATGGCGTCCAACGGGCAAATTTACTTTAATTTAGACGTTACCAACGGTCAACGCGGCGGCTATTTTTATCTGCTGGAGTACGGCAACTTGTTCCTGCAGAATCGGTATGTAACTTTAAATTGGGGAATTGGTTATCATCCGGAGAAAACATTGCGGTCATTATGGCGTTTGGCCCGCTACTGCCGGACGCAGTATTTGCAGATAGAGGTGCCGTACCGTGCCGCCGGACTCCGCAAAAGTTCCGCCGACAACCCCAGTTATCACTGTATGCCGGAGTGTTACCCTCAGGAATACTGGGCGGCAATCGCTTTGTTTGCCAATCCATTGTTATGGCTCTATCCCAGTGAGGTTGCTCCGGCCGACGCTCAAGTTTTGCGGAACGTAATGATTCTGCATAAAAAATACCGCCGGCAGATTTTTTCCGGCGATATCCTGCCGATTGGCCGGGAACCGGACGGCCGCACGATTACCGGATTGCAATCCCATAACGCCGCCGACAATTCCGGCTTGATTATTGTGTTCCGTGAATATGGCTGTGCGTACAGTAATGACGATTTGACCCTGGCGGTTACTCTGCCGGATAAGTGCGTACTTTCGCCAGTCGCCGGGCACGGCAACGCTAAAATGACCAACGGCAAACTACAGGTGGAAATTCCTATGCCCGCCGATTGGGCCTTATTCAAATATTAATCTCAAATCCGCAATGAAAAATTCCGCCGGTGTATCGGACGCTGAAAAATCTAAAGTCGTTTCAGTGGCCGACACCGCCGGATAACAGACCAGATTTTGCCAGTCCGGAACACGGGTTAGTGCCATTTTTTGATTATTTATCCACAAACTGCCCTGCTGACGCATAAATACCGCCAATTCCAGTTTCCGTACCGGCAAATCCGGCGGCAAGGCCAACGGCGAATAACGCAATGTAACTTTGCTGAACGGCGGCACCAGAATCCGCAGTGCATAGTCGGCATTATTAAAGGTTACTTCATCCGAAATATGCACCGTTGCAGAGGCCGGGTCCGGAATCAGTAAATTTATCGGCGAAAAATCACAAAGATAGTCCGCCGGAGTTACCGCCGCCAGTTTGCCGAAATGGTTCCATTTATATAACTGTCGTTCCAAAATTGCCTTCTCGCCACCTTCAAACAATTTACCGAACGACCGCTTGAAACAGGCATCCGAACTTTGCATATAAATATACGCTACCTGATTTTGCATCAGCACTTTTACCCATTCATCCGGCGTTATGGCCGTACCGTAGGGATTCCCGTTTTCAAGTGCATCTACACTGGCAACGCTGAATAATTCCGGCAATACAAAGGTGTGCGGATACAGATATTTCAACATCATCGCCTCGAACCCGGCGGAGTCTTGAGCAATCATCGCTACTTTTTCGCCGCTGATTCCCGCTACGGGGGCAAGCTGTGCCGCCGCAAACGCGACTCGACTGCGTGCCACACTGACCGGCGTGGCCCAGGCATTCTGCCGCCAGATCCCCCAGGCAATCTGCGGCGACGCCAACGCCAGCACCAAAATAATAATTAAAACTTCCCCATAACGCCGACCCGTTACATTCCGCCGCCCGAATACCAGCAGAATCAACGTTAAGGCCGGCATTGCCAAGGCCAAATTCAAGGTGGCGGTATAACGGTCAAAAGAAGCCAGCGACTCCATAGCCTGCGGCGGAAATGTGTATACATAATATATCACCAATGTAACGATAAAGCCGAGTGCCGCCACGGGAATGACGGCCGAAAAAATCACCAGCCGCCGCCTTAACCCTGATTTGTCCAGCCCGGCTGCAAGCCATAATCCACACATCAATATCAGCCAGAACCACACCGGCGGCAGATTGAACGCCGTACTTGATGGCACCCGAAACAACCGCTCCAGCGTTAATTCACCTACCTGTAACGCCGCAACCGTGGGTTCGGCCACAAAATCCCGCCACACCTGCAGAGCGTTGATACCCTGCCCGGAGAACCGCTCCACGCACTCATTCCGCCGCACCAGACATACCCACGAGCTTTTTAACAGCCACGGCAGTATGCCCAGCCCCAGCGTTGCCGCCACAGTCGGCCAACGGCTTCCAGACCGTTCCCGCCACAGCCGCCACGCCGCCAATGCAATCGGCAGATATGCCAAGCCAAACCCGGACTGCTTAATCATAAACATAAAACTTACCGCCACGGCCAACAGAATGCCGTAACGCCAGTCAAAACGCTTTGGATACAGTACAATGAGCAACGCCAGCGCCAGCGTTCCACCCAAAGGTAAATCCACATACATGGAACAGATGTCCGGAAAAAACGCCAACGGCAGTAAAAACAGCAGTATACTGCGCCCAAATACCTGCCATTTACGCTCAAAACGGCACTCCAGCAACATGGGCAGAAACAGACTTAACGCAAATAATCCCATGCCGTATAAACACGCCCACTCCTGAAATTTGTCCGGGCTGAGGAATTTGGCAAAGATAAACGCCGTGAGCGCCATGCCCGGCGGATAACTGGCAAACAACAGTTCCTGCGGATAATAGCAGGGCAGTAAAAATTCATTAAACAATAATTTTGCCGCCACGCCCCAATGCGAAAACTCATCCCACGTACTGAACAAGCGATGCCGCTGAGTAACAAACAACAGCAATGCCAACACCGTAAATACCGCCATGCCGGGAGTGAAAAAGTAACTTTTCAGTTCATGCGGGCGGAAGATTATCCGCATAACGCCCAAAAAATAGAGCAGAATACAGAAGCAGACCAGCACCCCCAAGCCGTATTCCAACAATTTAAACCAGGCAAATCCGTATAATATCAACACACAAAGCATTATAAACGGCGCCAGCGTCAGACCGAATCGCAAACGCCAATATGCCGCCGCAAAAAAACTGCCCGAATACAGACAGAACAGTAATACAATTAGATTCATCATGGTCGGCTTTTAACCTCTATTTGCCGAATATTCAATTTGGTGTCCGCCTCCAGTCCCACGGCAAACTGCCAAAATACCGCACCTTGCAGAAGTTGTGCGTTTACGGGAAAACAGATCAGATTTTCGCCGTCATGCGGCAGGGCATAATATGAAACAATCATCGACTCCAACGGTTGCCATTCGGCGTCATAACGGTTAAGCACAAGTTTCAGGATGGAATTTTTTTGCCCGGACACCGTCAACAGCACGGCGGCGTCGGTATTATTAAAATACTTATCCCCAAGTATATTAAAGCGTTGCGTGCCGGTGTTAAACTCCAGATACTGCGGCTGGCCGTCAACCTTTTTCAGCGTAATCTGCGGGCATTTTTCATTCGTCCAGAAGTCCGGCACTGACACACTCCATTGCAACGGCAAGCGAACTGCGGGATTATGATAATAATCAAAGTTCAAATCCGCTAAAAATTGTTTATTCTCCACATTGCCGGCTCCGGGATGGCGGACGTCGGAAAAATCTTCCAGCCACACGGTCTGCATGTCGTCGGTGGTTGATGCTGTAACTGTAGACGGCACAAGCACATAGACTGAAAATTTCTCCCGCTGGCGTTTGTTCAGATAAAAACTGCCAACCTGATCAAATTTTATGTCCGTTACCAAAAACTCCGGCAAAAGCGCCGCTTGACGCCCCGGTTCACGTAAAATAAAAATCCGCCGCCCGGAGTCAAATCGATGTTCCGCTATAAATTGGCTAACTTTTTCCACAATCGGTTTATTGATATTTAATAAGTAAATCGGATACTCCCGCAGGTTCGCCGCCTCCGGTCCGGCATAGTAGCTTAACCGGGCGAATTCCGGTTCCTCCACCCAAGCCATAGCGTCCGCCGCACCCTCGCGACGTATTACTTCCGCCAGTTTTTGCGGCACTGTTACATACGAGTTATACCGCAAATCTTTGCCGATACATAATGCAAACAACGCAATTAACAAGGCGGCCTGTAGATATTTGTTCCATTTCGGCAAAAAACCATAGCGATTTAACCACTTCGGCACTTGGGCAATAGCGTAAATCGCCAATAACAGCGCCGGATATAACACCACCGCACTGTATCGGGCCGAAGCAAGCACACTGCCGCTTAAGGTTCGCCACAGTAAAAAGAACGCCACGCCAACGGTGATCGTCTGCACCAGCGGCGAGGTTTTCCAACTGCGCCAATTGAAATAAACCGCCAACAATATGCCCGCCCAAAAACAATAATACAACGGTTCATACAATAAACGATTAAGCTGATATACTAAAAATTCAATCATTTTCCGGCCTCCACTCCCCATACGGCAATGAAACGCTTAACATAGCCGGTACACTGCGTAATACTGTAACTGCTAAACTCCACCGGCTGTAAAATAGACCCGATTACAACGGCACTCAGCAATAAAGAAACCATAAATGACGCTAAAAAGACCCCAAATTGTCTGAAGGATTTTGCACAGAAAATCATCGCCAAAATAAATAATGGAATGAACTCCAGCGCCTCGTAACGGCAAAATAACGCCAGAGATAGACTGACCGCACAAATACTCCAGCAAAACCAACGCTGACGGCGAACCGTTTTTAAGGCGAACAATATCGTGAGGCCAATAAAAAAGATGTAGGCGGTATCACGCTGAATCTGGATGGAAAGTTCAATTAAAGTAGGTTGAACCGCCGATAGAAGTCCGGCCATAAAGGACCAGAAAGGGGTGAAATGCAGTTCGCGCGCCATATACCAAACGATAACCGCCACGCCGGACCCCAGTAACAGATTAAGCCATAAGCCGGCCTGTTCCGGCGAAACGGGCAGTAAACGGTACAGGAAATTTGCCAGATGCAGGGGCAGCAGCGGAATGTATTGTAAACTCATGGCATCAAGCAATGCGGTTAATTGGGCGGGGGCGTTTACGACGGGGATAAGTTGAACGTAAGAGATGCTGTCTCTGGATAAAACCGGGTCTAAACAACGCCCGACAAAGCGCATAAGCAGAGCAAAGAGAAAAATAAAACCGGGGAAAAAATAACGGGAAACGGCGGAGGAGGAGCTATTGACATCGGGGCGGGGCGATGATGAGGTAAACCAGGATGGAAACGGAAAGTTCATAGTTGTTCCTTAACACAGGTAACTCCTGAAAATACTTAATACGTGAAAAGCATTAAACGGTATCCACACACAAACACGCCCCTAAAGCACATAAAAATACTAATGATATGCGGTCAACTTGGCCGCCTACTCATCATAACGGCAACCTACATTATTGCGGATAACCTATAACCGGCAACCTACATTATTGCGGATAACCTATAACCGGCAACCAATATTATTGCGGATAAGCTATAACCGACAACCCACCTATTACTGGCAACCCTCCAAAAATATGGTGGGCGTAGTAGAACTCGAATCTACGACCTTCACGATGTCAACGTGACGCTCTAACCAACTGAGCTATACGCCCGAATATGGAGATAATATAGTGCGTTTTGGGGAAAAAGCAAATGGAAAAGGGCGGAAAACCGCCCTAAATGAGAGAAAAATGGGGGCTAATTCCAAAAACTTAAATCATATTGCTGGTAGGAGTTCTCAACGGATTCAAGAAGAGGGCTGAAAACGGATAGCGGCGCCCAAAATTCGTAAAGATAAAGTTCATCATCAAAACGGACAAGAAGGATTTGATAGTGAAATTCAAGGTTGCCAAGTTTTTTGTTGCCGCTGATGGCGGTGGCCGGCATTTGCTCGTTGGTGGTTAAATCACGCACCTCAATGTTGGTAAGGCGGGCGGATTCAGCTAAGGAACGGGCAATAATGTCTGCCCAAAACTTGTCGGTGGCATGTTTCAGGTCGGCACGGCGGGTCAATTTGAGCACAGCACCGTCGGCATTGATGGCATAGGAGGTCTTGGCTTGGGGATTCTGGCGGGAAGCCACTAACACAAAATCGGACGGCAAGGTTACATCAAACGCCATTTTGGGTTTGGCCATAACCGGGGGATTCTTGGCCAGTTCACCGCCTAATTGCGCTACCCATTCAATCGGAATCGCTAAGTCAATGTCGGTTTCAAGCTGAGGACGTTGTTCCGAAAAATCAATGTTTATGGTTACGTACTGAACTTGATTGGAAAGCAACTGCATACGGCCTTTCAAGCGTTCAATTTCGGTGGTAACACGGCTAAGTTCACGCTCGACATTCAAAAGCTCATTTACATTGCCGAAACGTTCGGAGAGTTTTTGTAAACGCTGGCGTAAGATTTCTAAATTATCCAAGCGGATTTTTACGTCGGTCATTTCTTCGGTAACATCCTGCCCGCTGATGCGGTGGTCTATCATTACACCAAGATTTTCTACGGCGTTTAAGGCGGCGTCGGCCTGGGCGACGGGGATACGGATGGTCATGTATTGCGTGTTCTGCTGCTGTACATAGCCGTTCAACTCTTTAACTAAGGCAATCAACGCTTTTTGAGCGGCGGGAATATCGGTAACGGCGAGCGAATAATCGGCGGTGAAAATCATTTGCCGGCCTTCCGGCATCATTACTTCCGATACCGCAAAGGTGTCGGCGGGAGCAGGCGAGGCGGTTCTTGCCATGCCGTTTACGGCAGATTTTGCCATTTCAGGAACGGCGGTATCGGCTTCAGCATCAGCACCGGCGTAAAAATTCGCAGCTCTAATGCCGCCGCCCATTGCCTTGTTACACATTACCGCATCGGCACTGGTTTGCTCAACCGGCGCATCTTTCGTATCTACACTGGTACAGCCGCTAAACAGCAACGAAAACGTCGCTAAAACCGAGACTCCGAAATAAGACTTCATGACATCCTCCCAAATTATTTAATTAAAATCAGTTACGCATATCACCATACGGGCGGGTTTCCCAGTTAGACGGGCGATTTTGCGGGATAGGTGAGACTCCGCTCCGCTCCTGCGGCGTACAGCCGGCAAACATAATGCCCAATAACAGTAAAATAAAACCGCCTAAAAAAATCCGCTTCATGATTATACTCCTATATTGACATTAAAAAACGGCCAAAGGTTCTTGTAAGGCGTGGCCATTCCCCCGATAAAAGACAAAAACCAACGTTCTCAGCCCCACAACGTAAATTTTGTAAGGCGTGGCCATTCCCCCGATAAAAGACAAAAACCCCACAGAGAGAACTCTGTGGGGTTAAACGCGTATTACTTATTCAACAACTGATCAATCAAGCCGTAACGATCCATTTCCATGTACTGGAACGCTACAATGGCGGCCAGCAACACAAAGGACACTACCGCAGAGACGGTAAAAAGTTTGTTTTCAAACATCACGCACCTCCAAACTGATTAGTTGTTAGCACTTTCGGTATCGAAGATCACCACATCGCCGACCTTAATCGGCAAGTCGGTGGTTTCCATAACATTAGCGAAAGCGCAGTTACCTTCAACCTTAAAGATCTTCAACTTGCCGGCGCACTGGGCGTCAGCAGCGTTCAGTTCCGGCGAAACCAGCATTACATCGTCTACGGCGATCATCGGGTTTACGGCAATCGGAGCGGATTCAGAAGAGATGAGCTGCTGAACATTGCTGTTCGCACCGATATCAATGGTGATGAAACCAAACTTCTTATTCACATCCAAAACTTTACCCTGAGCGGCTTTGCGGGCTTCTACACTGCCCGGCTGCCAAACGGTGATTTCGTCCATAAATCTTTCGCCTTTAATCGAGGCGGACAATACTTTTAAATCACGTTCACGATCCGCAATCTGCTTCTTAAGGGCGGCGATTTCGATACTCTGATTCGCCACGGACTTATCGGCGGACTCTAACTTGGCGGACAAGTCATTCTTGCTCTTTTCCAGCTCTACCTTGGCGGCCTTTAAATCGGCAATGGCCTTGGAATACTTGTTCAAATCTTCTTTATAGCGCACCGGGCTGAAAGTCAGATTGTCTACGCCTAAACTGGCGGCAACTTTCTTCATTTCCATTTCCTGCTGTTCCTTGTACTTTTTAAAGTTGGACAATTCAGCAGTAAAAGCACGCATTTCGTTTTCAAAAGTGCTGCCGGAGGCACGGAGATTTTCTACATTCAACTGGATGTCAAAATCATTGGCGCAAACCTGCAACGCGGAAACAATCTTGCTGCGGTTCAAGTTCAACGCATCAACCTGAGACTTAACCTTGGCGGCGGCGTCATCATAGCTTTCCAAACTGGAAAGCTCTTCAACGGTCGTCTTACCACCGGCGGTCTTATCGATGCCGGCCAAAGCATCGGCCAAAGTGTCACGTTCGGCACTTACATCGCGAGCCAGCTTGGTCATCTTGGACAACGCACTGTCCAAAGACTCAGACTTGTAAGACAATGCATCACCGCCCAACTCTTTGCTTACAGACGTACCGCTGTTAGCATCGAGGGCTTTAGCCGCATTTACAATCTGGCTGCCCATTTTTTCGTACCCGTCCAGCATCTGTGTTCTCTTCTCAAACAGCATGTAAGAGAATGCCGCAGACGCAACCGCGAGTAACAGGATTAAAATACTCAGTACAATGTTCAGAACCTTCATCGCGCTCTCCTGTTTATTCTTATCTTTATTTGTGTTAAAAACTTCATCAAACCATAAAACCCGGATAAAACAAAATCCAAGCATTTACAAACTTAGCATTTTTATACTATTTTTCAAATGCAATAACGCTATACAGGCATAAAAAAACGAAAAAAAGTTTATTTTTGACAACTTTTCGTCTATTTTACCTGTCCAACTTCGCCTTACCGCTCTGCCGTTTTAAAATCCGCCAAAATGGTAAACAATTATTGCACACTCTTTATTCTACTACAAAAACTGCAATATTTCCACTCCGCAAATCAAGAAAATGCGATTTTTCCTTAAAAAAAATGCGTTTTTTGATTTTCAGCACCTATCTTCACCGTTTACAACAGGAATTTTACGCCTTTCACCTGCCCTAATTTGCGGCTGAGCGTTTCCATGTCTTCACGATTTTCAAACTTTACTCTTGCCCGGTAACTTTGATATTTGCCGACGCCGGACTTCTGCCCCGCCGTCATAACTACGCTTTTATCAAATGCCGCAAGCAACTGTTTCAACTCCGCTTCACACTGCACATTTCCGGCTTCCGTTATTATATGATAATACCACTCCACCGGAAACTTTAACTCCTGACTCATATTGGCCGGCATAATCATTTTTCAACCCAATATGGCGACATACTGCGCAAGGTGGCGATTACCGGCGGAACTTTGTCCAGAATTTCCTCGACATCCGCATCGGTATTATAGCGCGAAAAACTGAACCGCAACGTGCCGTGCGCCGCCGTATACGGCAACCCCATCGCCCGCAATACGTGCGACGGTTCCAGGCTCCCGGTGGTGCAGGCACTGCCGCTGGAGGCACAAATGCCGTATTGGTCTAACAGCAACAGAATCGCTTCGCCCTCAATATATTCAAAACTGATACTGCTGGTGTTCGGCAACCGGCTGGCGTGGTCGCCGTTCAAGCGGATTTTCGGTACCCGTTCGGCAATGCCTTTTTCCAGCTTGTCCCGCAAGCCGGCCACAAACTTAATTTCGGTATCTAAATTATCTTTGGCTAATTTACACGCTACGCCCAAGCCCACAATGCTGGCCACATTTTCGGTGCCGCCACGGCGACCTTTTTCCTGATGACCGCCTAAAATGAACGGGCGGAAACGAATCCCACGCCGTACATACAGTACTCCTATCCCCTTTGGCGCATGCACTTTATGCCCGGACATGCTGAGCATGTCGATCTGGCTTTTCGCCAAATTTATCGGCACTTTACCCACGGCCTGCACTGCATCGGTATGGAACAATGCACCATGTTTATGCGCAATCTTTGCGGCCTCTTCCACCGGAAAAATATTACCAATTTCATTATTTGCCCACATCAGCGACACCACGGCGGTATCATTATCCACCTTGGCCGCCAATTCATCCATATTCAACCGCCCCATGCCGTCTACACCGACATGCTCCACGGTATAGCCTTCCCGCTCCAGCTCCTTGCACAAGTTCAGAATTGCCGGGTGTTCCAGTTTACTGGTAACAATTTTATGCCGGTCTGCCCTAACCTGCAAGGCACTGCGGATGGCGGCGTTATCACTTTCCGTACCGCAACTGGTAAAGATGATCTCCGTGGCCTGCCCCAGATTATTCCGGTAATCGGCGCCCAACAGCTCCGCCACCTGAATTCTGGCCTTTTCCACATCGGCCGCCAACTCGCCGCCGAAAGTATAGATACTGGAGGGGTTGCCGTACTTTTCACACAAATACGGCCGCATTGCCTCGAACACCTCCGGCGCAACGCATGTGGTGGCGTTATTATCCACATATATTACTTTGGAACTCATTTTTTACACACTTTCAACCAGAATTTCCGGCGATACAAATTCACGCAACTTGTCTTCCACCAGGTTCTTTAAGGTAACTCCGGCCGACGGGCAACCGGAGCAGCGCCCCTGCAGACGCACCCGCACCGCCGAACCCACAATATCAATCAACTCCATACTTCCGCCGTCTTTTTCCAGCAACGGCAAAATTTCACGGTCGATAATCTCTTGAACTTTAACCACCTTTTTTACCACCGGCCAAGTGCTGAAGCCTTCGGCCGCCGGAGCGGAATTTTCCTGCTTCTTCTGGTTCAATTCACTATCCAGAATCTTCTGAATTTCATCTAAACAACTTGAACATGCCCCGCCGGCCTTACAATAGTTGGTAACCTCTTCCACGGTTTTAATGTGGTTTTCCCGAATCACCCGGCGAATCTTTACATCGGTTACTCCAAAGCACTTACATACCACATAGCCGTCATGCTCATCACCGGCGTCGGCGGCGGTTTCGCCTTTATAATTGGCAATGGCGGCCTGTAAAGCCTCCATCCCCATTACCGAGCAATGCAGTTTTTCCTCCGGCAGTTCGCCCAACAGTGCCACAATCTCTTTATTGGTGATTTTGGCGGCCTCTTCCAGCGTTTTGCCCTTGACCAGCTCCGTTAATGCCGACGACGAGGCGATGGCACTGGCACAGCCGAAAGTCTTAAATTTCACATCGGCAATTTTGCCGTTTTCGTCTAATTTAAACGTCAATTTCAAGGCATCGCCGCAACTGACATTACCCACTTCGCCCACGCCGTCGGGGTTGGCCACTTCGCCCACGTTGCGCGGATGCAGAAAGTGATCCATTACTTTTTCATTATAATCCCACATAATTTTACCTCCTCACGGAAACTCTATTTTTCCAAATCGGCTAATGCCGCTTGAATCTTATTCTGCGCAAATGCCACGGCTTCCGCCACTTTTACCCGCACGGCGTCTTTTTCGCCCCTGACCTTAAACTCCACTTCGCCGTCCGCCAACGTTTTTGGCGACACCACAATGCGGAACGGAATCCCCATTAAATCGGCATCGCTGAACATGAAACCGGCCTTTTCACCACGGTCATCCAGTAACACTTCCACTCCGGCGTTTTGAGCGGCGGCATATAAATCCTCCGCCACTTTACCGGCGTTATCCCGATCCGGCGTAAGAGCGATAATTTCCAACTGATACGGCGCAATGCTGACCGGCCAAATCGGACCGTACTGGTCATTCGCCTGTTCCATTACTGCGGCCATCGCCCGCCCGACGCCAATCCCGTAGCAACCCATCACCATCGGGTTTGTCTTGCCGTTTTCATCCAGATAACAGCAGTTCATGGCGGCCGAATATCTGGTGCCCAGCTGGAAAATATTGCCGATTTCAATACCACGAACCAACTGCAGCGGCTGATTGTCCACCACGCTCGGATCACCTTCACGCACGGTGGCGATATCGGTAACCAGCACTTGGGCGGCGTCGGCAAAATCACGGGCAAGATTAAAGTTTTTATAGTGATAGCCCGCTTCATTTGCCCCCACTACCAAATTAGACGATTCCGCCACGGAGCGATCCAGCACAATCTTTACCTTTTTCGGGTCTACACTTAATATCGACGCATAACCCGGTACACAACCAATGGCCAAAATTGATTCGGCGTCCGCCATCCGCAGTTCCGGCGCTAAGCAGGCGTTCTGCAACTTGGTTTCATTAACCTCAAAATCACCGCGAATCATGGCAAAAATCAACTCGCCGGTAATCGCATTCTGATAAAACACCGCCTTGCCGGTCTGGGTGGCCGGAACCTTCAAAAACGCCGCCACCTCTTCTATACTTTCCGCATTCGGCGTGGCCACTTTTTCCAACGGCAGTTCCGGCTGTTTTATATACTGCCAGTTGGCTACCGCTACTTCACTATTGGCTTTATATGAATAATCCGGCGACACGCAAATGGTATCTTCGCCGCAATCGCAAATCGCCATAAATTCATGCGACACCTTACCCCCCATCATGCCGGAATTGGACAGGATAGAGAGAAAATTACGCATGCCAATCCGCTTAAAAATCCGGTCATACGCTTCATGCACCCGCAAATAATACGGTTCCAAATCCGCCTGTGTAGTGTGAAAACTGTAAGCGTCTTTCATGGTAAATTCCCGCACCCGGATCAGTCCGGCACGCGGACGGGCTTCATCTCGGTACTTGGTCTGAATCTGGTACAGCATGGCCGGCAACTGCTTATAACTGGTAAGTTCAGTCCGAGCCAGCTGTACTACGGCTTCTTCATGCGTCATCGCCAGCAGCATCGGCTTGTCGTTACGGTCTTTAAAGCGGAGCAGTTCCGCCCCGACCGATTCGTAACGGCCGGACTCCTGCCATAAATCGGCGGGCAGTACCACCGGCATTTCCACTTCCTGCCCGTCCACCCGATCCATCTCTTCACGGATAATATTCTCTATCTTCGCCACAATCTTTTTCCCTAGCGGTAACAACGAGTAAATCCCCGCCGACACCGGACGGGCGTAACCGCCGCGAATTAAAAATTTATGACTTACGGTTTTAGCGTCTTTAGGGTCTTCCTTCAGCCGCCGCCCCACCATTTTGCTCATTCGCATAATAATGATTCCTTAATCTTCAAACTTATGGTCTTCGCCATAGCCGTATTTTTCAATCACATAATCCAAGTCCTTATCGCCACGACCGGAGCAGGTTGCCAGAATTGAGCCGGAGTGCATGGTCTTGGCCAGACGCATGGCATACGCAATCGCATGAGAACTTTCCAACGCCGGAATAACACCTTCATAACGGGACAATTTAAAGAATGCGTCCACCGCTTCTTCATCCGTAACCGTGTCATATTCCACCCGGCCGCAATCCCGCCAGAACGCATGTTCCGGCCCCACGCCCGGATAATCCAGCCCGCTGGCAATCGAGTAAACCGGATCCGGATCACCGTTTTCATCCTGCAATACATAACTCTTAAAGCCGTGAATCTGACCTTTGGTGCCGTAAGCCATGCTGGCGGCATGGTCGCCTTTTTTACTGCCTCTGCCCAACGGTTCCACGCCCACAATGCGTACCGGGTCATTCAGGAACGGCGCAAACATGCCGGCCGCATTACTGCCGCCGCCCACGCAGGCGGTTACCACATCCGGCAAAAATCCGGTCATCTGCTTAAACTGTTCACGAGCCTCTTCGCCCACCACATACTGGAAGTCCCGCACCATTAACGGGAACGGGTGCGGACCTAAAGCGGAACCAATGCAGTAAATCGAATCCTTATAGGTTTTCAAGTACGATTCAAACGCCGAATCCACCGCCTCTTTCAGCGTTTTCAACCCATGCGTAACCGGGATTACTTTAGCACCTAAAATCTTCATTCTGGCCACGTTCGGGGCTTGCTTGGCTATGTCCACCTCCCCCATGTGAATTTCACATTCCAGACCGAAATATGCCGCCGCCGTCGCCAATGCCACGCCGTGCTGACCGGCGCCGGTTTCCGCAATAATCCGCTTTTTACCCATAAATTTAGCCAGCAAACCTTCGCCCATGCAGTGGTTCAACTTATGCGCTCCGGTATGGTTCAAGTCTTCACGCTTCAGGTAAATCTGGCAACGCCCTAAGCGGCGGGACAAATTGGCACAATGATAAACCGGAGTCGGCCGCCCCTGAAATTCCCGCCGGATTCGACGCAGTTCGCTAATAAATTCCGCCGATTTACAGATGGTTAAATATGCGTCATAAATTTCCTTAAACGCCTTATCCAGTTCCGGCGGCAGAAATGCTCCGCCAAACTCGCCAAAATAACCGTCCGGAGTCGGATAGTCACGGAAATAAGTTGAAAAATCCATTTTTATTCCTTAAATTTTAATCATAAAATAATATTCAAACCATAATATACCACTTGCAGAAAGTTTTTACAAATTAATTCCCTACTGATTAGGTATGGTATTCTGCATTAATTTTCACATATTCATAAGAAATATCGCTGGTCCAGACCCAATATTCGTCATTGCCGTTGTTTAATTCCACCAAAACGGTAAACTCACGATTCTTCAATACCGCGGCCAGTTCAGCTTCCGGAGTGCCGGCGTCGCCGCCGTTTTTGACTACGGCTTTGTTGTTATAATACACGTTGACTTTGTCCGGATTAAAATCGGCTTTGGAATAGCCTAAGGCGGCCACAATGCGCCCCCAGTTCGGGTCGCAGCCAAACCAGGCGGTTTTACATAACAGCGAGTTCGCCACGGCTTCGGCACATAATTTGGCGGCGGCTTTGTCGGCATTTACCACTTTGATTTCGATAAACTTGGTGGCGCCTTCGCCGTCCATCACCTGTTTGCGGGCCAAGTTGCGCATTACGGCATAAACTGCTTCGGCAAACGCATCGGCTTCGGGGGTGTTTTCGGCAATCTTAACGCCGGAAACGCCGTTGGCCATCATTAAAACGGTGTCGTTGGTACTCATGTCGCCGTCTACGGTGATGCGGTTAAACGAGTTTTCACAGCCGAACGGCACCAGCTTCTGCAACATGGCGTTCGAACACTCCGCATCGGTGGTGATAACGCAAATCATGGTGGCGTGCGGCGCACGCAGATTCGGGTCAATCATCCCCACACCTTTTACCATCCCGCCGATGTGAACGGTTTTACCGTTAATTTCCAGCTTGGCCGCCACATGTTTTTTTACGGTGTCGGTGGTCATAATGGCTTGAGCCGCCGTTACGCCGCCGTCAGAGCTTAACGCTTCCGCCGCCAGCTTTATCCCGTTATTGATAATATCCATCGGCATCTGCACGCCGATACGCCCGGTAGAGGCCACCATCACCTGCTCCGGAGTCAGCTTTAACAATTCTGCGGTATATCCGCACATGGCTTCGGCGTTTTTCAGGCCGGACTGCCCGGTACAGGCATTGGCGTTGCCGCTGTTGATAATCATGGCCTGAACCGATGAGCTGCTTAACGCATGTTTTTCCGACACCCGCACCGGAGCGGCGGCAAAGGTACAACTCGTAAACGCACAGCCGAAACTGCACGGTTGCTCAGAATACACCAACGCCATATCGGGATTGCCGCTTTTTTTGAGTCCGGCGGTAATGCCGGCGGCCTGGAATCCGGCGGGCGTAGTAACACTGCCGTCTTCCAGCAAAACAAACTTATTCATCTATCTTATCTCCATAGGTTGCTTTTACGTTAATGGCAATACCGCCCCGGGGCCGGAACAAGCCCACCACTTCGGCGGCACGGGGACTGCACAGTTTGACCAGCGCATCCAGAATCGTGTTTACCGACTCTTCATGAAAGGTGTTGCTGTTACGGAACGAATACAAATACAACTTAAGCGACTTGCTTTCCACGCACAGTTTATCCGGAATATAGCGGATAATGATATGCCCGAAATCCGGCTGATTGGTAACCGGGCATAAGCTGGTGTATTCGGGGCAGTCAAAAGTAATAACATAGTTTCTGTCGGCGTAAAGATTCTTAAACGCCTCCAGTCTGGCTTCGTCCGGACTGGTGGGATAGCGGCTTTCCGATGCCTTCAATAAGGTTAAATCCGCAAAGCGGGTCTGATTCTTTTCCATTCTTAAGAGACCTTTCTTTGTCATTTTTTATATTTTTAATCAATATAATGTACACCGTTTATATTCAAATCATAGATTTATTTTTAAAAAAAGTCATAAAAAGCCAAAATATCAGGACGCCAACAGGCATTTACAGGACATCGAAAGACCGTTTTTGGCAAAAAAATCAAAAAATTCCTGATTTTACGGAAAAAAGATAGGTTTCATCTCTTGATTTTTGTTTTAGTGCAACTATATTTGTTATGCAAGCTGAATATGTTTTTTCATTATTTAAAAATAACAACAATAAAAGAAGGGTTCTTTAATGAAATTGTTAGCTAAACTGGTGTTGGCGTTTACGCTGCTCTCCTCGGCCAATTATGTAATGGGTATGGAAGAAGCGTATGAATCCGGCATGATGGACAAACTTGGCCGCGGTATCGCAAACGTGGCATTCAGTCCGCTTGAACTCCTGATTCGTCCGTATGACGTTTCCAAGGAACAGGGCGAAATCGCCGGCTTAACCACCGGGGTTATCAAAGGTGCGGTTTACACAGTTTGCCGTATCGGAGTTGGTGTTACCGATATTTTAACCTTCCCGTTCCCGTGGCCGGGCAGCAAGGATGACCCGAATGACGTAGGCGCCGGATACGGCCCGTTAATGCGTCCGGCGTGGGTTGTTGACACCGAACACAATGCATTCAATTTCTTCTTTGATAACGATTCTATTGCCACCGGCAACTAATTGTGTTCTTTGATAACAGTACTTTGCGGTGCGGCGTCGAGGCGATATGAGCAGTTTTACTGCGGCAGCTTCGGCGTTGACGGCAGAGGATAGACTGTCTGATTCAAACCCGTCATAACCGGCGGGTTTTTTTGCGTTTATAACATTTAACTAAGATAAGTATAACTATTTATGAGTTTTTCGTGTGGTTTTGTCGGGCTGCCCAATGTGGGCAAGTCCACGCTGTTTAATGCTTTATGCTCCGGCGGAGCAGAGGCCGCCAACTTTCCGTTCTGTACCATTGAACCCAATACCGGGATTGTGGCGGTGCCGGATGAACGCTTAAAAGTATTGTCGGACATGGAGCATTCGGGTCGGATTGTGCCGACTTCGTTAAAATTTATTGACATTGCCGGGCTGGTGCGCGGCGCCAGTCAAGGGCAGGGGCTGGGCAACCAGTTTTTGGGGCATATCCGTAATGTAGACGCCATCGGCCATGTGGTGCGTTTGTTTGAAGACGCCGACGTGGTGCATGTGTCCGGCAATATCGATCCGGTGGAGGATTTGGAAGTCATTCTTACCGAACTGATGCTGGCGGATTTGGACATGTTGGAAAAACGGCTGGAACGCTCCGGCAAAATGGGGCGGGCGCCGAATAATGACGCCAAAGCGGAGTTCGCTTTACTGCATGATATGGTAAAACAGCTGTCTGACGGTCAACTGCCCACTTGGGATAAGGAAGACGAAAAATTAAATGCGTTTGTCAAAACATTAGGCTTGCTTACCGTTATGCCCGCCTTTGTCTGTGCCAATACCGACGAAAAAGGCTACGCTAATTTTGACACCAATCCCAAAGCCGTTAAGTTGCGGGAAATTGCCGCCAAACATAATATGGAGGTTATTCCGGTGTGCGCTAAGCTGGAAGATGAACTTAATCAGCTGGACGCCGAAGAAGCCGCCATGTTTATGGAGGAACTCGGCATGAAGGAACGGGGTTTGAACAGCGTAATCCGCGCCGGATATAAGTTGTTAAACTACATCACGTTCTTTACCGCCGGCGAAATGGAGTCCAGAGCTTGGACAGTTACCGCCGGAACTCCGGCTCCGCAGGCCGCCGGGAAAATTCACACCGATATGTGCCGCGGTTTTATCCGTATGGAAGTGGTGTCGTATACCGACATGGTCAGTTGCGGCTCGTGGAATAAGGCGCAGGCCGCCGGAAAACTGCGCATTGAGGGTAAAGAGTATATTATGCAGGACGGCGATGTGATTCACGTCCGCTTCTCGGTGTAAAATAAAATGCTGGACAGTCGGCGTAAAATCTTAAAAAGCTCGTTCGGGGTGGCGGTCGCCACTCTGCTCAGCCGTATTTTAGGACTGGCAAGGGTAATGCTGGAGGCCAGAGTTTTGGGCGGCGGCATTTTTGCCTCGGCCTGGGGACTGGCTTTTATGGTGCCGAATCTGTTCCGCCGTATTTTAGGCGAAGGGGCGTTAGGCTCGGCCTTGATTCCCATTATCTCCGGCGTAGAGGCCGAGGAGGGTGAACAAAAAGTCCGCTATAATTTAACGGTGGTTTTTGCGGTTTTAAGCATTATTTTATTGGCCATTGTGCTGGTGGTTACCATTTTTAGCTGGATAATAAGCGGTTGTTTCTCTGTCGAAATATCAAGTAAATATGAGCATGTTAAATTAGCCTTAAAACTATTACCAATTGTTATGCCGTATGCCTTTTTTATCTGTTTAATCGGGGTATGCGGTTCAATTTTAAATGCCAAGCGGGTCTTTTTTCTGCCGGCGCTGGGAGCGTTGCTGTTAAATGTGATGCTGATCGGCATGCTGCTTTACGGTTATCGCTTTATGCTGAATAACCGTGAAGAGCTTTTGAACTATTTAGGCGTTACGGTTCTGGTGGCCGGAGCTGTGCATTTAGCCTTGATGATGTTACTGTTATGGAAACACGGCCGCATGCCGCTGTGTCAACTTGCCGCACTGAAAAACAGTAAAATGCTGCACAGTATATGGCAGTTGACGCTGCCCGGCGTGCTGGGGGCATCGGCCACGCAGGTCAGTTTTCTGGTGGACAGATCTTTGGCGGCGTGGCTGGGGCCGGAGGCGGTGCCGGCGTTGAATTACACGGAGCGACTCGTTTATCTGCCAATCGGCGTATTTGCGCTGGCGTTGGGGTCGGTTCTGCTGGCGGACATGTCCAAAGCCGCCGCCAGAGGGGATCGGGAGGAGTTTCTGGACGATTTAGTGTTAGGTTTGCGCCATGTATATTTTGTCTGCGTACCCTTGGCGGCCTACATGATTTTTTTCCGTACCGAGATTATTTCGTTGTTGTTTGCGGGCGGTAATTTTAAGCTGGAAAACGTGCAGGCCACGGCGTGGGCTACGTTGTTTTACGCCCTGGGGATTCCGGTTTTCTGCGCTCAAAAAGTAATTATTCCGGCGTTTCACTCCCGTAAAGAGATGAAAACCCCGCTGAAAGTGGCACTGTGGGCGATCGGGTTGAATGTGGTGTTGAATTTAATTTTAATGTGGCCGTTAAAGCAGGGCGGATTAGCGTTGGCCACGGTATTGTCGGCCTCGTTTAATAATCTGACTTTGATATACATACTTAGGAAGCAAGGCTTTATGGTTAATCTGCGCCCGGTGATGCTCAGTTTACTGAAGATTTTACTGGCCGCCGCCGCCGCCACACTCGTGGCTCGTTTCCTGTATGACGGTATTGCGGATTGGCATCTGATGCTGTGGAAGGCGGAATTAGTGCCGCTGTTGAGTACGGCGGCGATTTTTGCGGTGGTTTATTCGGTCTGCGCCGGCATGTTGCGTTGCCCCGAAATCGGCGAAAATTTGAACATGTTTTTACGGAGAAAATAATGAATGTTTCCGAGTTTACCAGTTGGAATCAACAGATGATTTTAACCGTGTTGACGGCAATAATTGACCGTTTTGAACGCCATAGCGATTATCCGTTTTTGGACACCAAACTGGATATTGTTACCGGCGAAGATTTTGATTGTGTGCCGGATGAAAAATTGGCTTACCGGACTAAAAAATATATTTACAGCTGGATTCAAGGCCGGGGCTTGGAGGCGTTGGCCGGGCATTATCACTATTTGGCCGACTCCGGTTTAAGTGCGGCGGAACAAGCGGATTATGCCAGACGCATTAAACAGATTCTGCAACGCATCGCCGATGCCATGGAGGGTTTACGCCAAAAACTGAATGGTCGTATGTGGTTCATTATCAACACTGACGGCGTGCCGCAGGAGATCGCCGACTTTTACCGTCCAATCCCGTTAGCCACGATTCCGGCCGGGGCAAATTATAGTGAACTGTTCTATTTTAAAGGGTTGTATGCGGCGGCCGCCGTGTTAAAAAACTCCACTTTTATGCAGACCGCCGCCAGCGGTTTTAAGCAGGTGGTTCAAGACATTGCCCACGGTAAATTTCATACCGACCAACAGGCGTTTGACCCGCAAAATCCGGTAACTTTTGTGCCGGGTAAAGTGTTGCAGGGGCCCAAAATGATTGCGCTTGGCGGCTTGGCGTTACTGATGGCGAATGATGACGCTACCGCCGACTGGCCGCAAATCGCCGCCGATTTTATTACCGATATTTTAACGAATCACGTTAATGTTCCGGGGCGATATCCGGACTTGTTGCCGTATGGGTTCATTGAAGCGTTAGGGGCTGACGGTAAACCGTTTCCGTGCGGAGACATTTCGGCGCTGGGCGACCCCGGACACGCCGGCGAAGTGGTCGGCTTGGCCGGTAAATGTCTGCGTACGCCGATTTTTCAGCGTCGGTTTCCCGAATTGTGCGAAAAAATGCGCCAAATCCTGCCGCAGGTACTGAAGCATAATTTTGAACTCGGTTTCAATGCCGAAGCCGGCGGCATCTGCAAAAGCGTGAATTTAGTAACCGGACGGAAGTTTAATTCCGACATGCCATGGTGGAATTTACCCGAAACCATGCGTGCCGCCGCCTTTATGCATCCTTATCTGCCCGATGCCGGCCAAATCTTAAGTGCTTGTTTTCATGCATTTAAAGATAAATTTGTTAATCCGGCCGTTTATATGATGGCTTATCAAAACCGCAATGCCGCCGGGCAAGTCGTCCGCACCGTTCCGGCCACGCCGGATGCCGACCCCGGTTATCATACCAACTTGAGTATAATCGACACTCTATACGCACTAAAAGGAAAGTGAGGATTCCGTATGTTGTTTTTTCGCCGCAGTTTTCAGCCGTTCTTCAGCACGATGTTTCTGGGGGCGTTTAATGACAATATGTTCCGCAATGCGTTGGTGGTGATGATTACTTATCACATGGCGTACGAACAAAGTACCGCCACGATGTTGAGTTTTTTAGCGATGGCGTTACTGATGTTGCCGTATTTCCCGTTTTCCGCTCAGGCCGGCGAACTGGCGGACAAAATTGACAACGCCAAACTGTTCCGCATTGTCAAGTTGATCGAGGTGGTTTTAATGAGTCTTACCGCCGTGGCGTTTCATTTTAAAAGCGTGGCGTTATTGTTGCCGCTGTTGTTTTTAATGGGAACGCAATCGGCGTTTTTCAGTCCGCTGAAATATGCGTATATCCCACGCAATCTGCCGCCGGAGATGTTGCTGCGGGGCAACGGCTATGTTAATGCCGGTACTTATGTGGCGGTAATGCTGGGTGCGGTGTTGGGCAATGAGTTGATTTCTTTGCCGCACGGCGTCAGTATTTTGTCCGGAGCCTTGGTGTTGTGCAGTATTTTAGGCTACATGGCGGCTCGAATTATTCCGCCTCAAAAAGCGGTGCGGCCAGATTTGAAGTTTAATTTTAACTGCTTCAGCGCCACCTGGCGGGTAGTGCAGATTATTTTCCGTGATCGCAATTTGCGAATCGCCACCTTAGGATTGTCGTCTTTTTGGCTGGTGGCGGCCTTGTATGTCTCGCAATTAGCGCCGTTCTGCCACCATGTATTGAATGCCGAACCCCGCATGATTCCGGCGTTATATCTGCTGTTTGCCTGCGGCGTCGCCATTGGCTCGTTACTATGCACCCAACTCAATCGCCGTGGCAATGTGTTCAAATTTCTGCCGTGGAGTCTGCTTTTAATGGCGTTATTCACCTATGACCTTTATTTGGCCGCCACCGTTTGGCCCACTCCCGCCGCCATGTTGCCGATTAGTGATTTTTTCAGCCAGCCGAAATTTTACCGCATTGTGCTCGACTTGCTTGGCTTAGCGGCCTGCGGCGGCTTTTATTCCGTCCCCCTGAATGCGTTATTGCAACACACCGCCCCGGCCGATAAAGTTGCGCAAGTGGTCGGTGGCAACAACATCATCAACTCCGGTATGATTGCCGTCGGCACCTTAGCGGTGTCCGCCTTAATGAGCAACGGTGTCATCAGTTTGAACGGCGTATTTGCGGTAGTCGGCACCATAAATTTATTGACCGGCGTATATTTGTTTAAATTATACAAAACAAAATTATAAAAATTCGCTCTGAGGTGCTTGACTTTTTTTAAGTTTGCGATATATTAAAAGCATTGACCCGCCGAAGTGGCGAAATTGGCAGACGCGCTAGACTCAAAATCTGGTGCCCTCTGGGCATGTGGGTTCGAGTCCCACCTTCGGTACCATTTTTTTTGCTTGGTAAAATGGCGACTTTCGAGCCTTGCGGTCGTCGTTTGTTCAGTCGTGTACTTTTTTTGCTTGGTAAAATGGCGACTTTCTCGCCTTGCTGTCGTCGTTTGTTCAGTCGTGTACTTTTTTTGCTTGGTAAAATGGCGACTTTCTCGCCTTGCTGTCGTCGTTTGTTCAGTCGTGTACGTATGTACACTCCTTCACCTTCTCCTCGGCAAAACTCGAAATTCATCCATTTTCCCTGCGCAAAAACCTGCATTCTGTGCGTCTGTTTTGTGCGAATCGCTTCGCTCTCGCATGGGACCGGCTTCGCCGGGGAATTTGGCGACTCGCTTCGCTCCGCCGGATTTGTCTGTCGCAATGTTCAGCGTGCATATCGGGATTGGCGTTCGCTTCGCTCTCGCACCGGACAACGGCTCCGCCGTGGAATTTGGCGAATCGCTTCGCTC
>CAZEHZ010000026.1:0-24781 GCA_964512385.1 uncultured Victivallaceae bacterium | reverse complement strand
TAATTATTAGTAAAATTTTATAAAATGGACGTAATATTATGTTAAAGAAAAAAGAAAAATGGGCTCCGGATGTATTTGATTTGGAAATGACTACGCATTGGTCTTTTCCGGTACGCGGAGACTGGGCAACTCATGATGCAAAATGGAGAGGTAATTGGTCGCCATATATTCCAAGAAACATTATATTACGTTATTCACAAGAAAAAGACATGGTTTTAGACCAATTTGTTGGCGGAGGCACGACATTAGTTGAAGCAAAACTTTTGAATCGTAATATTATTGGCGTAGATGTGAACGATGTCGCATTAGCAAGATGCCATGAGAAGACAGATTTTTTTCATGAAGGTGCGAATGGAGAGGTTTATATTCGGAAAGGCGACGCCCGAAATCTTGATTTTATACCCGATGAGAGTATTGACCTTATTTGTACGCATCCGCCTTATGCCGATATCATCCGGTACAGTGAGAATATTGCTACCGATTTATCCCAACTGAAAGTAAAGGATTTTTTGAGCGAAATGATCCCGGTGGCGACTGAAAGTTTCCGGGTTCTGAAAAAAAATAAGTTTTGTGCCATACTTATGGGTGATACACGCCAAAAAGGACACATGATTCCAATGTCTTTTGAGGTTATGCGGATTTTTGAAAATGCCGGTTTTAAGTTAAAAGAACTCATTATAAAAGAACAACATAATTGTAAAGCTACCGGTTATTGGAAAACCAATAGTCTAAAGTATAATTTTCTATTAATCGCACATGAGTATTTATTTGTATTTAAAAAGCCATAATCCCGGATTAGTCGGAGACGGGGAATTCGCCGGTTTGGACGTACTGGATGCCCGCATGGAGCTTTTCGGACAGGCGTTTTACCGCCGTTTGCAGATTGCGCTTGCGGGCTAAACGACGAGTCGCATTGGTTAAAATCTGGATGATTTCGGTATACTCCGGCCGCTCTTCCGGGTGCGGAGACAGCATGGCACTGATTAAACTGAACAGTTCATCATCATTAAACACGGCACGGTTTTTCAGGCTCGGCACCGGGTTGCGCTGCTGGCGGTTCACTAAGTCCAGTTCGCCCAAGCCCGGCTCTAAAAAACCCATCGGATGCAGATTGCTTAATAATTGATATAGAATTACCGCTAAAGAGTAGATGTCGGCCTTAACAGTGGCTTCGCCGTTCAGCAGACGCTCCGGCGATAGATAGATAAATTCGTGTTCCGGCCAACTGACCTCCGGCGCAAAATCCTCCGGCGGGCGGAAGTTCAGCAACTTCAGCACGCCAATGCGGTTAAAACGCAGATTGTCCGGCGAAATTTGACCATGCACAATGTTGAACTCCGCCGCACACTGTAACAGTTCGGCCACGGTGCAAATCGCACTTAAGGCTAAAAGTTCATCCGTCCGCAGTGCCGGGTCTTCATTAAAATGCAGGCCGCCGCCGGTTAAAAGCTCCATCACTTTGGCCTCGCGGCCGGCCAAACAACTGCACCGGTAAATTTCCATCACATTGTCGCATTCCAGTTGCGACTGAATTTGCGCATCGTAATATAAGCGTCTGGCCCGCCGCCGGCTTTCATCGGCGTCATTTTTGCATGGTTTGGCCACTTTTATCGCCACCACCCGATCTAATAACGGATCCAGCGCCCGGTAAATCCGGTTGCGGTCGCTGATTTTACGGCGGTCAAACAGCCAGTAATCGGAAAAAATTTTCGGCACCGTCAGCGGAGTATTACAGTATGGACAGTTAAAATCGGTAAACGCCACCGCATCTTCCACCGCAAATTTCTGTTCGCAGTGGCGGCAGCACGCCCGGAACATGGCATCCGGACGGGTAATTTCATTTAACGGCATAAACAACGGCGACGCAAAATGTGTGTGTTCCAATTCCATAATTTCACCACCTTTTCTATTCCATCATCATTTAACCTATATTTGCCCACTCCAGTAAATCGTCGGCATTGCGGTTCGGCAGGCGCAAACTTGGCGAGGGTTCGTCTTGTCTGGCCACTAAAAGTTCTATATCCGGCCTTTGCAGTTCGGATAAAAGCTGTTCGGCCAGCGACTGCACTATGTCGTAACGGTTGCACTCCTGAGAAATATGCGTAAGCACCAGAAAACGGGTGTTTGCGGTGATTAACTGCGGCAGAGCCTTTATAGTGTCCAGATTATGCAGATGGCCGTTGTTGCCCATAATGCGGCGTTTGAGTTCATAAGACCGCTGTGAATCCCGCAGCATCTGCAAATCGTAATTAGACTCCAGCAGCAGTGCGGAGCACCCGGCCAGCTGTTCCGCCACCAGCGTATTGACAAAGCCAAGGTCAGTGGCCACGCCCACCGAGTCGCCCTGCCCGCGGATGACATATCCCACCGGGTCCACCGCATCGTGCGACACCCGGAAGGACTGCACTTGAAATCCGGCCAGATTAAACAGGTCGCCGGGCGAAAACAGCACGGTTTTATTGGGCAGTTTATCCCGTTTGCGCAGATATTCCGCCGTGCGGGGCGCCAGACACAACGGAATATTAAAGGTGTTGCAAAAGACTCTGGCCCCTTTAATATGGTCGTCATGTTCATGGGTTAAAAGGACGGCACGAATGGTGGCGGGATCAATATGGCACAGCTCCATGCGGCGTAAAAGTTCCCGGCGGGTAAAACCGGCGTCCACCATAATATTTAAATTGTTGCAGCCGATCACAAAGGCGTTTCCCTTGCTGCCGCTGCCCAGCACGTTAATTGTAAAGCTCATAAAAATAAAAATCCTCCATACATAAATTACGGCTTTTTCCGCATTTGTCAAGTAAAAATATTTTTTTGCAATCATTCTCTTGCAAGATTTGCACTGTCAGGTTATATTACAGGCATTGTACAAAATAAAAACAGGGTTTACAGATATGGAAAATTCGTTCGGGTTACAGACGCAGCAGCGGCAGGAGATGACGCTGACGCCGCAACAGCGATTGTCGCTGGAGGTGCTGGCCGCTCCGCTGATGGAACTGCAGACCAGATTGTCGCAGGAGGTTCAGGCCAATCCGATGCTGGAACTAGGCGGCAGTGGTCTGGAAACCGGCGTTGGCGACCCGATCAGCAATATGCTGGCCGCCGAAGACCGGGCCGCCTTGCAGGATGTGGACCCCGAAGAACGTGATTATGAACAGCTTGCCACCGAAGACCGCTGGCTGGATGATTTGCCGATACAGGAGACCGACTCCGGCGAAGCGGCCGATCGCTCCCGGCGGCATGATTTTGCCTTAAACAGCATTACCGCCGGGAGTTCGGCACAGGATGAACTGCTGGAACAGCTCCGCTTTGTGGAGGCGAAGCCGGAGGTGCTTCAGGCGGCGGAAGCGGTAATCGGCAATCTGGATGAGCGGGGTTTTTTAACCGCCACCGATAAAGAGCTGGCGGTTGCCGCCAATACTACGGAAACCGTGGTGAAAACGGCGGTAAAACTGGTGCAGTCGTTCGAGCCCGCCGGGATTGCGGCGCATGACCTGCCCGAATGTATGCTGCTGCAACTGCAGCGGCGCAATATCGATGACCCGATTCTGATCCGGCTGATTAAATTTCATCTGGACGATTTGGCGCATAATCAACTGCCGTTACTCTCCCGTCATTTTCAACTGCCGGTGGCGGAGCTGAAAAAACACATTGCGGTATTAAAAACCTTGAACATGCGCCCCGGAGCGTTGCTGGAAAATGCGCCGGAACCCATTATTGTGCCGGAGTTTACCGTAAAAATCATTGGCGATAAACTGGTGATTGCCGACACTCCCGGCGTACTGCCCCAGCTGAGCATCTCCACCGATTACGACGGAATTATGAACGACTTGACCACTCCGGCGGAGGCCAAAAAGTATCTGCAGGAGCGGAAAACCGCCGCCGAACAGCTGATCTGGTCTCTGAGCCAGCGGGAGAGTACCTTAAAGCGGATAACCGAACTGTTGGCGTCGGCGCAGTACGACTTCTTTTTTAATGGTCCCGGCCATTTGCGGCCGCTGACTATGGCGCAGTTGGCCGCCAAACTGGATTTGCACGAAACTACGGTAAGCCGTGCCGTGGGGGGGAAGTATCTGGGTACGCCGTTCGGGGTATTTGAGTACCGCTATTTCTTCTCCGGCGGCTACACGTCTACTGACGGCGAGGCGGTGGCGGCGGAGGGAATTAAAGAGAAGATTCGGCGGATTGTGGCCGATGAAGACCGCAAAAAACCGTTGTCGGATGATAAAATTGCTAAAATATTGCAGGAGGACGGCTTGAACGTCGCTCGCCGGACGGTGGCAAAATATCGTGAAGAGTTGAATATTTTACCCTCGCATTTACGTAAGGATTTTTAAATGAGTGTTATTGATGTAAAATTGTTCTGGCAAAAACATCGGCGATTTTTTTCGGTGCTGATGCTCTGCTTAAGTGTGTGGGGCTTTGCCTATACATATCGCGGTGTGCTGGCGGCTAAGGAGTTGCATAATTTGCAGGTGATGTCCGGCGGCAGTTTTAAGCCGTATGCCATCGAGGGCGGCATTATGTATGGTTATGTGCGGCGGATTGCCAACGGCGAAACGGTGGCAATGGATACGCAACTGCCGGATGTTAATGCGTCGGTGGCGGCGCAAATGTCTTTAGGGTTGGAACGGTTTTTGGGGTATGGATTAAAGGTGCGGCGGTTTTTCACCGGCACCGGCGGCATAGAGGCGGATAACTGTAAATATGAGGACAGCCCGGCGGAAACCGAATTTATGCGTAAACAACTTTTGGCGTGGATCTGCCTGATTCCGGCCGGAGTAAGTTTATTGTTGCTGTGCAGTGGTTCGGGGTGGTGGCCGGCGTTTATCGGGGGCGTGCTGAATGCGGTGGCGGTGGCGGCCATGGCCAGATATACCGGCGAAAATTTGCTGAAGGGGAATTTTGCCTTTCCGATTTTAGTGTGGATTTTAACCTGTCAATGTGCCTATATAACCCGCCCCCGCCGCTGGAAGCTGTTGCTGATAAGTCTATTAACATATATGGCGGCGGCGAATTGGGACGCTACGCAGTTGTTTTTAGGCTTATGGGGTTTGGTGGAATTGGGTCGGCTGGTATGGACGGGTGAACCCTGCCGCCGTAAAGGGCGGGTTTTTCTGGCGGTGTGGTGCGGCTTACTGCTGGCCGGAGCCTGCTCGCCGTATGGGAGACTGCATAATTTGTTGCTCTCGCCCGCTGTAATGGCGGTGTATCCGTTGGTTTTAGTGGGCAATTTTAGTAAAATTAAACGATTAAAATTTCGTATTTTAACGCCATTACTGCTGTTAATCTGGTATTTTGCGGCGTTTTGTTCACAATTCGGGGCGGACTACAGCCATTTTACCGAGTTGTTTTGGGCCAAATTGCAGTATTTAAATGTCAAGCCGTCGCATCCGGGCGAGTTGAATTTCAGCCAGCGTTATTTATGGACTCCAGCGTTGAACTCAACTTCATTTGCCGAATTCCGGGTTATGTTCCCGTGGTGTATGATTCCGCTGGCGGTGCTGTTGCTAATCGGGGCAAGCTGTCGATTCTGGCGGCGGCAATGGGCTAAAATTCCGTTCAGCGGAGCGTGGGTGGTCATGTGGGTAATTTATACGTGGTTGTTTATTCTGTTCTTCCGCTTCAGCATTTTTGCGGCGTTGTTTTACGGTATCTTAATTGCGCTGGCGGTGGTGCCGTGGTATAAAAGATTCGGCAAAATCGGTAAAATTGTCATTATCGTATTGTTGCTGGCACTGGTGGTGTGGCCGGAAATCAGTTGGCGGAGCAAGCTGGAACGCAAACAGCCGTCCAACCTGCAGCCCGCCGCCGAATTGGTGGCCTATCTGCGGACGTTGAATTTGAACAACACCGTGATTTTAGCCAATATGGACACCGGGGGCATGATAAAAGGCTACTGTAACGCCGCCATTGTGGTGCAGCCCAAGTTTGAACTGGCCGCCGTAAGGAAAACGGTGGAGGAGTACACCACGCTGTTGTTTGATGCGGATGAAAGTAAATTTGCCGCCTGGTGCGGACAAAAAGGCATCAAGTTTTTTATCTACAGCCGCGGCACGGCGGACTGGAGCCGGTCGCAGGAGCTGTTGGTGCAGTCCGGCCGGAGCGACTTGCCGGAGTTGTTGCCGCACATTTATTCCGCCCGCTACATGGCCGACTGCCTGATTTTACCGCATAACAGCATTGCGTATAAAGCCGAGTTTACGCCGTTAAGTTCGCCGTATTTGTCGATTATGGCGGT
Organism: uncultured Victivallaceae bacterium; assembly: GCA_964512385.1. Classification (GTDB taxonomy): domain Bacteria; phylum Verrucomicrobiota; class Lentisphaeria; order Victivallales; family Victivallaceae; genus CALXXL01. The sequence goes on along the minus strand of CAZEHZ010000026.1, from coordinate 18,543 downwards.
GCCGAACGAGTATCAGGGTCTGCTGGCCGGATACTATATTTTTAAAGTAATTACGGCGGAAGACCGCTTTCTGGCCGAATTTGATGCCGACGAAGCACTGGCGGCGTTGGCGGATTATGACTTTCAAGCGGCCGCCCGTCTGGCTTATAAGGCCTACTACAGCTGCCCGTCGGAATACACCTATCAGGCCTATTGCCGGGTGTTCGGCACCTATCCGCAGGCTCCAACGTTGGATATTTACTTGAAAGATGCGGAAAATTTGCGGTAAGCTCTTGATTTATTGTGGAAAATGTAATATATTTATAGACCAGCGGTAGTAGGCGATCGCCGGTTGGTTTCGGCCAACTGGAGGAAAGTCCGGACTACACAGGGCAGGGAGTCCGTTTGTTAAAGACGGATACCGCGGACGATATGCCGCGGGAAGGCTTAGTGCAACAGAGAGTATACCGCCGGGGTCATGACGGAAGAACTTGTAAAGTGCGGCTGATTTTTCAGCTGATGCCGGAAAGTTTTGGCGGATGATTTCCCGGTAAGGGTGAAACGGCGGGGTAAGAGCCCACCGGACGTTTAGCGAAAGCGGCGTCGCTTAGGTAAACCCCTCCTGTAGCAAGACCAAATAGGGAGTGATGTTGCGGCCCGTAACGTTATCAACTCCGGGTACTGGTCGCATTAGACAGATGGTCGCCGGAACGCTTGAAAAAGAGTTCTACAGAATCCGGCTTATTCTGCCGCTGGTGTTTTTTGGTTTTAGTAATAGTTAATATATAGTCGAGAGGATTTAGATGAAATATGCGATTTTCAGCGACGTGCATGGCAATATGGAAGCGTTTGATGCTATTTTAAAGGTTTGCCAGGCCGAGGGTGCGGAAAAATATATCTGCTTAGGCGATATTGTGGGATATAACGCCAATCCGCGCGAATGCCTGCATTTACTCTGGAGTCTGGATTTAGTGGCCATGGTACGCGGTAATCACGACGAATATGTGGCGCTGGATGACCAGGAAATGGCCGGATTTAATCCCAATGCCCGCTTAGCCGTGCTGTGGACTCGTAATCAGTTGACCGATGAAGAACGTGCCTGGCTGGGTCAGGTGCCGTTGCGTGCCACCGTGCCGGGGACTCCGGTTACGCTGGTTCACGCCACGCTGGACTCGCCGGACAGCTGGGGATATGTGTTTGACGGTCATCATGCCGTGGACAACTTCTCCTACCAGTTCACGCAGTTGTGCTTCTGCGGCCATTCTCATGTGCCGGTGGCGTTCCGTAAAAAACCCATGACGCTGGGGGACAAGTCCATTGAACGGGTGGAAAACTGGGAAGAAAAGCCCAACGATAAGCACAATTTTAACGAATCTGATGCGTTGCGGGTGGAACTTGAGGCCGGTTATAAGTATCTGTTTAACATCGGCAGTGTCGGCCAGCCCCGTAACCACGATCCCAGAGCGTCGTTCTGTATTTATGACGATATCGATCGTTCAGTTACCCGTTATCGGGTGCCTTATGATATTGCCGCTGCGCAAGCGAAGATTATTGCCGCCGGATTGCCGGATCGTTTGGCAAATCGTTTGTCCTCCGGGAGCTAAGGTTAAAGTTAAAGAGTCATTGTGTTTAAGAGTATAAAAATAGTTTTTTAGGGGAACTAAATGGATGAGATACAGCAAATGGTGCGTGAGAAAGCGAAAATTATTCGGCACGCGCGGCGGATTCTGATTGTAAAACCAAGCAGTATGGGCGATATCGTTCATGCGTTTAAGGCCGTTACACTGTTACAGCAGAATCATCCGAAAGCCGTGTTTGACTGGTTGGTGAATCCGGCGTTTGCCGAATTGCTTGACTATTGCCCGGTGGCGATTGCCAGAAAAATTGAATTCCATCGTAAAGAGTTGGGCAAGATGACCAGTTTTTTACCGGAATTTATTAAGCTGTGGTTCAACTTGCGCAAATATAAATATGACTTAACGCTGGATTTTCAAGGCCTGTTACGCAGTGCGTTTTTTGCCCGTATTGCGCGCAGTCGGCATCTGGCCGGCTTCGCCGCCCCGCGGGAGGAGGCCGCCGCTAAATTTTACAAGCGTAAGGTGGAACTGCCGGCGGATTGCCGGCAGGCGGTACAGCGAAATTTGGAGTTGGCTAAGTTTTATTGTGCGGAAAAAACCTTAAATTCGCCGCTCGAATTGCCAAAAATTTCTCATAATGTACACATGGCACGGCATAAATTAGCGCATCGGAATCTGAATGCGGAAAACGGTCTGGTGGCGATTTTCCCCGGCGCCCGTTGGGAAAGCAAGGTTTTTCCGGCGGAACTTTATGCTAAATTGATTAACGATTTACATGAAAAATATCCGCAAATGCGGTTTTTGCTGCTCGGCACGATAAACGAGAGCGGTGCCGCCTGTGCGATTGCCCGCTTAACCGGCGAATATGTATGCAATATGACCGGTGCAACCGGCATCGGGTGCTTAGTGGAATTGCTGCGTATGTGTAAACTGGTGGTGTCTAACGACTCCGGCCCGTTGCATCTGGCGGCGATTTTAAATCGGCCCACCATTGCGTTTTACGGCCCGACCGACCCCGGCTACACCGGGCCGGACGGCGAAAATGTAAAGGTTTTTCAAGCGGATGTGCCATGCAAAAACTGCCTGAAACGCACGTGCGACGATGCCGCAGAAAAATGTCATGTGCTTAATTACGAACAAATTTTGAAAACGGCTGTCTATATGTTGGAAGGCAATAAGTAAATCGTGTGGAGCCCGGACAGACAGGTTCGGGTTTTTCGGACTGCAAAAATTAATACGGAGCATTTGTTTTTAGATGAAAAATTTTTTACTGCTCGGCCTGATGTTTGTCTTGGCCGCTACACCGTTCTTTCCGGCTTCAGCCCAAATCGGCATGAAACTTGAATTTCAGAAGCGTATGTACCTGCAGCATGAACCAGTTGTGGCTAAGGTAACACTGCGTAACGACAGCGGCCAAACGCTTGCGTTCGGAGAAGACGAAAATTTACGCGGCGAACTGAAGTTTGAGATTCTGGATCGGAACCAGCGGGTGGCGAAAGAGCTGTCTGCCGACCGTATTATGGCCGGTATGATTATTAAGGCCGGCGAGGAAAATTCCATCTATGTAAATTTGAATCTGTATTATGATTTGACCGATGAAAACCGCTATGACATAAGGGCTTACATAAAACACCCCATGATGACGAAGAATTATGAGTCCAACCATAAAGTGGTAGAGGTCTCTAAAGGCGTGGTGGAGTGGAGCCGGAAAGTCGGCCTGCCGACATATATGCTGGATCCAAAAAAGCCGAAAATGGATAAGTCCCGCATGTTTAAAATCATAACATTGATGAACATGGGGCGTAAACAGTTGTACGTTACGCTTGAGGATAACAGCTATTTTTATGCGGTAAGCAGTATTTGCACCGTTCTGGGGCAAGAGGATTTTGTTACCGAAATTGACCATCTGGGGCGGTTGCATCTGTTAGTACCCATTGCGCCGAAAGAGTTTAAATATATTGTGATGGATCTGAACGGAGAACTCGAAACCGATACTTTTTACCGCACCACCAACACCAGCCCGGTGATGGCCAGAGACCCCAATTCCGGCCGTGTATATTTAGTTGGCGGTCAGGAGTTTACACCTCCGCCCGCCAATTAAGACCACGCCGTTTTAATGGTGCGGCCTCGGTTCAGGCATAGATAAAGCGTTGGCTGGAGTCTTGTTTCATCAGTTCGGTCATGGCCCAGACCAAAGCGTCTAAACGATCCGGACTGCCGTCAAATTTGCCCGGCACGTAGGTGGTCAACTGCTCTTCAAGCGTGGTAAAATGGCCGACATGATGAACTTTCTTTTGTTCATACAGGGCGGCTATGGGTTCGGCACGCAAATATTTTCCTCTGGTGGCGGTAACTTTTTTGTAGTTAAGCTGGCGGTTTACACTGCGTAACGCCATTTCAATCAAGTCGCCGCCGTTGTTGGCTTCTCCCACCACTTTGTCGGCGGCAAAATCGTCGTAAGCGGCGCATACGGCGTTGGCCCATTGCAGGGGGGAGCCTTTCAGTGAGCGGTCGGCCAGAATATAGTAATGCCCGTTTTCACTGCGAGCCGCCGCCACGATGCCGGTGGAGTCGCTGCCGGGGGCGGCGGTAACGGCGGGGTCTACGCCGATAATCACCTGTTCCAAATCGGGCGGGGGAGCGTCCAACCGTAAAGCATCAATCATGGTCATGTGCCATAATGCGCCGTCCACGTCATCTAAAAAGCGTCCTTCTAAAAAGCGTTCCCGCTGGCGGTAGGACAAGGTGGCCAGCGTGTCTTCAATATATCCGGGCGGCAGATTGGCACGATTGCCGGCGGGGTTCATCATCATGCACGAATAAAGCTCCGGGCGGGGCAGGCGAACGCCGGAGACGGGATCGGTTTTACGTACAAAAAGTTGATATGACCAGTGTGATTTGCCGGCGGGGTTGCAGTCAAAAAACGCCCGGTTACGCAGTTTGGTGCGCTGCGCCAGACGGGTCTGGGCTAAAAGGACGCTGTCATAGTCAATTTCGGAACACTCATTAAAATATAGCGTGGCAAATTCGCGGCCTAAAATCTTCTCGGCCCGTTCGTTGGAGTCCAGCCCGCAAAACCAGATTTCCGATGAATTGGGCAGCTTGATAAACATGTCCTGTTTATTAAACTGATAGCTTAATTGCGGGAAACAGCGGCGGCACACCTGCGGCAGAGTGTCATTAACCACGCTTTGACGCACGGCGTTGGCACGGAACCGGAGTACGGCGTGTCGGCTCCCCGGCGCATGCAGTGCCCGGTAGAGCAAGGCATATATGGTGATGAACGTTTTGCCGGATCTGGAGCCGCCATACAGTAAAATATTCTTAGCCGAACCGCCCAATAAACGTAATGCTTTGAGTTGATCCGGGGTTTTGCGAAACACAGCAGTCATAGTCTTCTCCATTATTTTTCGCTATAAAGTATTGTCAACCTTGCAATCAGAAATATTCATGGTATATTAACCACAATTATTCATTTAAAAATAAGGATCTACAATGACAGTAAAGCGCAATATCAGACGCGATGCCAATTTGGATTTTCAAGACATAGGTTTGCGGATCGCCAGTATAATGGGGCAATATTTTTTGAAAACCGAACATTTGCATTATGGCTATTGGACGCCGGAGATGGAAGTCGATTTGGCAAATTTGCCAAAGGCACAACAAAATTATACCGAATTTTTAAAGAGTCATATTCCTGCCGGGGTTAAGACAATTCTGGACGTGGGGTGCGGTACCGGGCATAATGCCTCGATTCTGCTGGACTGCGGGTATCAGGTCGATTGTGTATCGCCCTCGGACTCGCTGTCTGACGCCACTAAAAACTCGCTCTCCGGGCGGGGGCAGTTGTATGAAAGCACGTTTGAAGCACTGGATATAAAAAAGAAATATGACTGTATTTTGTTCAGCGAAAGTTTTCAGTATATAAAATTAGACTCTGCATTCGACAATATGAAACGCTATTTAAATGACAATGGCGTAGTGGTTATCGCCGACTTTTTCCGGATTCCAGCCGAAGGCTCCAGCCCATTGGGTGGCGGGCATCGCTTAAGCCGATTCCAGGAGGCATTGGAAAAGTCGCCGTTTAAGGTGCTTACCGAAGAAGATATTACGGATAATACGGCGCCGAATCTGCAGCTGGTGGATGAAGTTTTACAGCAGGTGGCAATTCCGTCTAAAGACTTGGTGTTTGATGCGTTAAAAGGTAATTATCCCATCTCGTTCAAAATTGTTTCCTTCATTGCCAACATGTTCTTTGCCAAACGGCTGAAGAAGTTGAATTTTAAATACTTCAGCGGCGAACGGAATGCGGAAAACTTTAAAAAATTCAAGCGTTACTTTTTATTTGTGTTGCAATAAAAAAGGGTTTTGCGAATGGGGAAATTGGCTGGCTGGGCGGTAAAACATCCTGCATGGGGAGTGTTTTGGATATCGTTTATTTTGTTATCCATAAATCTGCCGGGTGCGGAGGTTTTGCGGATTGATGTGCGTTTTGCCTTAATGATGCAGGAGTTAGCCAAATATCCCATTGGATTTTTCCCGACGATCAACGGCAGTCCATATGCGGACTACACGGTGCCGTATATTTATTTATCGTATTTAAGCACCTTTGGCGGGCGGTGGGTAAATGCTTGGAGTTTGGCGTTGCCGTCATTACTGCTGGCGGGCTATCTGTTCAGCATGACGTATCTGTTGGGCGAAAAAATTCGGCCGTACTGCGGCTTAATGGCCGTGGTGATGCTGTATTTTACGCCGGAGTTTATCGGCGTAGTCCGTTGTTTTTCTCTGGATATCACCGTGGCGGCGGCCACCATCACCATTGCATGGCTACAAAGTAAAAAATCTCAAACAGTTAAGGATAATATAGTTATCGGCTTATTGCTGATTGCGGCGTTTTTTATGCGCGGTCCAATCGGGTTGGTCATGACGGGGACGGCGCTGGCCGGAATGCTGGCGTTTCAGCAACGCTGGAAGGCGTTTTTCGCCTGGGGTGTCGTTGGGGGTGTAATCAGTGTTTTTTGTGCGGCGGCGGCCTACGGAATAATTTATCGTCAGGGCGGGCAGGAGTTGCTTAACTTAATGTATGCATGGCAGATTGGCGACCGGTTTCAGGACGGGCAGAAAAATTTATATTACTTCACTAATGCCGTTGGCTCTTATGTTTTGTGCTATCCTTTGGGCTTGGCGGTCTGGGTGGTCTGCGGCAAAAAGCTGTTTGCGTTTCGCTCCGACCGGGGGAAAGACGCCGAATGGCTGCGGTTTTTATGCGGCTGGTATCTGCTGCCGGTTATCATCATCAGTATACCGGACAGCAGTCATTTGCGTTATATCACCTTGGTAATGCCGGCGTTAGCGTTGACGGCGGCCTACGGATTCATGGTATTGACCAATTTCAGCTGGCGTAAATATGTGGATAAACTGTTTTATTTATTGGGGATGACGGCGATTGTCGGCGGTCTGGCCGGTGCATTGATTACGCCGTGGATTGTGTATTTTATCGCTCCGGCGGCGGACAATGCGTTCTGGAATTATCTTTTAATTCCGGTAATCGGGTTGGCGGCATGGCGGTTTAAGGTGTGGGAGCCGACCCGGATATTTGGCCGCATGGCGGTAAGCGGAGCGGCGGCGATGCTGATTTGGAGCGGCGTGATGTATCCGATTATCAATTTGCGGGAAACGGCGGCGGAGTTTGTGCATCAGGCCGAAGCGGAGCGTTTGCAGGGGCGGGCCTTTCTTTATAATATCGAGGTGGACCATGACGATTTGAAGTATATTCTATCTTGTGAAAACTCCCGTCGGGATTCCGTTTATTATCTGTATGACAAGCCGTTGCGGGGGCATTTGAAAACCATGTACCCGGTGTTGGGCAATTACGAATATCTTAAAAACGTAACGCCGGCCGACGTGGTGATTATGCGGGATTATACCTTTGAAAAATTTGACAAACTCCACCCGGATATGTCAGGAATGTTCACTAAAGTGGCAGAGGGACGGATGGGGCATCGGGAGTTTGTGGCGGTAAAACGCACCAAATAACCCCCACTTGGGTTGGCCGGGCAGACTGGGCTGGCGTGTTTTTACTGGTGCCATGCTACCGGGTTTGGCAGAGTTGCCGGAAACGGCACGCCGCACAATGTTCCGGATGTTTGGCTAAGGCAAAATAGGCTTGCGAGGCGATGATATCGGGCGGAATTTCGGCGGTCATTTGTAACGACTCCAACTCAATACGCTCCACCGCCGCGGTAAAATTCAACTCTTCCGGCGGACAAATACGGCGGTTGCCGGTATGGAGGTCATAAAAATCCACCGTGGTTTTATCCGGCGCCGCCCCGAATTGCATAAGCAGATAAAACTGCCCCAGCACGGCATCCAACGGATTGTCCACCCCGGATAAAAAACTAAGCCGATACCCGTCCTCCGCATAAGACGCTCCCCACGGCGACAGGTAAATCTGAGTGCCGTTTAACGGAAAACTTAATGGTAACGCCAAGGGTAAAACCTGATGATTTTTGCCGATAAATTTGGCTAATTCACTATGCTTGAATGTCTTAAGATACTGAGTCAACAGAGCTTCGCCGATTTGCATAGCGGCCGGAAGCGTAATTTCCCCATAATAGACTTCTTGAAATTCCGCCTGATGGTTGATGCGGTCTACAGACCACTGCCGCCAAAGTTCACGATGCAGTACGGCATACGGCGACTCCGCCCCGACTCGACCGTTCTGCCATACGTTATGGAGAGTTTGGCGGAACAGGCGGTAAAAATACCACTCCAACGGCACCAACTGCTTAAGTTGCCAAACTTCGGCAAACTCGGCGGAGTCAGGCACGGCGTGTTTGGCGTTGGCGGTAAAATAGTGCAGAAAATATTCCCGGCGGCACGCTTGGAACCGCCGGAAACGGCTTTTGCTCCAAATGGCACTCAAAGAATCACGTCCAGCTTAGCCGCCGCCCGCAGAGCCTTGGCTTTGGCGGCCTCTACCGACTCGTCACGAGCCAGCAGTACCGCCACCCGGCGATGACCGCTCACTTCACCTTTACCGAAAATCCGCATAGACGTATCGGGTTCGGCCAGTACCTGCGTCAGATTGCCGAACCGCACGTTATGGGAAACGCCATCCGCCACCACCGCTACGCTGGCCGACGGCCCGTGAAACGCCACGTTAGGAATCGGCAACCCTAAAATTGCTCTGGCATGCAGAGCAAATTCGGATAAATCCTGCGAAATCATCGTTACCATGCCGGTGTCATGCGGGCGGGGCGACACTTCGGAAAAAATCACCTTATCGCCCTGCACAAACAACTCCACCCCAAAGATGCCGTTGCCGCCCAAGGCTTTAGTAATTTTTCCGGCAATATCCTGCGCCTGTTTTAACGCCGCGTCGCTCATCGCCTGCGGCTGCCACGACTCCCGATAATCGCCGGATTCCTGACGATGGCCAATCGGATTTAAGAACGTGGTGTGGCCGTTGTGCTGAACCGTAAGCAGTGTAATTTCATAATCAAAATTTACAAAACCCTCTACAATCACCTTTCCGGCGCCGGCTCGACCGCCGGTTTGGGCGCACTCCCACGCCGCATCGACCATATCGGCCGACTTAATGGTGCTTTGGCCGTGGCCGCTGGAGCTCATAATCGGCTTAACCACACACGGAATGCCGACCGCCGCCACCGCATCTTTAAACTCGTTATATGTGGCGGCAAAGCGATATGGCGATGTGGGAATCTGGAGTTCTTCGGCGGCCAAGCGGCGAATGCCCTCCCGATTCATCGTCAAATATGCGGCTCTGGCGCAAGGAACAACGTTGTAGCCCTCTTTTTCCAGTTCCAGCAAAGTTCCGGTGGCGATGGCTTCGACTTCCGGCACAATATAATCCGGTTTTTCCAGTTCCGCCACCCGCCGCAACTCCAGACCGTCCAGCATATTTATGGTGTGACTGCGATGCGCCACCTGCATTCCGGGGGCGTTCGGATACCGATCCACGGCAATCACCTCCACCCCTAAACGCTGTAGTTCAATCACCACCTCTTTGCCCAGTTCCCCCGCACCGAGCATCATTACTTTTACCGCACCGGCGGTAAGCGCCGTTCCCAACATTGCCATATTCCCGTTCTCCTTAAACCTTAAATATAATTAACGCATCAGATAAAATAATTTTGCATTGGAATTCTGCAACAGTTTTGCGGCCGGAGTCGTACCCGGCAACTCCACGCTTACAGCGGGTTGTTGTGCCGAAATTTTCAGGATTTCGTCTAAAAGCTGTCGCCATTCCGGGTCGTTATGATACCAAACCACTTCGTACTCGCCGTCCGGCAGTTTAGCGGCTCTGGCGGCCTGTTTTTCGGCATTTTTCATGCCGCCAAGCTCATCCACCAAACCGACTTTTAACGCTTCTTCACCTAAGAATATGCGGCCGTCGCCAATCGGACCATTTACAATCTTTTCCAGCGGAATATTACGGCCGGTGGACACCGCCTGCGCAAAACCCAGATACACCGCCTGCACCATGTCGTTGGCAATGGCCGCCGCTTCCGGAGTAGTGGGACTGCCGCCGGAGAGCATGGCTTTATTAACGCCGGAGGTGAAATTTTCCTCCGCCAAGCCAATCTTTTTAAACAAGTCGTAATACTTTATGCCGCCCATAATCACCCCGATACTGCCGGTGGTGGTAAATTTATGCGCCACAATATAATCGCATGCCGCCGCAATATAATAACCGCCGCTGGCCGCCGATACTTCCATACAGGCGATAACGGGTTTGCCGTTCTTGCGCAGTTCCAGAATCTTGTTATAAATCATATCGGTCGCCACCACCTCGCCGCCGGGGGAGTTGAGCTGAAGAATAACGGCATGAATTTGTTCATCCTCCAATGCGCTGTCCAGCGTACTGCACACATCTTCGGCGGCGATAATGCCGGAATTGTCGGCAAACAGTCCGGCATCACTGCTCCGCAACGTAATTACGCCATCCAGCGGAATGACGCCGATTTGCGGCAAGACGGACTTTTCCGCCGGTTTGGACGTCATGGTCTTTATCTCATCTTTCATGGTAGTAACCATACAGCTTAAAAAAATCAGCGGCATAAAAAACATTACTACAATACAGCACGCCGCGCCGATGCACCCCCCGGCCAGGCAACCTTTACCAAACTGTTTTTTATTTTCGTCCTTTTTGCCCGCGTCATCCTTATAATACATTTCGGCATCTTCCATTTGCTATTCTCCTTGCTCCATAATGATTTCTGAATAAATTTCCGCTGCATTCGCCACCGGAAAATGGCCGCAAAACAGTGTTAAACAATTTGCCGATGCCGCCGCTAAAGCGGCCTTAAACGCCAGTTCAACGGCGCAACCCCGCAAAACTTCGGTAAGCAGAACCGCATTGCAGGTATCGCCGGACCCCAGGGGATTAACCACTTTTTCGAGTTTCGGCAACGTATACCGCCAAAAATTTTGCGGCGTGGCCAGATATGCGGGCGCCGCCTCATCGGTAACGGCGGCGAAGTTCAAATCGTAATCGATGCAGAGTTTTTTCAGTGCCGTTTCCACATTTGGCTCATTGGGAACGAGCGTAGCCAGTTCCTCCCGGTTAATTTTAACGGCGCTCACATGGCCGGACTCCAGCAACGGGCGCATATTGGCGTTGCCGTCGGCCAGAACGGGGCATTTTACGTAGGCTAATTCATTGGCCAAAAGCTCATAGAACTCCGAATTATTTTTCCCCGGAGCGGTGCCGCAAATTAGAATACCGTCAAAATCTCCGGCCATTTCGTGAAAAAAAGCCAAAAACTTATCAATTTCGTCTGTCGATGGCGGCTCTGCCGGTTCAATCAGTTCGGTCATATTCCCCATTTTGTCCAGACAAGTGGTGCACATTCGGGTGGGCGACTGTGTTTTTACGGTAACATGTTTAATATCATCGGCTTGCAGTCTCACCACCAAATCCCGGCCGTTGTCGCCGCCGGCAAACTGTAAAACCTTGCATTCAGCCTGATGCCAGGTGGCGACGGCTCGTGCGGCGTTAATCCCCTTGCCGGAGGCAAAAATGTGCATACTTTCTGCCCGATTTACCTGTTTAGCGGTAAATTCATCAAACACCAGCGTCTTTTGCCACGACGGGTTTGCCCCTACAATTAAAATCCTTGGTTTTCCGCAATTTACCGCCATACTCTTACCCCTTTTGGCTGTTTAAAAAAAGTTATTTACCGACTCGTCGGTATCCGCAATAATCTCAATCAGATTCTTGGCCGCATCGCTCTCCGCCAAACGGCGGCTGCCGCCCTGACCCTGAGCGGTAAAATTTTGCGCCGAAACCTCACAAATAAACGTTCTGGCGTGGTCCGGCCCGAAACTTTCCACCAGTTTATACACCGGCGGTGCGCCCCATTTGTGCTGAGCGTACTCCTGCAGTGTCCCTTTCGGGTTCAGCTTCACCAGTACCAAATGCGGCTCCGGGCAGGAGTGTTCCACGCTGAACAGCACAAACTTCCGGGCTTCATCCAAGCCGCCGTCCAGATAAATCCCGCCCAGAATCGACTCAAACAAATCGCACAATGTCGAATCCCGGTCATCGCCGCCGGCCAGCCGTTCGCCATGCCCCATCAGCAGAAAACTGCCCAGATTCAAACAGCGGGCAAACCCGGCCAGTGTCTCCTGCTGTGCCAGTGCCGACCGCATTTTCGTCATCACCCCTTCGGTGGACGTGGGATATTTATGAAAAATATATTCAGTTAAAATAATCTCCAGCACGGCGTCGCCCAAAAACTCCAACCGTTGATTATCATATTTCAACTGGGCTTCGGCGGCATAAGACCTATGCGTAACCGCCTCGCGCATTAACGCCCGATTTTTAAAAGTATAATTAACGGCAAACTTCAGTTGTTCAATATCGGCAACCATTTTTACTCCGGCAAAACTTTTTCCGGGTAGCGTTCTTTATGCCCGGAAATCTTATCCATATAAAAGTTCAGAAAATCTTGCGCCACATCATCTTGCACATACATGGCAAGCTGTTCCCAAATCGCCTTTGCCGTTAGTTCCGGCTTAGATTTTCCGGCGATTTTGGCTAAACTGGTAACTACTCTGGCATACTCTTTCGCCCGCCGTCTGGCCGGTATTTTATGCCGGAAAAACCGGCTGCCGTCAAAATCAAACAAGCCTAATTCCGGCTGGCCGTCAATTTGCCGCAACAGAATATTCTGCATTTTCAAGTCGCCATGCACCAGATTATGCCGATGAATCAAGTCCACCAGATTCGCCATTTTCCGGCAAAACTCCGGGAATACCTCCGGCGTAAACACCCAGTCGGCCTGTTCCGCCATAGTCATGGGTTGCGGCATGGCGGCATTCACCACCATCTGCAATTTTCCCCAGTTTCGCTGAACGGGGGTAACCAGTCGAATCTCCGGCACCTTCACCCCAAGATTTTCTAAAAACAACGTGGTGCGCAACACCCGTAACGGGCGCGGCACCGCCAATAACTGCCGGAAACGACGCTTGAAGTTGTAGCTGTTGGTAAGTTTAACAAACACCCGTTCGCCGTTACTTAATTCGGTAACAAACGCCGTAGTGCCTTTAGACTGTTTTATCATCTGCACCGGTTTACCCGCCCCGGCGTTTCCGCCGATCTGCAGCAGCTCTTCAAGAACCGTTTCCGACATCGCCTCCGCACAGTAGCCGGAGGCGTACTTTTGGACAAAATGACGGAATGCGCCGCTGAATTTTCCGGTGTATTCCGTCATTTTTATATATCCCTAAGCTGTAAAAATCAAATTAGAGATTTGCCACAACCAAGTCGCCGACTTCGCTGGTGGAGTACCCCATCCTGCCCGCCGCCTGCGACTTCATTTTCTGCGAGGTAACAAATTCCACGCTTTTTTCGATCGCTTTAGCCGCGGCGGTTTCGCCCAAAAAGTCCAGCATCATGGCGCCGGCCAGAATCGCCGCCACCGGGTTGATTACGCCCAGACCGGTATATTTAGGAGCCGAGCCGCCGATGGGTTCAAACATGCTTACGCCTTGCGGATTGATATTGCCGCCGGCGGAAACGCCCATGCCGCCCTGCGTCATAGCGCCCAAGTCGGTGATGATGTCGCCGAAGATGTTGCAGGTTACGATAACGTCGAACCATTCGGGGTTCTTCACCATCCACATGCAGGTGGCGTCTACATGGCAGTAGGCGGTCTTAATATCTTCATATTCCTTAGCCACTTCATAGAAGGTGCGTTCCCACAGGTCAAACACAAAGGTCAGCACGTTGGTTTTGCCGCACAGGGTAACCTGACCGATTTTACCGGCCTTGATGTCTTCTTCAGAGAGTCCGCGCCACGGCGCATCCTGATGGCGTTTACGGGCGGTTTCAAACGCAAAACGGATGGCACGTTCCACCTGCATGCGGTTATAAACCATAGACTGAATGGCGATTTCGTCCTTCGTCCCCTTCATGGTAACGCCGCCGACGCCGGTGTAAATCCCGCCGGTATTTTCACGCACTACCACATAGTCAATATCTTCGGGCTTCTTGTTGGCCAGCGGAGTTTCCACGCCGGGGTAGAGCTTTACCGGGCGCAGGTTGATATACTGGTCTAAGTCGAAGCGCAGTTTAAGCAGGATGCCTTTTTCCAGCACGCCCGGTTTAACTTTCGGGTGGCCGATGGCGCCTAAGAATACGGCGTCAAATTTCTTTAAAGTTTCGGCGGCGTCGGCGGGAAGCACTTCGCCGGTGGCCAAATAGTGTTCGCCGCCCCAGTTAAACGGAGTGCGGTCTACGCTGAAGCCGAATTTCTTTGCGGCGGCGTCCACCACCTTTAAACCTTCGGCCACAACCTCCGGGCCGGTGCCGTCGCCGGGAAGCACGGCAATTTTGTACTGCTTGTTGCTCATTTCTCTATCCTTGCCTTTTAGCACTTTCCGGGGTCAACTTTATGCTGAAGCCGGAAAATTTGTTGATTTTTCATTTTCTGCCAAATCTGTACACAATAAAGTGTTGTCTATTTAATTTAGACCTATAATATAAATATTGCAAGCAGACAGGAGAATTTTTTACGGATAGAACTTGAATAATCACGTAATGTAATGTACTTTAATAACGCAGTAATATAATAAACATAATATAAATTGCGGTTCGGCCAGGCGGGAACAGCCCGGAGTCGAACCCATAACGCAGAAATATTGGTGAAATAAAATGAGTAAAACGAGTTCGGTTGTTTCTGGAGTAATTGTCGCCGTGGTGTCCACCGCCGTAGTCTTTGCAGGGTTGTACTCCTGCTACCGCTTTATGCCGTCGGTGCATAGCATTTTTGTGAATAATCCGGCCGACACCGCACAGGTGATGGGGCAGGTGGCGGCGGACAGCGGACGGAGTGTGGCATCGCATAAAGAGTTTATCGGCTTTATTGTGTTCTGTATTTTTGCGGCCATGATCAGTTTGCAGGTATTTATTTTCGGCATTACCATTATCATCACCAAGGGGATAATGAAGCAGGCCGGCAATGCGGCCGCCAAACTGAAACGGCTGGACAATGCGGGGATATTTTTTGACCTGCCGCTCTATTCCGGCTTGTTCGGCACGGTAGCCAGTTTTATGGTGATCAGCTTCAGTCGGGAATCAAGTTTGTTAATTGCGTATTCAACCA
Source organism: uncultured Victivallaceae bacterium (assembly GCA_964512385.1). Lineage (GTDB taxonomy): Bacteria > Verrucomicrobiota > Lentisphaeria > Victivallales > Victivallaceae > CALXXL01. The sequence continues at coordinate 3,353 of CAZEHZ010000026.1, read as the reverse complement.
CTTTAATCGGGATTGTCTCCAGCGTGTTTCTGCATGTGGCGCTGCTTTATCCGGCCAAGCGCAAACTCTTGAGCGAAAACAACAACTAATTAAGCGGCAGGAGATGCAAAGTGAACAATAAACCAATTTTAATTGTTATCTGCGACTTCATTGTGCTGTCGATGATGACTCTGATACTGGGGCTGGAGGGTCCGCAGCAGGGCGTGTCCGGCAGTGCCGGGCCGGAGTATACCATCAGCGAATTGAGTATGCAGTTGGAAAATCAGAACCGGGAGCTGCTGGAGGTAAAACAGCGGCTGGCGGAATTACGCCGCTCCCGTTTATTGTCTGACGAAGAGGCCGCCATGCTGGACGCCATAAATAAGAATTTGGCCGACAATCTGGTGAAAATGGAGGCTTTGGAAAAACAGGCACAACTGGACCGCAACACCATCGGCGAAAAAACCGCCGCCGAATTACAGCAGGAGTTGATTGACTCCGCCCGGCGTTACGCTCAGCTTAAGGTGGAGGCCGAAGGCAATAATGAGGATTTGCAATACTATAAAAATCAGGCCGAAATCAGTACCGCCGGCTTAACCGCCACTCGTGAAGAGCTGGATAAAGTTAGAGCCAAAGCTCTGGCCGACGCTAATGCCTTGACCGAAAAAGAGCGGGCATTGCTGGCCGCTCAGGGCAACTTACTGCAGACCGAAAAGCAACTCCAACTGGCACAAACCGAACTGGAAGAACAGGTGGCCGCTTTAACTAAGACAAAAACCGAACTGGCTAAGACCGGTAAAGAACTGGCCGATTTTCAAGACCAGATTAAAAAGGCACAGCTGGAACTCTCGTTCGCCAACGGTAAACTTTCCGCCACCGAAAAAGAGCTGGCGGAGACCCGCGGTCAACTGGACTTAAGCCGTAAAGCGGTTAATGAACGGGATATAAAACTGGCGGAATCCAACAAACAACTTTCCGGCATGCAGAATGTGGTGAAAAAAGCCGTGGGCGAATTGTCGGACGCCAAGCAGGAAATCAAAGGCCTGAAGGTAAAAGAGGTGGAACTCGGCCAGGCTAAGGAGCAGGTGGCCACTCTGCAGGGCACTGTAAATACCAATAAGGTGGAACTTGCCAACGTACAGCAACAGCTGGCTAAGGCGGAAGCGGATTTAAAGAGCAATGTGTTTGACCATTACGCCAAGTCGGTACGGGAGTTGAATATAAAGGTGGCTGACCGCCGGGCGTTGCTGGACCATGTGGGCAAATTGAAATTCTATCTGCCGGAAATACAAATCGGCGACCGCCGTTTTCTGGCGGGCGAAATGTTGACGTTGGCGGATTTAACCGGTTCCAATACCGCATTTTCCAGCGTGTATGAGTTGCAGTACGCCGCTAATCCGGCGGCCGGCGGCGACAAGTTGTACGTAGCCAGAAACATCTTCTCCTGTAATTTTGATCCGCGGGTGGCACTGGTGGAGGTTAATGCCAGCAGCAGTAACGCTCTGTCGGTAATTGATGCGGAAAAACTGCGGGAACGTGGCTTGCAGGACTTATACTTGTTCCATAAAGGTGCGCTGGGTACGGAGTCCGCCGCACTGGAACAGCGGGTGTCGATGGATGCGGTGAAGAATGAACCGTACATGTTTGTGCGTAACTCCACCAACCGCAACAACAGCGAACTGAAAGCGGAAGTCGGCGACTTTATCCTGACCAAACAGGGCGAACTGGCCGGTGTGGTGGTAAATGTGGAAACGTTTGACTTAAACAGCCGTCAAGAGGCCAGAGTCGCCTTGTTCCCGGCCGATTTTACGGTGGAAAACTCCACGCCGGTTCCGTTGGTAAAGCGCAGTGCCGATGTCGAATTATATGTTGATTATATTGAAAATGTAAAGCAGTTGTTTAGCCGGATAAAAGCACTGGAAAAGCAACAGCGCAAATAATAAAAATGCAGGTTACAAGCGGATGAATATTCTGGATCCGGCGCCCGATTTGTCGCGCAATGACGATGTTACGTTGGATGTGAATCAATCCGGCGGCGGTACTGAACAAGTATTGTCGCCGGAGGAGTTGCGTGATATTCTGCACCTTAAGCCGCAGAATAATTTTTCTGAATTTCCAGAAGCTCAAACGCTGGGCTTAGGCGGCCTTGGCACGGTTTTTGCCGTGCAGGACACCCATTTAAACCGCATGATTGCCATGAAGGTTCTGCGCCCGGCCTACCGGAATAACACCAAATATATCGACGGTTTGATTCGGGAGGCCCGCACCACTGCCCAGATTGACCACCCGAACGTAGTGCCGATTTACCAGATTGGCGTGTTGAATGACGCCGGAGCCTACTTCAGCATGAAGCTGGTGGAGGGCGAAAATCTGCGCAGTGTACTCAAGAAACTGGAAAATCGTGATCCGGAGTATATGAATAAATATACGCTGAATGCGTTTCTGGATATTTTTCTGAACATCTGTAACGCGGTAAGTTTTGCCCACAGTAAAGGCGTACTGCATCGAGACATTAAACCGGCCAATATTATGCTGGGGGCGTTCGGTGAAGTGCTGGTAATGGATTGGGGCTTGGCCAAATACCGGGCGGAGCGGGACAACGCCACGTTAGGGCAAAAAATAGACTTAAATAGCGAGATTGCCCAAATCGTTACCGGCGAACATCATACCCCGTTTGACACTATGGACGGCGTTTTGCAGGGTACACCGGCATTTATGGCGCCGGAACAAGCCATCGGTTTGGGCGATGAGGTGGATGAACGTACCGACATTTATGCCCTGGGAACTATTCTGTATTGTATGCTGACCTGGACGAGGTCGCCGTTCCCGGTGGAGTTGTCTTTAGATGAAATTTTGCAGAAGGCCGCCGCCGCCGATGTAGTTCCGGCCCGGAAACGGGCGCCCAAGCGGAATATTCCGTATGAACTGGATGCGGTCTGCCGTAAGTGTATGAATAAGAATCAGGAGGATCGCTATCGCAGTGTGGCGGATTTGATTGCCGATATTCACAGCTTCCGGGATAATAAACCGGTGGCCGCATATTCGGACGGGCGGGTATATAAGTGGACGAAATTCTGGCAGAAACACCCTACATTAAATATGGCGATGATGGTGTTTTTTCTCAGTGTGTTCGGTGTGCTGATTTTGCTGTCGGCGGTAACCTTGATTCGCACCAACCCATTGTTGCAGGTGATCGAGGAGCATTTGGCCGGCGGACATTCGGCGATGGAAACGGCGATGGAGATGGCTTGTGTGGCGGATGCGGCGGACGCAGAGGAGGATATTTCATACGAGGATTTGCGCTCTTTGCACAGCGATGCCGCCGACATGTACAACAGTGCCGAAAACTCTTATCGGGTGGCGTTGGAGTTATT
>CAZEHZ010000025.1:0-25311 GCA_964512385.1 uncultured Victivallaceae bacterium | reverse complement strand
AGGGACTTGAACCCCTAACCTTCTGGTCCGTAGCCAGACGCTCTATCCAATTGAGCTACGAGCGCACATCTTAAATTGTCAACACTGTTTAATATGCCATGAAATCGGAAAAAAGCAAATGGAAAATGAAAGAAAAGTTGAAAAAATGTGGAGTTTCTCTGGATTTTTGGTGAGTTTGGCGGTATTTTACAGGTGAAATAAAAATGGAGGTTGATATGTGGACGATAGATTTTGACCGGAATATTTGCGTGGATTGCGGGGAGTGCGTAAAGGTTTGCTCGAGGCGGGCGTTGACGATGGGGGAAAATGGGCCGATGGCGGTGGAAGATGCCGCGGAACGGTGCTTTCATTGTCAGCATTGCATGTGTGTTTGCCCCACTGGGGCGGTAACGGTGGAGGGCGTCGGGGCGAAGGATTGCCCGGCGGACGGGCGGAGGGCAAAGGATGATGAGTTGCTGAATCTAATTAGAATGCGGCGGAGTTGCCGAATTTTTAAAGCGGAAAATTTGGAAAAAGACACGTTGGATAAATTGGTCGGCATGTTGCCGTATTCGCCCACCGGAGTGAACAGCCGAACGCTGAAATTTTCGGTGGTGGATGACGTGAAAAAAATGGATGAAATCAGACGGCTTTCGGCTGAAAAATTGTTGAACGCATTTGAAATGCCGGAAATTCCCGCCGGAGCCGTGAAGTTTTTGGCGATGAAAAATGCACTGCAAAAGGGGATTAACCCGATTTTTCGGAATGCGCCGCATCTGCTGGCGGTCTCCTGCCCGGACGAGACGCCGTGCCGTACTATAGACCCGATTATTGCGTTAAGTTATTTTGAATTGTACGCCAACAGTATGAATGTCGGCACGTTATGGTGTGGACTGGCCAAGTGGTTGATTGACGATTATATGCCGGAGTTATTGAATATGCTGGACATTCCGGCCGGATATTCGTTAGGCTATATAATGCTGTTCGGCCCGGCGGATGTAGAGTATAAACGCGCCCCCGTCAGAACCATGCCGCCGGAGTGCATTGCCAGAATACATTGATCAGTCGATTATGCAAAACCGGCTATATCGTTAATAATAAAAACTTAAATCATAAAAACCGCATAAACAAATGCAAGGTTTTGAGCGTTGAACTATGTTTAATGCCTGAAGCGCTCCGGTGCTTTTGGTCGTATACTGCGTTGGCGGCGCCGCTCATGTACTAAAGTACACTTCGCTCTACTTGCCGCCTTGTCTACAACCAAAATCACCTTTTGCATAATCGACTGATTAGTCGAGTGAAATTTCTCGGCCACCGGGGGATAGCTACAGTGCTAATTCGGTTCTATTGCGAACCTTTTGTAATAAATTTCGCAAAATGTCCCGTTCAATCGGGGTAAGGTCGGCGGTAATTTTTTGGTGGCAAGTATTGATCACCTGATGGATTTTCGGCATTAACTCCAAGGCTTTGCCGGTGGCATGGAGTTTAAAATTGCGGCGATCCTGGCTGTCCACCTCACGGGTAATCAGGCCGGCGTTCAGTAGCTGCTGAACAAAAACGGCGGTGGTACTTTTACTGATCATCAGTAATGTAGAGAGTTTTTCCTGCGATATGCCGTCATTTTCGGCAATTTTCATAATAAACGGGAACTGCCCCATGGTAAGTTGCATTTTTTTCAACTCACGGGCATAATAGTTATGCGTAAGCCGGCTGATTATATAGATATTTAACGTCATTTCATCGGCCAAATCGTGGTTTTCCATCATTTATTACCTCTTGTTTTTTGCACGGCACACCCCGTTATTTATCCTTAATGTAACGTGTATTACAAAAAAATCAATGATGTTTCCTTGCAAAAACATTTGTTTTTCAAAATTTTCATGGTATATTAAATAGTTCGCAATAGAACTATTATTCAGATGAAAATAACAAATATGGAGTAAAAGCATGAAATTGGTAAAAATCTCCGGCGGCCTTTTGGTTTTGGCCGGATTGCTGGTGTCCGGGGTCGGGCGTGCTGCCGAGATGACGGGAGAGAATGCGCCGCAGGTAGTGGTGGATTTGGTGGCAAGTGTTACCGAAACTACGCCGAAGCGCTATGTGGGGGCGGTGGAATCCATCAATCGGGTGGCGGTTATGCCACGTATCACCGGGGAGTTACGCAAAATAAATTTTACCGAAGGCAGTATGGTGAACGCCGGGGACTTGCTGTATGAAATTGAAGACACCACCTATTTGGCGGCGGTAAATTCGCTGAAAGCTCAGCGGGAAAACCTCTCGGCCGCCTTGCGTTATGCCGATACGGAATTTAAGCGGAACGAGGCGTTGCTGGAGCGTAACGCCGTGTCAGTTTCCACCTTTGATAAAGCGTTATTGGAAATTGATTCGGCCAAAGCGCAGATTAAGCAGATTGACGCGTTATTGACCGATGCGGAAAATAATTTGTCTTACACGCAGATTCATGCCCCGATAACCGGACGAATCGGTAAAAGCACCTTTACCTGCGGCAACTTGATTGCCCCCGCCGCCGGAGCGTTGACCGATATCGAAATGATTGCGCCGATTTATGTACGCTTCAGCTTAAGTGAACGTGCCTTCCGTAAACTCGGCGGACTGACGGATATCTGCAACCGGGCCATTGTGCGAATCCAACTGGCCGATGACTCCATTTATGCCGAAGAAGCCAGCATCAGCTTGATTGATAATAAGGTAAACGCCACCACCAACACCATTACCGTATGGGCGACTTTTGCCAATAAAGATTTGGCGTTGTTACCCGGCGGCTTTGTAACGGTTTTATTGTCTGAACGTTATGATGATGCTCGCCCGGCGGTTACGCCGTCGGCACTGGTTACAGAGAAAGACGGCTACTGCGTGTATGTGGTAAATTCCGCCAATCAGGTGGAACGCCGGGTGGTAACACTGGGCGAACTGGCGGCCGATAAGCAAATCATCTTATCCGGCTTAAACAGCGGCGAAACCGTAATTGTGGACGGCACGCATAAGGCGACTCCAGGCGGCAAAGTAACGCCGGTTACGGTGGCCGAATTTATGACTAAAACCGGAAAAGGCAGGTAAGCGATGTTTGCGGAAATTTTTATTCGACGCCCCAAATTCGCCTTTGTTATCTCCATCGTAACCGCTTTAGTGGGAATAATTTGCCTGTTTAAGCTGCCGATTGCCGAATATCCGGAAATCGCCCCGCCAACGGTAAAAGTAACCGCCATGTATCCGGGGGCTACCTCGCAGGTGATTGCCGAAACCGTGGCCAGCGTAATTGAAGAACAGGTGAACGGGATTGAAAATCTGCTCTATTTTAAGTCTGAAAGCGATAATAACGGCAACTACACCTTAACCTTAACGTTTAAACCCGGCGTCAATTCCGATATTGCGCAGGTGAACGTGCAGAACGCCGTTCAACGTGCCGAGGCTCAATTGCCGGAAACCGTTAAACAGATTGGCGTTACCACTAAAAAACAGTCCACCGACATGGTGGGGGTATACGTTTTCCGTACTGACGAAACGGAACTTTCTATGCTGGAACTGGCCAATTATGTGCGGATGAACGTAAAAGACCCGTTTGCCCGACTCTCCGGCATGGGCTATGTGGAAATTCTGGGCGAACGTAATTACAGTATGCGAATCTGGCTGGACCCGTTAAAAATGTCGGCCCTGAAATTGTCGCCGGAAATGATTATCGGCAAGATTAATTCGCAGAATATCCCGGCGGCCGCCGGCACACTGGGCGGCGAAAAGTCTAGCCCGTATCTGCAACTGAAAATCGATACCACCGGCCGCTTGAAAACCGCCGACGAATTTGCCGAAATCGTTATCGCCACCACCGGCAACGGCGAGCAGATCCGGCTATCCGACATCGCCCGGCTGGAATTAGGCGCCGAACGCTATACCGATGAAGGCTTCTTTAACGGCGAATCCTGCGTGGCAATGGCTATTTACCGTCAGGACGGCGCCAACGCCGTAAATCTGGTTCGTGATGCCAATGCGTTGCTTTCTGATTTGAAAACCCGTTTCCCCGCCGGTGTTTCCGCCGCCATCTCGTATGACCCTACTCACTATATTATGGTGAATGTTAAGGAAATCGCCATTACATTAGTTATCACCTTATTGCTGGTGGTCGGCATTACCTACATCTTTTTGCAGGACTGGCGAGCCACCGTGGTACCGGCGTTGGCGATTCCGGTTTCGCTGTTAGGCACGTTTTTCTGCATGGCGTTACTGGGGTACTCGATTAACGTATTGACGCTGTTCGGGTTGATTCTGGTAATCGGCTCGCTGGTGGACAACGCTATTGTGGTGGTGGAAAACACCATGCGTATTATTGCCGACGAAAAATTGTCGCCGCCGGACGCCACCAGCAAAAGTATGAAGCAGATTACCGGCCCGGTTTTAGCCGCTACGCTGGTGTCCGCCGCTATCTATGCGCCAATCGGCTTTTACGGCGGCATTGTGGGTACGATTTATATGCAGTTTGCCGTTACTATGTGTGTGGCGTTGTGCATCTCGGCCTTTAACGCTTTAACGCTGAGTCCGGCCTTGTGTGCCTTAATTCTCCGCCCCGCCAGCCGGATGAATAACCGGAAAAAGTTTATTCTGTTCCGCTGGTTTGATGCGTCATTAAACTTTAGCAAACGCCGCTACATGGGGTTTTCCGGCTTTATGATTCGGCGCTTTTATCTGACGTTTATCATGATTGCCGCTGTGCTGGCCGCCAACTACTTTTTATTGAACAATCTTAAGGGCGGTTTTCTGCCCGATGAAGATAAAGGCGTGCTGATGTGCGAAGTGGAACTCCCCCCCGGCGCCTCGCTGCCCCGTATGATTGACGCCATGCAGGAGTTCAGCCATCTAACCAATAATGTCTCCGGCGTTAGAGAGGTTTTGACCGTGGCCGGGTACTCAATTATGAGCGGCGCCAGCGAAAACCTCGGCTTTGCCATTGTTACTCTGGATGACTGGGATTTGCGTAAAACCCCGGAACTCTCTATCCATGCGATTCGAGACCGCATTATGGCCGCCGGCAATAATCTGCCCCAAGGCATTGTGCGTGTGTTCCAGCCCCCGGCAATTATGGGGCTGGGCGTAACCGGCGGCGTAACATTTGCCTTGCGTACTACCGGCAACGACTCCCCGCAGGAGTTTGAAATTCAAATGGGTAAAATGCTGGGCATGCTTAATAATAAACAAGTTATGCCGGAAGTAATGTATGCGTTCAGCGGCTTTAATGCCCGTACTCCGCAGTTGTTTTTGGATATCGACCGCCAGAAGGCCGAGGCCTTAGGCGTGCCGGTCAGCCGCATTTTTACATCGTTACAGAGTAATTTGGCTCGCTTGTATGTGAACGATTTTAACTTGTACGGCTACTCGTTTAAGGTGCAACTGCAGCTCGACGGCGACGAACGCTCCACGCTGAATGCGCTGGAAGAACTGCAAATCCAGAACGACTACGGCCAGATGGTGCCGATGACCGCCGTGGCCAAAACCCGTGCCATGCTCGGCGCCCGCAAAATCGAACGCTTTAATCAGAATATGTCCGCCGCAATTACCGTAATCCCCATGCCCGGTGCTTCCACCGCTAAGATTATGGACGGCATTGAAAACCTTATAGCTCAAGATTTTGACCGCAATTACGCCGTAAGCTGGACCGATATGAGCTATCAGGAACGCAATAATGACGGTCGAATCGTTATGCTGATGACGCTGGCCGTGATTTTCGGCTATTTGTTCTTAGTGGCGCAGTACGAGTCGTGGACAATTCCGTTGCCGGTTATTCTGTCGGTGGCATTTGCCTCGTTAGGCGGGGCGGCGGCGTTGTATTTTAACGGTATGCTGCTGGATATTTATGCTCAGCTCGGCTTGATTATGTTAATCGGCCTGTGTGCCAAAAGTACCATTCTTATGGTGGAATTTTCTATGCAGGAACGTGCCATGGGCAAGTCCATCGCCAAGGCCGCTTTAAACGGCGCCAATTACCGGTATCGAGCCGTTTTAATGACCGCATGGAGCTTTATTATCGGCGTTTTACCTCTGCTGTTCGCCACCGGTGCCGGGGCGGAAAGTCGACGTGTTATCGGAACGACTACCTTCTGGGGGATGCTTATCGCCACCTTAGTCGGCGTAGCTTTTGTGCCGCCCATGTTCGCCGTTTTCCAAAAAACCCGTGAGATTATGAAGGTTAATACACCGCCACGCAAATAGAAGTGGTTAAAACAGCAGATAATGCGAACGGTGATTTTGGGTAATCCAAGATCACCGTTTTTTGCATTATCAACTATATTGCGTTATAATTCCGGTTGAATAATCAAAGTTGAAATTGTGTTGTCCGGAATCGTATTTTGCGGCCCTTTGGGGAGGGGTTCGATGTTGGAATAATCCCAACGGATTGACGGCTCATCCGCCACGCCGGAAACGTCTATAGAGACTTGAGTTTCGGGGGCGGGGAGCTTATTATCGGCAAATTTGCAGATAATAGTGTTGCCGTCCCACGTTGTTTGTTCAATGTTCCACTTGGCGCCGTCGGCGGTCTGCAGTTGGCGATTCAGCATTTTTTCGGCGGAATCCTTGCTAAGATACTGGTCAAAAACCAGGCGGACGGTATTATTATCCAAACGAATTTCTTTTAACACCGGGGCGTCGTTATAAATTTCCCAGCGCAGGTGAAACACGTAATAAGTAGTGGTGTCAATGCCTAACTTTTTGCAGGTTTCATAATACTTTTCACGATATTCCGGGGTACGGCGGATAATGCCGCGAGAACAGAAGTCGGCCTGCATACCGATTTTTACATCCGGTTTGGCTTTTTTGGCCGCCTGAAAAAATGGCTTATACGTTTTGGCATAGTCGGCCGGCAGTGCCGGGTTCAACCAATCCGGCCAGTGCGTCTGCACAATATGCAAATCTGGCTGCACCAGCCGAACCATGGATTCAACGTCATTGCCCTCCCAGAGGCGCATTTTCTTTAAGCCGTCCGATGAGCTGTCGCCCAAGGTCCAGGTGGCAAAAACGATATCGGGATAGGCGGCACGCAAGCCGTCCGGAGCATTGACAATGTCATTATAAAAGTCGTTGATTACCTTAACCCGGTATTCAATCAACGCCTTAAACAATTTGGTATTCCGTTTAAAATAGTTGGGACTCTGCGGATTTTTAAAATCCGGGAATTCGGTATTGCCGGTGGCCTCTTTAAATGCGGCCTGAAAGCCGGGGGAAACGTCGCCAAAATTAACGGGATTCTTCAGCAATCCGTCGTAATTGGCAAAATGGACTTCGGCAAAAGTGAAACCGTCAAAACCAAAAGAGAGCAGTTCACGAATGTATTTCTTGTACCAGGTATTATATTCCGGGTAGACATAGCCGATGCGGATATCGCTGACCGGTACGGTGTACTCCTCTTTCCACGCCCGCCAGCCGGAGGGCAGATACTGGTCCAGCGTGGCCGCCGACGGATAAATCCAGCTGGGCAGCAACATGGCGGCGGCGGGGATATCCTGGTCATGCAGGGCTTGAATCAACGCTTTGTCGGCACCATAAGGGGTTGTTACAAAAAAGTATACTGCTTCAAAATCATTTACCCGCAATTCGTCCACCACACTGCGGGGCGAGCGGCCGTTGGCAAAATACTCGTCATTACCAATCTGCACGGTACGGGCATTTAAGAGTTTATCCCGTAAATCCGGCCGGTTTTTAACCACATCTGCGCCATACAGCGCCCCCGCCAGACAACACCCGGCGGCAATCAATCCCGATACTTTTCCTAACATTTTTCACACCCTTTTGCATTATCGACTAGTTATTGACTAAATCCGCCGCCTTAGCCACACAGACTTGACACGACGTCCGAAACTCCTGTTTTATCGTTAAACAAAATTCACTGCCGGTGGCGGCCGCAAACTCCCGCCGCACCTGTTCATGCCGACTTTCCGGTACCAGACTTAAGGCGGCAAACAACGCCCCGCAACGCCCTTCCGGAGCCCGGCCGCAGTGCATAAACGCCATACTTTCGGCCAAATCCGGCCGTCCGCAACCGATTACCACGCATTGGGGGCAATTATAAGTGCGGGGTTTTTCGGTAAATAATTCGATTGCCGTTTTTTCACTCATGCCAGAAACACCTGCTCCAGATTTCCGCCGGTGCGTTCAAACGTCCGCCCGTCAATCACCTTTACGCCGTTGCCGGGCAATGGAATTGGCGTGCGTTCGGTATTCTCCCACCTTACCGTGCAGGGATAGGGCGTTTTCACCGGCTTAATTTCATCGATCCGGCGAATCGCCTGTTTTACCGCCAGCATCAACGCCTTGCGGCATTCGGCCAAAGGTTTGCATAGTGCGGCATGGGCGGCAAACGCCTGTTTTACACAGCAAGTCTCCACCTGCGGCAGAAAATCCTTTGCTTCGGCACAGGCTTTATCGTCGCCGGTAACTAACAGAACGGGGATATTATGTTCTCCGGCGATGGCGGCATCCATACCGATTTCGCCGATTCTCCGGCCGTTCAGATACAGATTCTGAATGGTGCGACTGCTGTACGAATGTTCCAGCACCGCCGCCATCGTGCCGGCCATGGCATGATAGCCCAATAAAATCATCCCGTCGGCCGCATCGCAACCGGGGAAACGCACGCCGGGAACCGCACCCTGCACCAATGCGGCACGCTCATCTAAGTCCGCACTGCGGAAATTGACGCCCGACCCATGACCGTCCCGCACTACCACAGAATCGGCACCGGCGGCGAAACAGGCCTCGACGCAAGTGTTAATATCGTGCAGCATCAACCCGGCACCGGCGGCGGCAAAATTACCGTTCACATAAGCTTCGCCGCTAACGCCGGAACAGCCTTCCAAGTCGGCAAAAATGTAGATTTTCATAACAATATTCCTGTTACCGCTGGATAACTTTAAAGTCGTCCGGGGCTTCAAAAATCGAATCCGGCAATGCCACGTTCAGGTTATAGCGAATCAAATCGCAAGTCTGCGTAATGCCGTCATTATCCACGGTAAAGACGTCCGGCACGGTAACGGTTTCATAAGTTGCGTATTCGTCTATCACGGCGGAATATTCGCCGGTGCTTAAGCTGTTTAACTGAATCCGCTTGGTCAAAAAGGTCTCTTTATTCACAAAAACGTCATACGGATGGCCGGATTTATCGGCATTAAAATAACACCGCATCCAGTAATAATCCACGTTATTCACCGTGCATTCAAACAGGTCAATTACCGGAAAGGTATCGCTGTAGGTGGCGTCCGGCTGACCCAACTGTACCAACAGCACCATTTTTCGATTTTCTTCATCACTCATCAAATAAATCTTTTTGGCGCCGTAGTCAATAATCTGCGCCTTGCCGTCTTTATAAATGATGCCGGAAACGGCCTTGTTATCCAGCAGATATTCAATGCGGAATTTACCCAGTTCGGTATCGTCTTTCTTATAGTAGGTGCGTACAATCATGTCGGCCGATGAATACCAGGTGGACAATTTGGTGATGGACTCCTGCGCATAGCTGAATGCATTGCGGTAAACGCCGTTCGGGTCCATAGCGTCTTCCATTTTATACTCCAGTTCCTCCACGGTCATTTGGGTGGGGCGTGCCTCCGGTTCAATTAAAATCGAACACCCGCTTGCCAGCATCGCCAGCGCCCCAAACACCGCCGATAAAGGGAAAATGCGTTTAAAAACGTTCATAAAATCACCTCTTTTTACTCGTCAAAATATTTTAATGTTGGACTAATATAATCGCATGAACGGTGCAATACAACCATATAAAACACGAATTTTGCGCTTTTTTACATATTTGGACTTGACAGAATGGCAAAATAGGGGCAACGTAAATAATGAATATAATTTTTTCATCAATGTGATACAGGAAAGAAAATTGAAGTGAGTAAAAAACTTTTAATCGTAGAATCTCCCACTAAGGCCAGAACCATCAGCCGCATGCTGGGCGCAGACTATAAAATCATGGCCTCGATGGGGCATGTACGGGATTTGCCCGAACGCAGTTTCGGTGTGGATGTGCAGAATAATTTTGCACCGATGTATACCGACAATTCACGCAGTAAAAAAGTGGTGGCCGATTTACGCAGTGCCGTAAAAAAAGCAACCGAAGTCTATCTGGCGCCGGACCCGGACCGTGAAGGAGAGGCCATCGCCTGGCATTTGTCGGAAGTGTTAAAGAACGACTTTAAGGGCGACTTTAAGCGGGTTACTTTTCATGAAATTACCCGGCAGGCCATTGAACGGGCGTTGGAAAACAGCTCCGTCATCAATATGGATTTGGTGGATGCGCAGCAGGCCCGGCGAGTGCTGGACCGCATTGTGGGCTATCAAGTCAGTCCGCTGTTATGGTCCCGCATTGCCCGCGGCATCAGCGCCGGGCGGGTGCAGAGTGTGGCGTTGCGCTTAGTGGTGGAACGGGAACGGGCGATTCAAGCCTTTGAACCGCAGGAATACTGGAATATTCAAGCCGACTTTAAGGGAGCGAACGGAGCGGAATTTTCGGCCAAGTTGTTTAAAATCAACGGTAAGGACTGCGAAATTCCTAATGCCGACACCGCCCGTAAAGTATTGGCCGATTTGAACGATAAAAATCCGTTTGCCGTCAGCGCAATTACCGTGAACAACCGCTCAAGAGCGGCTCAGCCGCCGTTTACCACCAGTACTTTACAGCAGTTTGCCAACAGTCAGCTGCACTTTTCCGCCAGTGCCACCATGCGCTACGCCCAGCAACTCTATGAAGGCGTGGATTTGGGCAAAAACGGCGAAACGGTGGGTTTGATTACCTATATGCGTACCGACTCGGTGAATATCGCCAAAGAAGCGCAGATGGCCGCCGCCGAATTTATTGCCGGAAATTATGGTAAAGAGTACTGCCCGGCTAAGTTTAACTACTTTAAAAGCAAGGGCTTGGCGCAGGAGGCTCACGAAGCTATCCGCCCGACCGACGTCAACCGCACGCCGGAAAGTCTGGCCGGAGTTTTAGACAGCGCACAGCTGAAATTGTATTCACTGATCTGGAAACGTTTTGTGGCCAGTCAGATGGCGCCGGCTAAACTTAAGCAGTTGGCGGTGGATGTGTGCAAAACCGCCGGCTCCAAGCAGGAGTATCAGTTCCGGGCCAATGCCCAGATTACCGTGTTCCCCGGCTTTTTAGCCGTGTTCCCGGACAATAAAAAAGAGGAAGCCGCCGAACATATGAACCGGTTGGCGTCGCTTAAGGAACAGGAACCGTGTCAGGCCGAAAATATTCTTGACGAGCAAAAGTTTACCGAGCCGCCGCCACGCTATACCGAAGCCAGCCTGATTAAGGAGCTGGAAGAAAACGGCATCGGCCGCCCGTCCACTTACGCCACTATTTTAAAGACCATTCAGGCCCGAAATTACGTGGTGCGGGAGAAAAATTCGCTGTTGCCCTCTGAACTCGGCTTTCAGGTGAACGACTTTTTAATTGCCGCTCTCCCCAAACTGTTTCAGGTGGATTTTACCCGCGGCATGGAACAGAAACTCGATGAGGTGGAAGATGGTAAAATTAAGTGGACTAACATGTTGCACACTTTTTACGATCAGTTTACCCCGTGGCTTAGTGAGGCGAAGGCCGCCGGTGCGGTGGATGCCGACAAATCGGTCGTACTGCTGGATTTATTGAAAAATGTTAAATGGAACGCTCCGGTTAAGGCCGGGCGTAAAGTGTATGACGATAAGAAATTTTATGACTCCATCGCCAAAAAGTATACCGACAGCAACCGGTTGTCTTTAAAGCAGTTTGTCAGTTTGCTGGAACTGGCCGCCAAATATGAGGACGAGTTGCCGGATTTGAGCGCAACCGCCGAAAAAATAGGAGCCACCGACGAGTTGACGGCGGCACGGGAAAAGGCCGCCGCCGTGCGGGAAAAAGCCCAGAACGCCGGTAAGACCACCGGTGAAAATCTGTACGCCGATATCTTTGCGGCGTTCGGTAAAGTGAAGTGGGATGAGCCGGTAAGCCGCCGTGGACGCAGTTTTGATGAAAAGAAATTCTTCGGTTCGCTGGAAAGTCAGGCGGAGTCCGGCAAGGTGTTGTCCGACAAACAGTTGGATGTTCTGCGCAAGATGGCGGTAAAGTATCGTGAACAGTTAAGCAGTTATGAGTTGGTGGCGGAAAAATTAAAGATTCAGGAAGCCGCCAATGTTCCGGCCGATGCCGCCGCTAATCAGCAGGAAGTGGCCGATTTACTGGCTAAGCTGAAAGGCGTAACCACGTGGACGGAACCGGTGAAACAGGGACGGCGGGTATATGACGACCAAGCCTTTTTCAAGTCGCTGGAAGAACAGTACACCGGCGGAAAAACCTTGAGCGACCGTCAGATTGCCGCCCTGAAAAAACTGGCAGGCAAGTACGATTTGGCCTGATAACTGCAAATAGCAACTCAAATAGCGGCGGTTTTTTCCCGATGACGAAAAGTCGGCAGAAAACCGCCGTAAAAGTTTTATCGGCGTTGGTGCGGTTGTAAGATTGGTAATTGTGATTGTGGCCAAAGGGCGACGGCTTACAGCATCTCCGCCAGCAGGGTCAAATCATCGGCAAAAGTTAATTTTCGATTGGGCTGCGGGTTGGGCAGGATGAAAACCGCATGCCCGGCAAGTTCCATAATTTGAGCGTCGTCGGTCGCCTGCGACAAATGATTGCCCAGCGTGCGATAGGCGGCAATTAAGGCGGCGGCGTTAAAAACCTGCGGCGTTTCCACGGCCATCAACTCGGCACGGTTAAGCGTTTTTATCACCATTCCGGACGCATCCGTCTGCTTGATCGTGTCAACTACATGCTTGCCCGGAATTGCGGCGCCGGAACGCTTTGCCGCCCTAATAAGCTGGTCGAACAGTTCGGCCGTGGCCAAAGGGCGGGCCGCATCATGTACCGCCACCAACTCGGCGGAAGCGGATACTTGCTGCAGGGCGTTCCATACCGACTCTGCTCTGGTTTCGCCACCCGGCACCAAACGAACCGGCACGACCGGGCAATATGTATGCAAGGCTTGTTCAAAATCCGTCCGCCATGCGGCGGCCACCGGCATAATAATCTCGTTCGCCAGCACGCCTAACCGCTCAATGCTGTGTACGAATACGGGTTTGCCGTTTAAATCTTCCAGCAACTTGTTGTTATTGCCGTAACGGGAGCTGCTGCCGCCGGCCACTATAATTAAACTTACCTGCATAAACTTACCTGTTTAAACGATGAACAAGCCCGATTCAGCGCCGGTTCCGGCACCGCATCGGGCTTATGATGAAGGCTTGGTGTGCCAAGCCGATTCCACTGTACAACTACTGTTGCGCAACTTTGCCGCATTGTAAAAAATGCAACTTTGGTTACGCACCTGCCATCAGCTTAGAGGGCGGGAACAATGAGAGTCTGATTCTTTTTCAGCACGCCATCGGCGGGGAGTTCCGGATTCAAACGGCGAATTTCATCTTCCGCCCAACGATACGTCCGGCAGAAATTCTGTAAGGTGGTATCCTGTTCCAGCATCATGGTATTGGTGCTAACTTCCAAATCCGGCGTGGTGGGCGAGGTTACTTCGGGAGTTGTCGCCGTACCGGTGGCGGCGGGTTCCAGCGTCGCAGTCGGGGCAACCGTGCCGGTTCCGGCGGCAGTAGCGGTGGCCGGAGTAACGGCCACTACCGGATTAACCACCGGAGTGTCAGGCGTTGTTACCGTGGCAGACGGTGCAGATGTTGCCGTTGTCGCCGTAGCCGCAGGAGCCGTTACCGTGGCGGAAGCCCCCGGCAACTTAATTTTTTGGCCTAACTGCAACGGCTTGTCCGCCGGGATATTATTAAGTTCGCACAAGTTTTTCACCGTAGTGTCAAAACGACGGGCGATTAACCACAGCGCATCATTTTTCTGTACAACATACACGCCGTCGGCGGGGCGTTCGGCTTTAGCGGCCGATGATTTTACCGCCGTGGTTTCCGCCGGGGCGGAAGCACTCTTCCTGGCACCGGTGGCCGGGGCGCTCTTCACGGCTTTGCCGCCGGCCGGAATCGCCAGTTTCTGGCCAATTTTCAGCGTGGAGCTTACCGCAATGTTATTTACCGCCGCCAAGTCGCGAGTCTTTACACCATGCCGGAACGCAATGCCGGACAAGGTGTCATTCTTTTTAACCGTGTAACTTAAATCGCCGGCTTTGGCGGTGCTTTTGGGGGCAGAGGTGGAGCCGGGGGCGTAGCTTTTTACGCTGGCGGCACTCGGCCCGGTCTTTTTACCCACAAACGGTTTGTATTTGGGTTTGGCGGGCGCAGTTTTAATCGGGGCCGGTTCAATTACCGGCTGAGCAACCACATCAACTTGTTCTTCAACTTCCAGCGTAGCCGTTTCCACCGGCGCCGGCGCCGCACCTAAATCCACCGGAGCTTCCACCGGCAGTGCTACTTCTGAATCCGGCGAAGTCTGATAGTTACGATCGGCGAGAACCTCTTGACTCTGGCACCCCGCACAAATCACTAATCCAGCCGCAACTGCGACTGCCGACGGTAGCATTCCCACCAATTTTTTCTGCATAATATCCTCCGCAATTTATCGATAAAATTTTTAAGCGCTATTTATTGTTCAAACCCACAAAACAACTTGTATATAAATATAAAACCCTATAGCAAAAAAACAATATTTTTTTTAAACTTTTTTGAAAAAAAACGACTTTCTCTTGTATTTTTCATTTATCCGTGATAACTTATGCGTATAAACAATAATTTTGAAAGGTTTGGGTATGAGAAAAATCAGTATGCTGGCTGCGGTTTACGCCGCTATGTTGACCACCGTCTATGCTGCACCGCAGATTAATGTGCAGTTTGATGACACTAAAGAGTATAAAGTTAATGAGTCTTTAATATTTAATATCACCGTTACCGATCCGGACGCCGAAGTGAAAGACGGCGTGCTGGAAGTAACCAGCTGGAACGAATCAACCGCCGCGCATCCGGCGAAAGAGAGTCTGAATTATACCGCTAAAGACGGGGCAATATATGTTACCGAGGTGGATCGTCCGGGCTTTGTACGGCTTAATTTTGTTCTGCCGGACCCAGATAATAAGGACGGCCAGCCGTTAAGTGTAAAAATAGTGGGTGCGGCGGTGGAACCGGGCGAAATTGTGCGCAGTGATGCCCGGCCGGAAGATTTTGACCAGTTCTGGTCTGCTCAGCTCGACCGTCTGAATCAGGTGCCGCTGAAGGAACTTGAACGTGTAGAGTATTCATTGGCCGGAACCAAGTATGCTGATACGCTGGTTTGTTATGATATTAAGGTTTCCTGCGTAGATGATGTTCCGGTTTCCGGCTATCTTTTAATGCCGAAAAATGCCGGAGCAAAATCACTGCCCGCCGTAGTAACCTATCAAGGCGCCGGGGTTTATGACTCGACCAAGAATTTTGACATTGCCGAAGCCGGTGCTATGGCTCTCTGCATTAATGCTCACGGGATTCTGAACGGCCAGCCGCTGGAATATTACCAGAATTTAGGCAACGGCGAATTGGCCGGGTATTTTTTGCGGGATATTAACGACCGCAATAAATGCTATTTTACCAATATGTTTTTACGGGTGAAACGTTCGCTGGAGTATATGAAATCGTTGCCGGAATGGGATGGCGAAAATTTGTTTGTCGGCGGCGGCAGTCAGGGCGGCACGCAGACTATTGTGGCGGCGGCATTGGATGACGATGTGAACTTTGCCGCACCGCAGGCACCGTGGATGTGTTATTTAAGCAATAAATTGACCGGGCGTAACTTTGCCGGCTGGCCGGTTTGGTATACCGTGGATGAAAACGGCCAACCGACTGACCCGGAAGTGGTTGAAACCTTAAAGTATTTCGATATGGTGAACTTTGCCAGCCGTATTGATTGTGAAATGTATGTTACCATCGGCCTGGTGGATGACGTTTGCCTGCCCAGCGGAATCATGGCGATGCTGGCGGAGACTGAATCGGATGACAAATCCTATCAGATTTTCCCGAACGAAAACCACTCCGGACCGCAGCTCTATCACACCGGTAATCAAAAGTTGATTGAAAAGGTCAAGGCCGTAAACGCCGACTAAAATAACGTTATTCTAAATTCTAAGCCTGCATAACTAAAACCGTATGCAGGCTTTTTTGCCCTTAATGTAGTCAATAATGCACTGGAGACTTTGCCGGAGCGACCATGCGTGAAACATAGTTCTATGCTCAACAATATAGCCGGTTTGGCATTATCGGCTAATGTAAATCGTAAAAACCGGCGTTCAGCAGACCGGCCAGGTCTTCGGGCGCTACACCCAGATTACTGCCGATTTTGCCGCCGCTTACCGTAATAAAATCATATAAAATGGCGGACTCGTCAATAAAAGTCGGCAGACTCTTTTTCATGCCGACCGGCGAGCAGCCGCCGTGAATATACCCGGTTAAGGGCAATAATTTTTTGGCGGGAATCAAGTCTATGCTCTTTACTCCGGCCGCTTTCGCCGCTTTTTTTAAGTTAAGTTCGTCGGATACCGGAATCACAAACACATAATTCTCCTGCGCGGATGATTCCGTTACCAGCGTTTTAAACACCTGTCCTTCCGGCAGGCCGATTTTAGCGGCTACGGATTTTCCGCTTACGTCGCCGTCGGAAATATCATATTCATACGCCGTATAAGCGATTTCCGCCGCCTCCAAAAGGCGCATTACATTAGTTTTCTGCATGATTGGGTTTAATCACTTTCTTCTTATCGACTATTTTAGAGTCCTGATAAGTAGATTGTCTGTACAAACGATTTCGCTTTATCGCATCGATACGCCAGTACGTAATGAAAGGCAGACCACGAATTTATCAACACGCCGACTCCCCTAACGGCTTTACCTTTTCGGGGAATCGGAACTTATAAGCAAAGTTTTCCGTTGTGTTAAAATGCG
Source organism: uncultured Victivallaceae bacterium (assembly GCA_964512385.1). Lineage (GTDB taxonomy): Bacteria > Verrucomicrobiota > Lentisphaeria > Victivallales > Victivallaceae > CALXXL01. The sequence continues at coordinate 8,424 of CAZEHZ010000025.1, read as the reverse complement.
TTTAGCTGCCCCATACGCATTTTTCGGTCTCTATTTTGCTTATATGATTTTGCTATTTTTTGATTTGGAACGGCAGCATCGGCAAGCCGGCCTGATTACACAGATTCGCCGCCGCCGGCCACTGTTCCCATGCATAATTTACCTGCGTGATTACCACTCCTTCCGGAGCCGTTACCAACAAGCTTTCACCCCGAATTTCCACTTTCAAGTCATTTGCCTCCGGCACCGTTACGCCGCCCGGCAGAGCTTTGTCTAACGTGGTTAAGCCGCCTTCAGCATTGGCAAACTTAATTTCCACCACATTGCCGTTAAAATTACTTGCCGCCACCGTGGGCCCCTGCGCCACTACATCCTGATTATACGCCTGCTTTAAGGCACACAACGCCAAACGGTCGGCCACCTCTTTTTTACGAGCCGGGTGAATTTGATTTTCTTCACCTAAATCAATGGCCGTCGCCAGCAGATTGCCGCTGTTCTGCGCCGCCAAACGCTGAGCTTCACGAATTTGCGGCCAGTTGCCGTCCGGCCCGTACCCGGCCAGCTGTACCTGCAAAAACGGCAGTGCCGGTTGTTCAAAATTATACCGCCAGTCGCTAATCAACAACTCCATAAGGGCTTGATAATTATAGGGATTTCCGGCATTGGATTCGCCTTGATACCAGATTACACCGCGAATTGCCAGCGGCAACAGCGGGCGAATCATGTTTTCAAACAGAATGCCACGGATATACATACTGGCGGGGAATGGCGTGGACTCTACTTTGCCTAAATTGTGTTCCATTTTCGCCAGCCATTTATCGGCGGGAATCGGCATTTTCCAGTTTTCGGCGGCCAGGTACATCTCCTCTGCCGGGCCGGTTAACCCGGCGCCGTACATGTGCGAGGTGTTCCGCACCGCAATCACGTTTTTACCGGCTTTCACCAATTCGGCCGGAATGCGGTAAACCCGCAGTAAATTCCAAGTTTTTTCACCGAATAATTCGCCGGTTGCACCTACCTCCACCCCGTTAAAGTAGGTGGTGTCCATCTTATCAATCGCCCCTAAATGCAGTTCCAGCTCCTTATTGGCCAAGCCGGACGGAATTTCAATTTCATTACGGAAGAACATGGAGCCGTTTACATTAAATTCCGGTGCCGTTTCCGGCCAGTAACCGGGAACTTTGGCCGGCGTCCAGTCGGCGGTGTTGCAGTCTAAATCCGCCCAGCCGCTCTCCAGACCCAGCGGTTGATTTAAAATTTCCGCCTGTGCCGTCTGCATGGCGGTTTCAAACTTTTTATTTACCGACGGATGGTCTTCAAACATCCAATCCATCGCATATTTCTGTTCATAATCCCGCCACCAATTCGGGGAGTTCTGCGCAACATCGGCGGCCAGATTGTGCGAAAATTCCGGCCGGCTCATCAGCCCCTGCCGACTGATCCAGCCTTCCGCCATCGTGCCGCCCCAGTTGGAGTGTACAATGCCGACCGGGACTTGCAGTTTTTCACTTAATTGACGGGCAAAATAATACCCGATCGCAGTACAGGGGCCGATTGTGCCGGGTTGAGCCACTACCCATTCGCCATCAACATGTTCAACCTTAGCCGGTTGAGTGGTCAACGGCACTTTAAAATAGCGGATTTGTGGAAAATCGGCCACCGCCGGGTCATTTAAATCCACATCTCTCATGTTCGCCATCGGCCAAGCCATATTGGATTGACCGCCGGCCAGCCAAACTTCACCCACATACACATCTTTTACCGCTAAAACCGAACCGTCTTCCGGACAGCTTAAGGTTAATTCATACGGCCCCCCGGCGGTCAAATCAGGCAACCGCACCACAAACGCACCCTGCGTATTGGCCACGGTTTCTGCCTGCTTGCCGTTAATGGATACCACAATCCGGGTCCGTGGTTTGGCACTGCCCCACACCGGCACCGGCATATTCCGCTGTAACACCGCATGTTCGCCAAACAACGGCGAAAGTTCAATGCTGTCGGCCAATTTTGCCGAATTATCGGTGAATGCACACCCGAAACCCATCGCTGCGATTACAGCCAACGCCAATATATTCAATAAAACTTTATTCATTTTTTTTACCAATTTAAATTATAAACAACCTTTAGTGGACAATACGCCGTCGATACGGGGGTCAATGGACACGGCGGTATCCAACGCCTTGGCAAAGCCTTTGAACATGGCTTCAAAAACATGGTGTATCTCTTTACCGGCCAACATTTTTATGTGCATGTTCAAGCCGGCTTTTACGCACAACGCCTGAAAAAACTCGTGAAACAACTGCACATCAATATCCTTTACCTGCGCCGCCGGCGGCTGAACATCATACACCAGATACGGCCGGCCGGATAAATCCAGCGCAATTAAAACCAACGCTTCATCCATCGGCAACATCATATTGCCGTAACGCCGGATACCTTTTTTATCGCCCGCGGCCTTGGCGATCGCCTCGCCTAATACCAGCCCCAAATCCTCCATTGTGTGGTGATAATCCACCTCTACATCGCCGTGAATATCACAAACCAAATCAAAATGGCCGTGCCGGGCAAACAACTCCAGCATGTGGCTCATAAATTTGATTGGGCAATTTATTTTACTTTCGCCTTTGCCGTCCAGATTTAACCCTAACGAGATTTGCGTCTCACGGGTATTGCGAATTATTTCTGCCTTTCTTTCACTCATACTTGCCTCCATATAATTATTTTATGCCATTTATCAACAATTTTTGCGCCATATCAATGCCGTCTACTGCGGCCGACATAATGCCGCCCGCCATGCCCGCACCTTCTCCGGCAATGTACAAATTAGACCATGAACTCTGCCCGTCCGGACGCCGCACAAAGCGAATCGGACTCGATATATATGACTCAATACCCACAAATTTTCCCTGTCGGATAAAATCCGGCCATTTGCGGTCAAACTCTTTTAACGCCGCCCGCATCGCCTTTACCGCCTCTTTAGGCAGCAACCGCCCTAAATCATACGGCTGTAAGCCAAAACATACACTGCTTTTACGCAGTTTTAGCGAGGCTTCTCCCCGCAGAAATCCCGCCGCATCCTGAGCCGGAAAAGCATAGCCGCCGCCCCCGGCCGCAAACGTTTTTTTGCCCAGTTCCGCTAAAAATTCCAACGCCGCATAACCGTCGTTAAAGTTAAAATCCGGCGTGCAAACCAGCGTGCTGTTGGCAAATTCGCCATTACGCTCAAAATTACTCATGCCGTTGCTGGACAACTGCTTGTCATACGCCGCCGCCGCAATAATTTCGCCCCCCGGACACATGCAGAACGTACTTACTCCTAAATGGTCGCCGGTGGCGGGGCTAACCATATTATACTCCGCCGCCCCCAGGGTTTCGGGGCGGGTTTCAATGCGGAACTGCCGCTGGTCCACCATTTTTTGCGGATGTTCAATGCGGGATCCGATTTGGAACTTTTTTAATTCATACTCCACACTGCTTAACATTTTTGCGGTTAAGGTGCGTCCGCCCAGTCCGCAGGCTAAAATTACCGCCGGAGCGGTTAATTTTTCGCCGTTTTCCAGCTGTACACCGCCAATTCTGCCGCCGGGCAAATACAGCAAATCCGCCACATTGCAACTGAATCGGAATTCGCCGCCCAGCTTGATTATCTCGTGCCGCATACTGCTGACGATTCCCGGCAGACGGTTACTGCCTAAGTGCGGACGCTTTAAATACAGCGTTTCCGGTGCCGCCCCGTGCTCCACAAAAGTTTTCAATACCCAACTGCAACGGGCATCTTTATTTCTGGTATATAATTTACCATCGGAAAACGTGCCGGCTCCGCCTTCGCCCAGCAGATAATTACTATGCTCATTAAAAATCTTCTCCTGCCGGAATAACTCAATATCCGCCGCTCTGGACTCCACATCCTTACCGCAGTCCAGCACAATCGGCCTGGCGCCGGATCTGGCCAGCACCAATGCGGCAAACAACCCCGCCGGGCCACTGCCCACCACCAACGGATTCTGCAACCCGGATGCGGCGTCCGGAATATCCAGTTTAGCCTCGGAAAGCAACATTTCGGCATCGGCCGAGGCCAACTGTTCCACTTTGTCTCCCGCAATCGGAACGGTACTTTGAATCAGCAGCTGATATATCAGTTCCGGCGCCCCCCGGCGGGAGTCCACACTTTTACGCAGAATCCGGTAATCCAGCAACTCGTCTTCGGCAATCTGCAAATCATGGCATAACGCCCCGGTCAGCATATTGTCCACATTCGCCCCCAGCCGGGCGTTTTTTACGGCATTCAGGCGGAACTCCGCCATTTTATACATATTACTCATAAAAATTATTCTTCAATAAAAATTTCGGTTTCAAACCACTCCACCTTAGCTTCCGGCAACTGCCATGCCGACGGCGGCAGACCCAATTTAGCGGCCAGCGCATCAAGCATCTCCGCCATCTGCCATTGTTGACTTTGCGCCACCTGCGGCAGAAATGCCGAGCGGAAATTCTTATACTCCAGCACCGCCCCATGCCGGCCGCACTGCCAAACCGAAAAATCGGCTTGCTGTAAATTTTTCACCACTTCCACTTTAATTTTCAATTCGTCCAGTTCGGCCATCTCCACCGGCGGGCATCCCGGTGTTTGAAACGCCGCATTCAGAACATGCCGCTGTAACGCCTTGCCCAGCATTTCCACCCCAAGCACACTGCCCATACAGCCCCGAATCCCGCCGGAAGCCAGCTCCAGCAGAGTAACAAAGCAACCGCTTTTCTGCTTCAGCACCGCAATCTCCGGCGGCATCGGTAGCGGCAGATTGGCTAAGGCCCGTTGTAAAGAGTAGCGGGCAAAGTCTAAAATCTCCGCCCGTTCGCCCCGGCTGAACAGAAAACGGTTTGGCCCGGCAATATCATGCTGATTCATTTGTCTAAACCCTATACCCGGTTGCGGCGTACGTTCCACCAACCGTATACAATAAACGCCAGCGTGGGGGTGAACCCGGCAATCAGCGGATTGATGATACCTTGGCGACCAAACAATTTAAAGGCTTCAGAAATAACAATATAAGCCACAATTACCACTACGGCGGAAATTACCGCCAGCATAATTCCGCTGCGTTCGTTTTTAGTAGCTAACGGCACGCCTAAGAATACAGCAATAAAACTGGCCCAAGGGAATGCCAACCGATAAAAAAACAGCGTCCAGAAGTTATCTTTTAAGCGTTGCGCCATATTTTCGGTTTTCATAATAATCTCTAAAATCGTCCAGCACGGCAGCAGTTCGGCACTTTTTACCGAGGTTTCAATAGTGTGCGGATCTTCCGGAACTTCAGTCATGGCAAGGGTTAATTCGGTAAAATCTTCGGGGTTTTTGGGCATAAAACCGTCGCGGCTGTACTTGGTAACGGTACCGTTAAAAAACGACCACCCTTTGTCGGGGGAAAATACCGCTTTTTCGGCCGACAAATATTTGTCCATCGTATTGTCTTCCCGATAAAATTTCACACTTACGCCCAGGTGTTCGCCGTTATCGTCAAACGAGCGGAACAGCCAAGTGCGGCGGCGATCCATACTTTTATAGGTAAGCACTTTATCCAAATCGGTTTTTTTCAGGTCTTCCCGGGATAAATTGGCTTTTAAAATTTGAGCACGGTCATTATAATCCGGCACCAGAATTTCGTTAAAATAAATATTCACCACGCTGACCACCAGCCCCATGAAAAATATTGAACGGGCGCAACGCATCAATGATAAACCGGAGGCACGCATGGCGGTAACCTCCAGATTCTTACCGAACATGGCCATTGTCCACATGCACCCCAGCAGTACGCTGATGGGCAGTACAAAGCTGATATTGCCGGGTAACCGCAATAAAAAGTAGGTCAGCATGCCGGAAAGCGGGGCATCATTTTCCAGAAAATCGGATAAGTCATTAAATACATCGCCCAGCACAAACAGCATGGCGCAGACTAAAATTAAAATGGAAAATTTTATTAAAAATTCCCGCAATACATACCAGTCCAGGGTCGGCAATGACGACCAGCGGCGCGGTACGGTAACCATCGCCTTTAACAGTTTCTTGTCTGGGTTGCTCATTTACAGACGGTCTCCTAAAATTTTTACCGGATTATCCGGAGTATAATTACATAATAATTAATTTGTAATATACTCCTTATATATAAAAAGCCAAACCGTAAAACGGTTAAAAATCCATCTTTACAGACCGAAAAACGTCATGGCCGTTTGCACATGTTTATCCCAAAACTCCCATGTATGCGAGCCGGGTTCCTCTAAATATTCACAATTAAACGATTTTTGGCGGCAAAAATCCCTGAAATTGACATTGTCCTGATATAAAAAGTCTTCCGTGCCGCAAATCTGCATAAATCTGGTTTTCTGATTCGACTGCTTCAAATACTCCTGTACCAGATAAAACAAATCGTCTTCCGACTCGTTCAATTTGTCCAGCGGGCCGAAGATGCGTTCCATTTCATGCGTGCGGTCTTCACCGACATAGGTGTGGAATCTTTTAATATCCGCCACGCCGGACAGACTGCACGCCCCGGCGAACATGTCCGGCCGCTTTAACGCCCAGTGCAACGCCCCGAAACCGCCCATCGACAAGCCGCATACAAAGCGGTCTTCCTGTTTGTCCGACACATGGAACATGTCATTCACCACCATCGGCAACTCTTCGGAAATATAGTCCCAATAGCGGCCGCCCTGATACATATTCATATAATACGAGCGGTGTGCATTCGGCATTACCACAATCAGATTACGCCCCTGCGCATAGCGTTCGATGGCGGTCATGCGGCCCCAAATCGATTCGTCGTCGCTCATGCCGTGGAGCAGATACATAATCTTATAGTTGCCGGACTCGCTGCGTTTGCCGGTCGCCGTGCCGATATGCTGCGTATCCGGCTGCGGTAAAATTATATTCATCGGCATGTGCATACCCAGCACGTTGGAGAAAAACACACATCTTGCAAAAGCCATAGTTATCCCATCCTTAAAAAATTACTACAATTTATCATTTTAATAAAGATACCATGCCGCAACAATTTTTCAACATAGAAAAGCAAAAAAATATTTATTTGATAAAAAAGTATCTATTCACCATTTGCATTTTATCCTATGTAATGTTATATTAACTAAGGCATTAAGTAAAAAAATATCTTTAACTTGGAATTAGCTGTGTCAAATAATCCAACAATGGTGAAAATATGAGTAAGGTTCAAAAGTTGCCGACGATTCGACGGTTGCCCACATATCTGCATAAGCTCAATGAAATGAGAAAAGACGGAGTGGAAATAGTGGCGACCCCGGAGCTGGCCCGGTATATGAATCTGGAAGCTATTGTGGTGCGTAAAGATTTAGCGTCTACCGGCGTAACCGGTCAGCCCGGCGTGGGGTATAAAGTGGTGGAGCTGATCGAATCGATTCGCACATTTTTGTCTTGGGATAATATCAGCGAGGCCGTTCTGGTGGGCGCCGGTTCTCTGGGCAGTGCGATTTTGGGGTATGAGGGTTTTGAGGAATACGGCTTGCGGATTGTGGCCGCTTTTGACGCCGACCCCGCCAAGGTGGGTACGGTGATTCATGACCGTGAAGTTTTTGATGTATCCAGAATTGCGGAGCTTACACATCGTATGCATGTGCATATGGGGATTATCTGTGTACCGGCGGAACATGCGCAGGCCGTGGCGGACCAGCTGGTGGCGGGCGGCGTGTGGGGGATTTGGAACTTTGCCAACGTCAGCTTAAAAGCACCGGATAACGTGGTGGTACAGCGTGAAGTGATTGCCGGCGGGCTGGCCGTGTTGTCGGTAAAGCTGGACAAGCTGCGTGAAGCAAAAATGGATGAAGAAGAATAAAATCAAAAGCCAGTCATGGTTCAAACTTATATTCAAGATTAGTTATGAAACATGGCCGGTATTTATTTTTATAAAAAAGCATGAGTTTTTTTAAATAAGTCCCTAATCAAGGACAGAAACAAGAACAGAGGAACTACACAATGCAGGAAACAATGGAAAAAACTTTGGCGATGAAAGATTATCTCGTCGAAGTAAACCGGATTTTGGAGAAGAATAACTACTCCGAATCGCGCTTGATCCCCATTCTTCAAGAGGTACAGGCTGTATACAAGTACCTGTCGAAGGACATTATCAGTTATGTGGCGAACAGTATCGGTGTTCCGCCGTCCAGAGTATACGGCGTAGCCACTTTTTATGCTCACTTTGCTTTAAAGCCGAAAGGCAAGTATGTATTCCGTTTGTGTGACGGTACCGCCTGCCATGTAAAGAAGTCGCACGGGATTCTGAATGCGATATATGAACGCTTAAAGCTGACTCCGGAAAAGAACACGTCGGACGATTTGCTCTTTACCGTGGAAACCGTTTCCTGTCTGGGTGCCTGCGGGCTGGCACCGGTAGTGCTGATGAACGATGAAGTTCACGGTCA
>CAZEHZ010000024.1:0-25833 GCA_964512385.1 uncultured Victivallaceae bacterium | reverse complement strand
TGGTTAATGCCGGAGCGACCAGGCATAAAACATAGTTTTACGCTGAAAACCTTGCATTTGTTTATGTGCTTTTTAGAATTTAAAATTTTGAATATTAACAATATAGCCGGTTTTGCATTATCGACTAAACAGCATTATGGAATCATCTCAAACTTTATATCAAAAATTATGGATTCTTTTTTACGAATTCTTTAAAATTGCGCTGTTTGTGGTTGGCGGCGGTTTTGCCATTTTATTAGTGGCACAGGATGTGTTTGTAAAAAAACACCACTGGCTGCGGGATAATGAACTGTCCGACATGCTGGCGATTATTCAAACCGTACCGGGCTTAACTGCCGGCAATGTAGCAATCTACGCCGGATATCGGGTGGCCGGATGGCGTGGAGCATTAGTTGCTTTATGCGGAGTTGCCACGCCGTCATTCTTAGTAATCACCATTATTGCCATGGGATTTCAAGCCCTCCCCTTGGAACACTGGGCGGTGCAGGGCGCATTTTTAGGCGTGCGTACCGCCATGACCGGATTAATGATTGCGGCTTTAGCTCAAATCTGGCGCAGTTCGGTAAAATGCAAAGTGCAGTTTGCTTTATTTCTGGTTGCGATAATGGCGGTTTTGATTTGGCATGTAAATCCGGCCTGGCTGATTTTCGGTTCTTTAGCATTCGGCGTAATATACTGCATGGTGATTTGCCGTTCTCTGCCGCCGGCGGCGTATGAAGCTGAATCTTCCGGCAAACCGGAGGCCGACCAATGATTTTTGTTTGGTTATTTCTAATCTTCATCTATTTTGGTTTTTTATGTTTAAGCGGCGGCAGCAGTTTATTGCAGTTTTATATTGATGAACTGGTTTACGCCAGACACTGGATGACGCTGACCGAATTAGGAAATTTATTGGCGATATCTCAAGTTACCCCCGGCCCGATCGGCGTGAATTTAGCCACCTTTATCGGTTATCAGCAAGGTGGAATTTTGGGTGGCTTTCTGGCGACGTCCGGCTTGCTGATTCCATCGTTTTTCTTAATGAGCATGGCGGTGCATTCTTATCATAAATGGCAGCACAGCAACATTGTACGCAGTTTAATGTTCGGCATAAAACCGATTACGGCGGCCTTGATTGTTACCGCCATTGCCGCCTGTCTGGGCATGTCTATATTAACCGCCGAGATTCCGTTTGACTATTTATGGACAAAAATTTATAATTTTGAAGAAAAATTTATGGGCAACACCCCCCAAATGCGTTGGGAAATGCTGCCCATTTTAATCTATTCCATCATCATGATCCGTTATAAAATTTTAAGCATTATGATGGTAATTTTCACCTCGGCCGCTTTAGGCGTTTTACTGCATTCTATTGTGCGTTTTCTGTAAGCGACAGCTCAAAATCAAGCTCATATTCGCCCGGATTCACATGATATTGCTCCAGTGTTTGCGGCCCGCACGACCCGGAACCGAGTCCACGCTGTTTAACATCTATGGTAAACACGGTTTCGGCACGCGGCGTCAATTCACAACTATGGAACGCCGCAAACAAATCCTGCGGCGTAAAGTGTGAACAACCGAATTCAAACACTTGGCCGTCCGCCGTAAAACGCAACTGAACTTTACCGTTATCCAGCTCAAAAAAACGGACATCGGTGCGATTGCCGTTTTCCTGCGGCAGAATATACGGCACAAACATGCCGTTTACGGTATTTTGATACCGCCCGACAAACGCACTTACGTTACGGTCAATATAGTTCTCATGCGGCCCGCGCCCCAGATAACATACGTTTTCAAAGCCCGGCGCCGTTATGCCCAGCACGCCCACTCGCGCCAGCGACGGCAAGTTGTCCGACAGCTTGAATTTATAGCTGAACTTCACCTTATCGGCATAGAACAACATGGTTCGACTATAACTGCCAAGGTCAAATTTATATTCCGTATAAACGCAATTATCTTTAACTTCATGTTTAGTTAACGCCGGCTGTAACTTATCCAGTCCGGCCTTAAGCCACAACCCCAACGGCTTGTACTCCTGCCCGCTCCAACCCCGAATTCCGTCATTATCCGTACCGGCCCGGAACAGATTAAGTTCAGGTATCTGACTAATCACCAGTTGATTACGCCATTTTAACGCCAACTTGTCATTATCGTTCGCCACTACCTGCCAAACCTCGCCATTCACCATTTCGGCGGGGAGTTCTGCGGCAACCGTGGCGGCAACGCTGGCTGAAGTTCCGGTAACATCAAACTGTTCTCCGGCAATAACATGACCGGACTCCGCCCATGCCGCCGCCTTTTTCAGCCGATAGTAAACATTAAGATTCACCACATCGCCGACCGCACATTTTTCTTTGTCCGCAATCGGCAACTGATAAAATTGAGTCGTTTTCGGCTCTGCCGTTAACTCCGGCAAATCGCCGGTTTTCACCGTTTTACCGTTCCGTAACAACTCCCATTGGCCGCTTAAATGCGACAAATTGATGAAGTCATAATCGTTAAAAATTTTCAGCGTTAAATCATCCGCCAATTCCGTGTGCACCGGCTGAACCACATATTTAAACTCATACATGGCCGGATGCACCGTGCGATCCGGGAAAACCATACCGTTACAGCAAAAATCAAAATCATGAATTTTTTCGCCATAGTCGCCGCCGTATGCCCAGTATTTTTTACCGTCGGCACTGTATTTGGCCAAACCTTGATCCACCCAGTCCCAAATAAAGCCGCCCTGCAAGCCGTGATGCGACCGGAACACCCGCCAATAATCGCTTAATGACCCCGAACTATTGCCCATGGCATGACAATATTCACAAGTGATAAACGGCCGCTCACCGAATTCCGGATGCGCCGCATACTCCAGCAAGCGTTTCATTTCCGGGTACATTGGATCCACAAAATCGTTCAATCCGGCCGGATTGCGTTCAAAGTCCGCCTTGCTCCACTCTTCCAAGCCCCGTTTAATTTCGCCCTCGTGATGAATTAACCGGCTGTTGTCCAAGCGTTTAGCGATGCGTGACGCCGCCACATGATGCGGGCCGTCGCCGGACTCATTACACAGCGACCACGCATAAATGCAGGCGTGATTCCGATCCCGCCTTACCATCCGTTCCACTCTGGACACAAACGCCGGTTGCCAGCGGGGCTCACGGCATAACCGGTTATAATTAGCGTGCGACTCCACATTGGCTTCGTCAATTACATACATGCCGTATTCGTCGCACAAATCATACCAATACTCATCGTTCGGGTAGTGGCTGGTACGCACGGCGTTAAAATTAAACTGCTTCATCAGCTTAATATCCAACTCCATCGAGGCTTTGGACACGGCTTTGCCGGTAAATTCATCATGTTCATGCCGGTTGACGCCTTTGATATAAACCATTTTGCCGTTAATCAGCAACTCCCGGTTACGAATTTCAAACCGCCGGAACCCGACTCGACAGGAGCGACAATCCAGCCACTCCCCATTGCAATACAGCTTAACCGTTAAGCGATATAAATCAGGAGTTTCCGCCGACCACGCCGCAATTCCCGGCAACTCAACCTGCACTTTGTTCCGCCACTCTTCACGCCTGAATTCCCGGCTGACCGTCTGAGTATTACGCCAAACTTCCTTTCCGGCACCATCCTGCAAGCTGAACTGCAACGTGAAATCCGCCTCATTATCGGCCTTAAAATCCTGACTGCCGACTTGAGTTTCCACCGTTAAAATACCGTTGTGGTTATTATAATCGTAATCGCCGACGGCAAAAACATCGGCCAGATAAGTTTTAGCGGTTGCGTACAGTTCCACCTTCCGATACACTCCGGCCATCCACCAATGGTCCTGGTCTTCCACATAACTGCCGTCTGACCAACGCACCACCATTAAGGCCAAGGTGTTTTTTCCCGCGGTTAAAAACCCGCTTAAATCAAACTCCGCCGGCAACCGGCTGTCTTTACTCAGGCCGACAAATTGACCGTTGCAAAACACCTGCATGGCACTCTCCGCCCCGCCGACATACAGAATAACCCGTTTTTCCCGCCAATTTTCCGGCACGGAGAATTCCCGGCGATAAACTCCGGTCGGATTTTTTTCCGGCACATACGGCGGATTATTGGTAAACGGCATGTTGATATTCGTATAAATCGGCAAATCCGCCACATTTTTATCCAGCGTCCAGTTACTTGGCACCACCGTCGACTGCCATTTTTCCGCCTCGCAACCATCCGCCTGCCAAGCCGTTTCCGGCACGTCCAGCGGCGAATCGTACAGCTTAAACCGCCATTCAGCATTTAAACTTAAACTTGCTATTGCCCCACCCTGCTCCGACTCCGGCCGCATTCCGGAGTGCATTGGCAAGCGGTTCACTTCTATCAATTCCGGCTGTTCCCACCAATTTGAACTCATAACCTTATCTCCTAAAAATAAAACGTTTAGAATAAATTACACGCAATGTAAAAAATGTCAAGTCCAAACATAAAAAACCCGGCAGAGTTTATAACTTTGCCGGGTAATACAGCTTATACGCTGTTTTCAGTTCAAAATTCAGTTGCGGCGGCTTATTTCATGCCGTGATACTCCTGCAACGATTTGGGTTCCGTATTTTCATTCAACGCCGCCCGAATACCTTTTACGCTGGCCGAAGCCGCCGCAATAGTGGTAACATACGCCACTTTTTTGCCAATCGCCATCATCCGGATAAAGCTGTCATCCGCCATGCCGTCCCGCCCAATCGGAGTGTTAATAATCATTTGAACCTCACGATTCTTAATCATATCGCCAATGTTCGGGCGGCCTTCGCTCAACTTTTTAACCAAAGTATTGGCTACTCCGTTTTCCGTCAAGAACTTGCTGGTGCCTTCCGTGGCCACAACCTTAAAGTTCATGTCCACCAATTCTTTTACAATCGGCAGCAGATACTTGCGATCCCGTTCCCGCACCGTAACCAGCACCGTGCCGGACAACGGCAACTTGTAACCGGCCGCTTCTTCGGCCTTAAAGTAGGCCAAACCAAAGTTATCGGCCACGCCCATAACTTCGCCGGTGGCACGCATTTCCGGCCCTAAAATCGGGTCAACTTCCGGGAACATGTTAAACGGGAACACCGCTTCTTTAGCCCCCACAAAACCACGATTGGTAATCTTTAACAAATCTTTTACGTCGGCAATTTTCTTGCCCAGCATTAACAGCGTGGCAATTCTGGCCAGCGGCACCCCGGTAATCTTAGCCACAATCGGCACGGTACGGGAGGCACGTGGATTAGCTTCAATGATATATACCCGGTTATCGCAAATTGCAAACTGCACGTTCATAATGCCGTCCACCTTCAAATCGGTGGCGATTAACGACGCATACTTTTCAATAATTGCCAGATTTTCCTTGCTGATCGTAACCGGCGGAATGGTGCAAGCCGAGTCGCCGGAGTGAATACCAGCCAATTCAATATGTTCCATAACCGACGCTACATAAGTAGTTTCGCCGTCCGACACCGCATCAACTTCACACTCAATAGCGTTATCCAGGAAACGATCCACCAGCATCGGGTATTCCGGAGAAACCTGAATGGCCTCTACCGCATATTTAATCAGACGTTCTTCATCATAAATAACTTCCATCCCACGCCCGCCCAATACGAACGACGGACGCACCATTACCGGATACCCAATCTTGCGGCCTAACGCCACCGCTTCTTCCAGCGAACGGGCACACCCGGATTCCGGCTGTGGAATATTTAACGCAATCATGCGATCCCGGAAATATTCACGGTCTTCCGCCAAACGGATACCTTCCGGCTGAGTACCGATAATCTTTACGCCGCTGTCCTTAAGTTCCTGCGCAATATTCAGCGGAGTCTGCCCGCCGAACTGTACAATTACGCCGTCCGGCTGTTCCAGTTCATAAATTGCCAGCACATCTTCCACGGTAAGCGGTTCAAAGTACAGGCGATTACTGGTGTCATAGTCGGTGGAAACGGTTTCGGGGTTGCAGTTCACCATAATTGATTCATAATTATTGTCCCGCAGAGTAAAGGCGGCATGAACGCAGGTATAGTCAAATTCGATCCCCTGCCCGATACGGTTCGGTCCGCCGCCCAGAATCATAATCTTATGGCGTTTAGTTTCGGTTTTTTCCGCTTCATTGATGCGATCGGCATAGGTAGAATAGTAGTAACCTTCATCCGTCGCCACGCCGGATACCGGCACTTTGCAGAACACCGCTTTTACCTTTAATCCCAAACGACGGGAACGCACATTGGCTTCCGGCACATTGAACATCTTGGCTAAATAGCGGTCGGCAAAGCCGGATTTTTTGGCTTCCACCAGCATATCATCCGGCAGACTGCTCCAGGACTGCTTTTGTAACTTAAGTTCAAATTCCACCAATTCGGCAATTTGTTCCAGAAAATAACGGGTAATATAGGTAAGTTTATTTACCTCATCCACCGTCATGCCTTTTTTCATGGCCTCATACATATAGAAATAACGCTTGCTGCACGGAATCGCCAGCTTGGTGCGTAATTCGTCCAACGACAATTTTTCAATCTTGGCATCCAGTCCTAAACCGTAACGCCCAATTTCCAGCGACCGGATCGCCTTTTGAAACGCCTCTTTAAAGTTGGCGCCAATGCTCATTACTTCGCCCACGGCACGCATCTGAGTACCTAAATGGTCTTTAGCCTGCGGGAATTTTTCAAACGCCCAGCGGGCAAACTTAACCACCACATAATCGCCGCACGGCGTATATTTTTCCAGCGAGCCATCCCGCCAGTACGGAATTTCATCCAGCGTCAACCCGGCCGCCAAACGAGAGGAAACCAACGCAATCGGGAACCCGGTCGCCTTAGATGCCAACGCCGACGAACGGCTGGTACGCGGATTGATTTCAATCACTACTAAACGGTCGTCTTCACGATTATGGGCAAACTGCACGTTAGTGCCGCCGATTACGCCGATGGCATCCACAATGCGCCAGGCCACATCCTGCAAACGTTCCTGCAACGCCTTCGATACCGTAAGCATGGGGGCAACGCAGAAACTGTCGCCGGTATGCACGCCCATCGGGTCAACGTTTTCAATAAAGCACACGCTGATTTTCTGCCCTTTGGCATCCCGCACCACTTCCACTTCCAGCTCTTCCCAGCCGATCACGCACTCTTCAATCAACACCTGCCCGATTAAGCTGGCGGCCACGCCGCGGGTGGCGATTTCACGCAGTTCGTCCACATTATAAGCAATACCGCCGCCGGTGCCGCCCATGGTATAAGCAGGGCGAATCACCACCGGATACCCCATGTCGGCCGCAATTTTTTCGGCCTCTTCCACCGACAACGCCGGCGAGGAACCCGGTACATCCACGCCGATACCGGCCATGGTTTCCTTAAATATAATACGGTCTTCGCCACGTTTGATAGCATCGATATCCACGCCGATAATTTCCACATTATACTTGGCTAAAATACCCTCTTCATGCAGGCTTTCGGCTAAATTCAATGCGGTCTGCCCGCCGAGGTTCGGCAACAGGGCATCGGGGCGTTCTTTGGCGATAATCTGCTCTACACGCTCATTGTTCAACGGTTCAATGTAGGTGTGATCGGCCATGCCGGGGTCGGTCATAATGGTTGCCGGATTAGAGTTTACCAATACTACTTCGTAACCTTCTGCACGCAACGCTTTGCACGCCTGTGTGCCGGAGTAGTCAAATTCGCAAGCCTGCCCGATAATGATCGGCCCGGAGCCGATAATCATTATCTTTTTAATGTCCTGTCTTTTAGCCATAAGCTCTTTGCCTCTCTCTATTGCTCTTGAGTTAAATCTTGTAATTCACTATGTAATATACAGGCAAAAACCGCTTTCGTCAAGTCCGGCTTACATTTTTGTCGGTGCTTTAACCAATTTTTTTATTAGGACAACTCATTATTGAACAAAAACTTACATTTTTGTAACTTTATGCGGAATAATTTTATGCACTCTACAATCCTGTAAGGCGTTTAAAAAGAGCCATTCTATCTTCGTCGTTAGCGGCGGACTTCATCTGTTCCAGCAACACGGAGCGTTCTTCGGTTTGTTTTTTTTGCTGAAGCACGCCAATGCAGTCGGCCAGCGCCTTGTCGGTTTTATCGGGCGGAATTTTACTTTCGGCGGTTAAAATTAAACTTAAATTCGCATCGCCCTGTTCCCGATCCAGTTTATTAAGTTCGGCCACCGCCGAATCATATTCATCATTCAGCACCAAGGCGATAACCAGATTTAACGCTTTGCTTACACTACTGCCGCTCAGCATGTCCGGAGTTACGGCGTCGGCAATTTTTCTGGCGTATGCGGCACTGTATAACGCCAGTTCCAGCAGTGAATTTTCGGCATGACGCTGTACCGAATCCATGGTAGAAACCGTATTGATTTCGGCCTCCACTTCGGCGGCGGCCTGTTTTTTGGCGGCAAAACTGTTGCGATAAACATCACGCTGGCGCAACTTATTCAGCTCGGTATAAATCAGTTCTATCTTCAACTGCAGAAGTTCGCTGAGCCGGTGCAGATAATTCTCTTTAACCACCGGGTTCGGCATCTTGTTCAAATACTCCAAAACCGCGCCCAAAAAACGACTGCGCCCGTATGGGGAATCCATATCAAACTGCGGCCGCAACGTTTTCACCAGAAAATCCAATATATCAATGGAATTTTCCACCATTTGCCGAATCCCGTCGGCGCCTCTGGCCTTAAAAATCCCGTCCGGGTCTTCGCCCGCCGGCATCACCAGCACCCGCACTTCAAATTCCAGATTAAACAGAATCTCCATGGCCCGTAAAATTGCTTTTTGCCCGGCGGAGTCGGCATCAAAAGACAGCAACACCTTATCGGTATACCGTCGCAGCATTTTGGCCTGTTCTTCGGTAAACGCCGTGCCTTGCGGCGCCACACTGCACGCATAGCCGCCCCGGTGCATGGCAATAACA
The DNA here is from genome assembly GCA_964512385.1 of uncultured Victivallaceae bacterium. Classification (GTDB taxonomy): domain Bacteria; phylum Verrucomicrobiota; class Lentisphaeria; order Victivallales; family Victivallaceae; genus CALXXL01. Next base: position 16,918 of record CAZEHZ010000024.1, on the reverse strand, counting down.
TCCAACTGCCCTTCACACAAAATCACCTGCTTAAATTCACCGATTGCCGCTCTTGCCAGCGGCAGAGCATATAAAATATGACTCTTTTTAAAGACCAGCGTCTCCGGGCTGTTCACATATTTTGCCCCCGGCGCACTTTTGTCAATCGTTCTAGCGCTGAACCCGACTACTTTGCCCTGTTCATTCCAGATAGAAAACACCAGTCGATTCCGGAAGCGGTCATATAAACTTTTCCGTTCTTCATTATAAATAATTACGCCGGCGTCCAGCATCTCCTGTTCGGTATAGCCCCGCTTCAGCCCGAACTGCAACCCGATATCCCACCCATCCGGTGCGGCGCCGATGCGGAATTTCTTAACCGTTTCAGCGTCCAGTTGCCGGGTGGCAAGATACTGCGCCACCGCCGAATCAGGATTACTATTAAGATTAAATTGAAAAAAATTGGCAAAATCGTCTAAAATGGTCAACAACCGTTCCCGATAATCGCTTTTAGCCTTAGCCTGTTTGCGCTCTTCCGGCGACCCGGAGGTCTCTTCCGGAACCACCACGCCGCAACGAGCCGCCAATGCTCTGACCGCCTCCGGAAAGTCCAAATTCTCCGTTTCCATTACAAAGCGGAAAACGTCTCCCCCCTTGCCGCACCCAAAGCAATGGTAGCGTTGGCGAGCCTCATTTACGGTGAACGACGGTGTTTTTTCCTGATGAAACGGGCAACACGCCTTCCAACTGCCGTTACCGGCCTTTTTAAGCTGCACCACCCGCCCCACAATGTCCACAATATTGGCCCGTGTGCGCACCTCTTCTATGGTATTTTCCCCAATAATTCCAGCCATAATTCACACCGCAATCAACGATGCAAAGCTGAAATACGGCCTTCAACCACCGTCCGCACACCATTAAATTCAGCTTTATTGGCGGTAAGTGCAAGATACTCCTGATATTTTACAATTGCATTGGAGGCATCGCCGGAGTAGTAGTCCAAAAATCTCGCCAGATTCAATACGGTCTGCGGTGCGGCCGGAGCCTGATAATAGGCCTCGGAAAACGCCTTCTGCGCTCCGGCCACATTGTTGCGCCGGGCGTAAAAAATACCTAATTCAGTAGAAATTTCCGGCCGGTATTTATATTCGGTCGGCAGCATATCCAGATATAAATCCGTGGCATCATCATTTATCCGTCCGCTGACCTGCCCTAACAGCAGTAAAGTATTGATATCGGAATTCTGCAACCGTAACGCCTTGGTTAATTCATCCAGCGCTTTCTGCTCCTGCCCCGGTTCATCAGCCAACAGCAACCCGTACATATACCGGCCCGCAAAGCTCCTGGCGTCCAGCTCCACCGCCTTGCGCACCGCCGCCAAAGCCTCCGACGCTTTACCCAGCCGTTTTAACGCTATCCCTTTAAGCACCAGAACCGACACCGAATCCGGCGACCGCTGCAACACAACATTACAGTTATCCAAACACTCCTGCCACCGGCCGTTTTCGGCGGCGGTTACAGCTTGCCCGGCATACTCCTGAGCATTTTTACCGTTACCGCAACCAGCCATCAGCATTGCGCTTAATGCTATCATTAAAAAATATTTCATTACTCTGCTTCCTTATTCTATAGACATATAAAGGTAATATATCATGAACGTTGACGTTTTACAATCTTTTTTCCAATTAAAATTGCCATATATCCCGTTGCGGCGCACAACACAATCACCGGCCCCGGCGGTAAGTTCCAAACATAACTGCAGGCCAGACCGCCGGAGGTGAACAGCATACATAATCCGCCGCCGGCAATCATCATGCCCAGCCAGCTGCGAGTCAACTGCCCCGCCGCCGCCGCCGGCAAAGTCAACAGCGCAATAACCAGAATTATACCAATCAGATTAACCATTACCACAATGGTAAACGCCGTAATCAACAACATTAAAAAGTAGATGAAATTAGTTTTTATGCCCCGCATCGCCGCAAATTCCGGATCAAACGAAAATAATTTTATCGCCTGAAAAAACACTCCCGCCAATAATAAAATCAAGCCGTCCGCCGCCAGCACAGTAAGTAAATCACTTTTAGTCACCAGCAGAATATTGCCCAGTAAATACCCCTCAAAGTCCACATATCCGGGGGTAATGCCTAAAAACAACAACCCCGCCGCCATGCCGACCGCCCAAATTGAGTTTATAACGGCGTCTTCACGTTCACCGGCATATATTCCGGCCAAAGCAATCCCCAGTGCGGCCAAAACTGCGGCGGCCAACGCCCCGGTCAACGGCGTCAACCACTCAATATTATATACGGCATGGAGATACGCCGCCACGCCGATTCCGCCCAACACCGCATGACTGATCGCCCCCGCCAATGCGGTCAACCGCCGGGCCACCACCCAGGTGCCGACCACGCCGAACGCCACACTGCCGGCCAGCCCCAATAAGAACGCATAGCGTAAAAACGGTAAATCGGCACAGAACAGTGCATAAAAAAAGTCGTTCATTATTTAACCTCGTCTTCCTGATGCCGATGTAAACATTCACAATGTTCGCTGTGCTTAATCCGCCCGACTTCATGATTAAACACGTCTTCCCAATCCACCGCATCGTTGCGGGACAATTCGTGCCGGTGCAGAGTATGATTTACGCACAACACATAATCATAACATCCGCACACATACTGCAAATGATGCGACACCACCAGCATAGTCATCTGCCCTCTCAAGCTGTGCAGAAGCTCATGAAAATCCTCCTGCACCCGGACATCCGCCCCGGCGGTCGGTTCATCCAGCAGCAGCAACTCCGGCTGATTCATCAACGCCCGTGCCAGCAACACCCGTTGCCGCTGGCCGCCGGAAAGTTCACTGCACCGTTTGGTTTTCAAATCCGCCACGCCCAGATCGTGCATTACCTCCAGCGCCCGCTGCCGTACACTGCGGTTCATCCACATCCCGAAATTTGATTTTACGCTCCCCTGCATTACCACGTCCAGCGCATTAACCGGAAAAGCCGGGTCAAGACTGATACTCTGCGCCATATAGCCGACTTTTTGCCGGGCATTCTGCGGTGAGTCATTTAAAATCTTGATGATGCCGGAGTTCGGGGTTAAAAAACCGCACAGCAAACGTAACAACGTACTTTTACCGCCGCCGTTCGGCCCCACCACGCAAACCAAATCGTTCCGCTGTACCTCAAAACAAACATCCTGGAGTGCCGCTCCGCCGTCAACAACATTATTGTAAGCAAAATTCAAATGGTCAACTTTAATTACCGCATTGGTCATTTTTCCATATCCTCGGCTTTAAACTCGCTCTGCAGTAGCCGGGCGGCTTTTTTTAATTCCGCCGGAACGTCGGCCGGCAACGGATCAAGATACTCCAGTTTGGCATTTAAAGTTTCCGCCACCGCCGCCGGCATTGCGGAGTTAAACTGTTCACTGGAAAAAATGCATTTTACTTTCGACTGCCCGGCTTTAGCCAGCGACTTGGCCAACTGCTGAGCGGTCGGCGTTTTGCCGCCCTCTTCCACGGCCTGCTGAACAAGCTGATAGTCCCGGGCAAAATAACCGAAAGCCGGATGAAAAATAAAAAATTCCCGCTTGGCATACGGTTGCAATCCGGCGGTGATTTCCTGATGCACAATGGCGAGTTGTTGCTTATAACGTTCGGCATTCTGTCTAAAAACGGCGGCGGATTCGGGAAACTGTTCGCTTAAAATTCCGGCACAATCGTCGGCCATAAGCATTAAATTAGGCAGAGAAAGCCAAATATGCGGATCGCCGGAGGCTTTATCATGCAACTCATGCTCTTCATGTTCCTCATGGCAACTTAACGGCAATCTTGGCACTCCGGCGCCCAGCTCCCTTACCTGTCGGCCGGACTCCGCCAGCATTTTCAGTAAACGCCCCTCCTGAGTCATGCCGATATGCAGATAAAGCACCGATTTTTGCAACTGCATCAAGTCAGCCGGAGTCAATTCATATTCATGCACGTCTTTTCCGGCCGGCACCATTACCGCCACCTGAAAACCGTCGCCCGCCACCTGCTGAACCAACGTGCCGACCGGAGCGCAAAACACCGCAATCCGCCGGATATTACCGCCGTTTTTTTCGTCACTCCCGCACCCGCAAAAACTCAGCACCGCACCTATAGTCAAACTTAATAATAAAAATCGCATACTGCCTGCACCCTATAATATAGATATATAGATATAAATGAATAGAACAGTAATATACACCTTCGGAATATAAAAGTCCAACACTACCAACATAATGTAATAAAAATTCTTCAAAATATTCGTCAAGCGATTTGTAAAACAGCTTATATTCGTGTATATTAAACCCATGAATTTACATTTATATAACTAACAGAACGGAAAATAGTGATGACGAAAATTTTTCTGACCGGCATAACCGGTTTGGTCGGCAGTTCTTTTGTAGTAGCCCTTTTGCGTGAACGCAAAGACGTGGAAATCGTTTGCATGGTTCGGCCGGACTACACAGGCGCCACCATGCCCCGTGTACGTGAAACCGTGCGTGAGCAGTGTGAATTTGACGGTTGCATGGATGAATTTGACGCAATTATGGCCAAAATTCAGGTCGTAGGCGGCGATGTTACCAGCATGAATCCGGCAGAGTTGGCCAAACAACCGGAATTGGCCGGCGTCAACTGCGTATTCCATTGCGCCGCCGATGTAAATTTAGGTAAAGACCCCACCGGCAAGACTTTCCGTATTAACTACAACGGCACGGTAAATATGCTGGAATTGGCTAAACTGCTAAAGGTTGATGCGTTCCATTACGTAAGTACCGCTTATGTAGCCGGTAAACTGGTCGGGCGTGCAATGGAGGCGATTCCGCAGGATTGCGGCCATAACAACCCGTATGAAGAAAGTAAATCCAAAGCCGAACTGTTGGTGCGCAACAGCGGTTTTCCCTATACCATTTATCGCCCGGCCATCATCACCGGCCGCCGTTCAGATGGTCGTATCCGTAAGCCGTTGGCGTTCTATCGCATTCTGGAATTTTTAGCCAAGATTAAAAAGCACCACTGCGGCAAAGCCAAACTTGACCCGACCTCATGGGTTGATATGGCGATTCATTTTAAGGCGATTCCGTCGGAACACGTTTATTTTGTGCCGATTGACTATGTGCAGAGTGCAATTACCGCCCTGTTTCAACAACCGGTGGCCAATCAGACCTACCATGTAACCGGCAACAGCCCGATTTCCACCCAAATGATTGATGAATCGATGTGCCAGTTCCTGCGTTTAACCGGCGTAACCGTGGATGCGGAAAATACCAATCCGAATGCGGATGATAAGTTAATGACCCGTTTTCTGGGCGACTTGCTCCCGTATTTCTCCAGCGATATTGTCTTTGACCAGAGCAACATTGTAAAAGCGCTCGGCCCGGAATTTATTGACTGGGAATTCGGCAAGCGCGGCATGGCGATATTAATGCGGTCATATTACGCCGACTTCTTCCCGGACGTACAGTGGTTGCGTGAATTAGTGGCTCTGTACGACAAAGAGGGTTTGCACGATAAATAGTCGATAACCAATTTTGCTCCGGCAATGGTTAGTCGATTATGCAAAAAGTTTGCACGATAAATAGTCGATAACCAATTTTGCTCCGGCAATAGTTAGTGGTTTACCTAAGCCGTCGTATCCGTTTTTTCGGAGCGGCGGTTTTTGCGTTTTAAGGAGATTTTATATTATGATTATAGATTTTCATGTGCATATTTATCCGGATAAAGTGGCGGCAAAAGCGGTGGAGTTTGTGGCTCAACTGGGCATTCAAACCGCTACAAACGGCACTCGTGCCGGATTGGAAAAATCCATGCAGGCCGCCGGAATTGATATTGCCGTCGGCATGACCGTGCTGAACAATCCGGCTAATTCCCGCGCCATCAATCAATTTGCCATTGATAATAATTATGGGGTGCTGCGGATGTTCGGGTCGGTACATCCGGCGGAGTCCGCCCCGGTGGACACGTTAAATTTTTTGTATGATTCCGGTCTGTACGGACTGAAAGTCCACCCGGAATATCAGCAGTTTTCGTTTGACAATCCGGCCATGTTCCCGGTTTGGGAACGCTGTATAGAGTTAAATTTCCCGGTGCTGACTCATGCCGGCGCCGATATCGCTTATAATGCGCCGTTTCATTCCGATCCGCTCCGGCTGGCAAAATTTATTGAGCGTTACCCGGAGTTGCGTTTTATAATTGCGCATCTTGGTTCATTCCGGATGTGGGATGATGTGGAGGAGCATCTTTTAGGCAAAAATGTCTATTTGGATTTAGCCGTTGCCGCCATTGAACTGCCGCCGGAACGTTTATTAAGCATGATTCGCCGTCATGGGGCAAACCGTATTGTATTAGGTTCGGATTCGCCATGGTTTTCCCAGCGTGAAATGGTGGAAAAAATCAACGCACTGCCGTTGACTCCGGCCGAACACGATGCAATTTTCCACCAAAATGCGGAAGAACTTTTACGGCGTTAATGCGTATATTTTTCGCCGAAAACCAATTTTTCCAACCAACCGCAAATCCCCCGGCATCGGAATATAGCCGGGTTTTGCGTTATCGACGGCGCTAAAAACCTTGCAGTCACTTATTCGAATTTGGATAATCAATTACAATAATCTGTGATTCGGCACTGCGGTTAGTTTTATAAAACTGTTCTTTCAGCTCCGCCGCGGGGCTTGCCGCATTTAAGCGAACTACTTGACTGCCGAACATCGCCAAAGCCGATTCCAGCTCAGCTTTTTTTAATGGTTCCGCCCCGGACACCTCCGGCAAATTGGTATTTAAAATCAGAACTTTCACCGGGGCGGGCGTATTATTCATCACCTCGGCAATACTAACCGCATGACGCATAAAATCGTTGCCGTTCATTACCGCCCACGCCGGAGTGCGCCCGTTTAACGCCGCACGAGCCGCCAACGGCACGGCCGCACCGGAAAACCCGGCTGCCGACACCATATTATACGGTTCATAGGCAAAGAAACTTAACCCCGCCCCCTCCACCGCCACAAATGCCGGACTTACCTCCTTAAGTATCTGCATTACCGGAACATATAAATTAAAATCCCGCACAAACCGCCGCGGCAAATCCTTAGGCATTACCGGCAGTTTAGGGCTTTGCACGGCCGACTCATCAGTGCCTTGCCGTTTGGCGTCCAGCACTCGATTGCGGTATACCGCCAGCGCCGGTGAGGTAACATGCCGATAAACATCTTTACTATAGCTACGCTCTTTAACCAGCAAATTCCACGGTTCGTATGACACCGGCCGCGCCAATTCATCAATATCCAGCAATACCATAAACGGTATCCGGTATTTCTCCGATGTTGCCAAGGCATCATTCAAATTCTTACTGATTTCCGGTGATTTGGCGGCAAAAAACGGTATGGTGGAGAATTTTGCCGCTTGTTCGGCATTATAAATAAAGGACGAATACCGCCCGTTATTATCCGTAATCACTAAAATCACCACTCCGGCATCGCATCCCCACATAGCGGTTTGCAGTAAAGTTCCGGCCAGCGGCAAAAGTTGTTCCGCCCCTAAAACCACGGCGGCACGCCGTCCCTGCATCGAATCGCCCAACGCCAGCGCCAACGCCGTTTCCGCCTTACTGTATTGTTCGGCCTTCAAGCCGGAATAATGATTAAACAGTTCCGTAACCGCCGCCGCCCCCACCGCCGGAACCGACGGCAATCTCATCACGCCGGCATCCTGCAACGCCAACGCCGCCGCTTCAGCCACTTTCACTTCGCCGCCTTTAGCGGGGCGATACACCGGAGGCGCTTCGGCAAAGGTTCCCGGAGTCAATTTAGTTTCATCATGCATATCCGCCGGATTGCCGCCGACGCAGCCGTTTAATGCCGCCACGCCGCCCGCAATCGCCAAAAATTTACGCCACCAAGACTTACCCATTTTTACCTCCGCCAAAGTTCAGCCAAAAGTTGCTTTAAAAAGACAAAACTGCGCCCGGTACTTTCAATACTTACTTTTTCATTGACCGAATGCACATTATGCATTTGCGGACCGAACGAAATCATTTGCAATGTTGAATTTTTTCCGGCCAGAATACCGCACTCCAATCCGGCGTGAATCACCGTTATTTTCGGCTCCACATCATACATCCGGCGATAGACCGCCACGGTTTTGTCTAATAATTCGGACTGTTCCGCCGGAACCCAGCCCGGATAAAACTCGCCGCACTCCACACGAGCCTGATTCTTTTCAAAAATCCTCTTAATCTTAGCCGTCAACGCCTCACGCTCGTCATCCGCCAAGGCTCGTTGCGACAATAAAACCATCAACTCGTTGCCGTTCTGCTCCACTTTGGCCAGATTATTAGACACCGCCGGAACCTGCCAAACGGCATTTTCGGCCACAATTCCCGCCGGAACTTCGGCCAATGCCGCCAGTACCGCCGCCCGGCATTTATTACTCCAAACCATTTCCGGAGTTGCCGTCGGGCAAGCCTGTACGGTTAATTGGACCGCATTTCCGCCCCATTCGTTCCGATACTTAGCCAAAACCGGCTCAATACAGCGGTCAATATCCCCAATTTCCGCCGCCGCAATCACCGCCGTTGCCGCCGATGGAATTACATTACTGAGGGTTCCGCCGGAAAACTCCGCCACCGGGCAGTCCGGCAACGCCGCCAAAACTTCACTCATAATTTTCAACGCATTGCCGCGTTTCTTATTGATATCACTGCCGGAATGTCCGCCGCGCAAGCCGGACAGTTTTAACTCCACCCCGGTATATCCGGCCGGAACTTCCACTACTTCCAACGGCATAAAGGCCTTAATTCTGGCGCCACCGGCACAGCCAATCGTAAACTCGCCCTCTTCTTCCGAATCCAGATTAAGCAGATAATCGGCCTGTAAAAACTCATCCGGTAAAAATTTTGCGCCGGTCAAGCCGGTCTCTTCTTCAGTGGTAAACACCGCCGACAACTTCCCGCCCGGCGCCGCCTCCACCATAGCGGCCAGGCTCAAAGCCAAACCGATGCCGTTATCGGCGCCTAACGTTGTCCGCCCGCCGGTATGCAGCCAGTCATCGGAACGCTCCACCATAACCGGCGCCGTCCGCATATCATGATGAGGGTCAACCGCCTGCGGAACCATATCCAAATGCCCTTGCAAAATAATTGACGGCGCCGCCTCGAACCCCGGTGCGGCGGCACGTTCAAGCAACAAGCCGCCCTTACTGTGTGAAACCCGCCACCCATGCCGCCGGGCAAAATCCGCCACCCACGCCGCCAGTTTTTCTTCATGCCCGGACGGATGAGGAATCCGGCAAATTTCGCTGAAAATATCCCAAACCAACCCTTGCGGCATACTTGTTGTTTCGCTCATTATATCTCCTCCTTGCGGTAACGGTAAATCGACTGTAATATTCCTAATGTGCCCAAATTCATTGCCATAAACGACCCTCCAAAACTCACCAGCGGCAACGGCAGTCCGCTAATCGGCGCCAGCCCGATACACATGCCGATATTGATATATGAGTGGCAAAACAGCAGTGCCGTCATCCCCACCGCCACATAGCACCCAAAAGCATCGGCGGCCAAAAACGCAATTCTTAAGCATGACAACAGCAACACCAGCTCCGCCAATAACAGCAAACTGACTCCGGCAAATCCGGTTTCTTCAGCGATAACCGAAAAAATAAAATCGTTATTCGTTACCGCTTTCGGCAGATATCCCAGTCCGCTTAACGTGCCTTCGCCAATGCCTTTGCCGAACCAGCCGCCGGAACCTACCGCCAAACGTGCCTGCCGCAAATTATATCCCGACCCGTGCGGATCTACATTCGGATCCAAAAACGTAATAATCCGGTCCCGCTGATACGACTTTAACAGCGGCTTGTACTCTTTAACCTCATTTATCACCACCAGCGGAATAATAATCATCGCCGCCGCCAAGCCGCACAGAACCCATTTATAACGAATTCCAGCGGCGAACAGCATAAACAACAATATCGGCACCAGCACAAACGCACTGCCGAAGTCCGGCTCCACCACAATCAGCCACATGGGTAAAACCGTAATTCCGGCGGCAAAAAGCCAGTGCCGGAATTTTAAAATATTGAATCGAGGCGCCGCCATCACTCCGGCCAGCATAATAATCGTACTTACTTTACCGATTTCAGACGGTTGCAGTCGGATACCGAGTCCGGGGATACTGAGCCAACTTCGGGCGTTGTTAATCGGTGGCGAAAACAGCACTAATATCAGCAGCAACAATCCCGCCGCATACATAAATGGCGCCAACGGCAGCAGATACCGGTAATTAAAGTTGGCACAAATAAAAAAAAGACCACCGCCGAACCCCATCCAAATCAACTGCCGAATCCAGTTTCCGGTGGTGCCGGTCTGAATTCCAGTAGACCAAATAAAGGTCAGGCCAATGGCCATTAAAGTTACGGCTCCGGCAATTTGAATAAAATCAAAACTGCCCAGAAAACGCCATAACGGAGTCAATAATCCGTGGCGTCTTTCCTCATCCTTATCGGGAACGAACAGTGGCATTGCCGCAGCCTAACTTGGGATAATTAATCAACCATGAACGTCTGGTCACGTTTCGGCCCAACCGACACGATGCCGATTTTAGCCTCCACCAACTCAACGATACGGGCCAAATATTTACGGGCGTTTTCCGGCAAATCCGCCATACTGCGTGCATTGGCAGTAGAGCAATTCCACCCCGGCATAGTCTCATAAATCGGTTTAGCCTTAGCCAACTTAGCCGTATCCGACGGATAAAAATCATGTCTTACCCCGTCAACATCGTAGGCAACGCAAATCTTCAAAGTTTCAAATCCGTCTAAAACGTCCAACTTGGTAATTGCCATTTTGTCGATACCATTCAAGGTGCAGGAGTAAGCTCCGGCCACGGCGTCATACCAACCGCAACGGCGCGGCCGCCCGGTAGTTGCCCCGAATTCGCCACCGGCAGAACGCAACTGTTCGCCGACTTCATCAAATAATTCCGTGGGGAACGGGCCCTCGCCCACACGAGTGCAGTAGGCCTTCATTACGCCCCACACCGTACCGATATTGCGCGGAGCAATCCCGGCACCGCCGCAAGCCCCGCCGGACATGGTGGTACTGCTGGTAACAAACGGATAAGTACCATGGTCAATATCCAGCAAAGTACCCTGCGCACCTTCACACAAGACTTTTTTGCCGGCTTTAATCGCCATATTTACAGAATAAACCGTATCGGCCACGAATGGAGCCAGATATTCGGCGGCAACTTTAAGTTCCAGCCATTTTTCATCAATATCCAGTGCCGTCATTCCGGCTTCAACAAACTTGGTGTTATATTTTGCGGCCTGTTCACGGAACAACATTTCCAAACGGGGCAAATCGCACAATTCGCCGGCCCGGATACCGCTGCGGTAGGCTTTATCGGCATATGCGGGGCCGATACCGCGCTTAGTAGTACCAATCTTTTTACCGGCCGCCAACGCCGCTTCCTGTAAAGCGTCAAATTCCCGATGGTAGCAGAAAATCAAATGTGCATTGGTCGAAAGCTGAATCTGGTTAACATCCAACCCGCGCTCAGCCAAGGCTTTCATTTCGGCCATTAAACCGATCGGATCCACTACTACGCCATTACCCACGATACAGGTTACATTTTTGCGAAAAATCCCCGACGGCACCAAGTGTAAAACATACTTTTCACTGCCGATTTCCACCGTATGGCCGGCATTACTGCCGCCTTGAAAACGTACTACCACATCCACATCACGGGTCAGAACGTCAATAAGTTTACCTTTACCTTCGTCACCCCACTGGGCGCCAATAAGTACATCTACAGCCATTGAACACGCTCCTGCTATATATTAAAAAAATAAAAACACTTATTATTCCGAAAGGGATAATATATCATGCTGCACCCAATTTAGCAACCTCTGAAAGCAAAAAAAACCCGCAAAAAACGCTCCGGCCCCGGCATCATGCTTCAGCAGGTAATACAAATCCGGCTAAATATTTTACCGGCAATAGCAAAGTCGATAACGCAAAACCGGCTATACACTTAACAATCAAAATGTTAAATTCCACAAAACACATAAATAAATGTAAGATTTGCCGCATAGAACTATGTCTTATGCCTGGTCGCCAAGTTTATAAGCCATACCGAAAAAAAGCTCCGACCGGCATAACCAATCGGAGCTTTAGAAACTACACAGATTTTAAACTGAAATTACGCCAGTTTAATATCCAAATCGTAGTTGGTATTATATTTCTTACCATCAGAAATTTCTACCGCTACATAATATACACCGGCTGTAACATCGCAGGAGTAATTCTTCAAGCTCAGTCGCTTTCCGGCTTCGTCATACATGTTCAACTTAATCTGAGATCCCAACTTTAAGCTGTTATCATCGTAATCCAGATCCAACGCCACCGAGCCGTCTGCCGCCACTTCAAACTTATAATAGTCCTTAGTGTCGCCATATCCTACCCAGTCAGAAGCCGACGCCAATTTATCATCACTGAAATCCAGTTCAAAGGCCGAAGCAAAGCTATTATTTGCACTCGCCGCCGGCAACAATTCATCCGTAATTTCCAGCTGATAATTGGTATTGTTCTTACCCTTGCCCTTATCGCCGCTGCCAATCCGAATGTAGCTGACATTGCCGGTTAACAGCAAATCGGTAAATACCAAACCGTCTTTCTTCACATTAACGTTCTTAATCTTCTTGCCGTTGGCATCAAACAACGTTACCGTTACCTTAGAAGTCAAGCCACTGATGGACAAGTTCAGCATGCTGGCATTGCTTGCCGCAATTTTATAGGTATCATAAGCATCGCCGAAACCAACCCAGCCATCTTTCACTGCGGCTACGCCGTCAACAAAATTCAACACGTTAGCCGTATCAAAGGTATTATCATTGGTGGCCGCCGGGAAGTACTTATCGGTTACCGTTACCGTATAATCGGTATTGTACTTGCCCTTACCCTTATCACCGCTGGTAATTGAAACATAAACCTTGCCGGACACCAGCAGATTACTGAATACCACCTTGTCATCTTTTACCGATGCCGACTTAATTTTCTTACCATTGGCGTCAAACAATGTTACTGTTACCTTGGTATCCAAATCAGCAATCGACAGCGAGAATTCGCCCGCCGCCATCGCCTGAATTTCATAGTAATCCACCGCATCGCCATAGCCGACCCAACCGGTAAATCCAGCCCCGCCCAACGGATTCAAAGCCACCTTTGCGGCAGTTTCAAATGTACTGTTTTCGCTCGGTTCCGGGAAGTATTTGTCGGTTACGGTTACGGTATAATCGGTATTATACTTACCCTTGCCCTTGTCGCCGCTGGTAACGGACAAATAGAAGTCGCCGGCAATCAACTGGCGGTTAAATACCACCTTGTCGCCGGATACCGACAACGATTTAATGCGTTTGCCGTTAGCGTCATATAACGCCACCGCCGCCTTGCTGTCCAGCCCGGAAATAGTTACGGTTACCTCTCCGGCGCCGGCGGCATCCAGCATATAATACTGAGACGCATTACCAAAGCCCACCCAACCGGTCAAAGTAGCGGCTCCATTGCCGTCCAAAACAACCTTTTCAGCCTGGGCCAGACTGTTATTTCCGGTAGCTTCCGGGAAGTAGTCAACCTCTCCGCTAACGGTATAATCCGCCAAATTCTTGTTTGAATTGCTGCTGCCCGGAGTAACCTTCAGATAATAGTCCCCGCCGGAGGTAATATCCAACAACAATTTGATGGTCTTATCCTTGCTCTTGCCGGATACCGAAATTGACTTTAACTGTTTGCCGGCCGCATTAAATAATGCCACTTTTACGCCGCTGCGGGCCACAATTTCGCCCAAAACATCACTGATGGTAAAAGTAACCTGTCCGGCACTGGTCAAAGTATACTTGTACATGTCCACAGCGTCACTGCGGCCGATAACCTGGTCATATTCCATGTTCCAAACCGCCTGCTTAGCGGTAGCAAACGTACTGCCCGGATCGTTATTGGTATCTACAGTAATATACTGTTTTTCGCTCCAATCCGAAGCGTTGCCCTTGCTGTCAACCGCCCGCACCTGATAAGCCAAACTGCCGTCGGAACGATTATTCAACCATAAATTCAAGGTTTTAGCATCCACATGAGTGGTTTGCCACGCCACATAACCGCCGGCTACAGCGTCCCATGTAGAGTAACGGACTTCATATTCCGCCACCTTAACATTGTCGGTTGCCGCATCCCACGAGATACAGATATCACGATTCAGCAAAGACGCCTTAACACTGTCGGTATTGAATTCCGGATTGGTGACGTCGATAATAATATCTGCGCTGCTGCTCCAGTCGCTCTTTAGACCGGCCCAGTCAACCGCCGCCACTTTCCACTTATAGGTACCTTCTTTTAAGGTGGAGCTGACGTACTTAGATTCATCAATGTTGGAAATCGTGAACGACCCCTTGGTGCCGTCAACCCCGACAAACATCAATTCATAGTATTTAATCCCGAAATGGTCTTTAGCGCCGCTCCATGTGAAGGTAATCTTTTCGCCTTCAGTTGCGGCATCAAGAGTAAGTACCTTAGTCGGTGCTTCGTTATCTTCCAGTTTGGTGCCATTCGCAGTTTCCATTTTGAAAGAACCTTCCTGATACCACTGTGCCGTCTGATTGCCGATGGAGTCCTTGGCGGCAATACGCCAGTGAACCGTTCCCATCTTGGCCAGAGCGCCGGCGCTGTATTTAAAGTCGGTGCCGCCCAGGGTAAATTCCGTATTGCCTTCAATGTACGGAACTTCGATTTCGTATACATTTTCGCTGAACAGGTCATTACCGCAGAACTGTACTACGTAATAGACATCGTTCGCATCTTCATAAATGCCCGGTAATGAAAAGGTTACTTTAACATTGGTGGCGGTGGTTACTGCATAGCTCACGCCATTGTTATTAGTTTTAATAACCGTGGTTAAAGTAGCAGTAATCTTGGGCGGGAAAACGTCTCCATCCAAACCGCCGGTCGGAGCCGTGGTATCAACTGAAAAGTCGGCCTGCTCGGTAGTAAGTTTGTTACCGGCATTATCTTCCGCCACCAGCCACCATTTGTATTTGCCGTCGGTCAATTCCTGCTTCATGCTGCTGAAATTATAGCTTACGGCATTCTTGCCCAACTCTACCTTAATCGCCTTACTGTCATCCATGCCGTCAACTTTATAGTACAAAGTATAACCCTTCAGGCCGGACTGGTAAACAAAGTCGGTCGCCGTATCGCTGGCGGCATTCCACGTTAAGGTAATATTATTATTTCCCTTGCCGCTAAACACGACATCGGCTTCCATATTTGCGCCATACTGGAAGATCGGGGCGATATAGTCGCCGCGCCACAAACTGCCGACATAGTCCTTCGACTTATTACCGGCATAGTCGGACACATTAATCTTCCATTCATACAGTCCGTTGGCCATAGAGCCGGACCATTTAGTAGAGTTGGCATCAGTACGCACGGTAATCCAGTCGCCGATTGCTTCACCGGCCTCATTTACCTTGCGATAGCTGATTTCATAACCGGCCACGCCGGACTTGCCGTCCACATCCACCGCCGGCTTCCAAGAAACCGAAACATTCATAATCGAGTCCATCGGCTTGGTTGCATCAAACGAAACCACCGTAGTAACCGATGTAACATCAAATTCCGGAGCCGTGGTATCGCCGACATATACGCGCAATGTATCGCCGTAGGACCAATCGCTTACGCCGCCATTGCTGTCAATTGCCCGCACCCGCCAGAACACATAATCCATATTGTTCAAGCCGGAGATCAACGCAAAATTACCGGAAACCTTCTTACTGGCAAAAGTCAAACTTGGGTCATTCCAGTCCGGTGCTTCATTTTTCGGGTTGGTCACATACCATACTTCATAGCTTTCAATATCATATACCGAGTCCGGTGTAGACCAGCTGACATTGACCACGGAGGTACCGGTTTCAGCCGTTCCCTGATTGATATAAGAAGTATTGCCCAGATTCTTAATACTGGAACCATCTACGGCGACCTCAAAGTTATGAACTTCGCTCCATTCGCTCAACTTATTAGTAGTGCTAAGCTTACGGATACGCCAAGAAACCTTGCTGCCTTGGTCAACATTGGTCAAATGGAACTCTTCTTCTTTACCGCTGATTTGCACTTCAACCGTTTTGCCGCCATCGATGCTGTATTCCAGCACATAATAGCTGGTAGCGGCAGTTCCGGCCCAATCCAATACGATATAGCTTTCCTTGGTGGTATCGTTCTTATACAGCCAAGTAGAAACGC
Source organism: uncultured Victivallaceae bacterium (assembly GCA_964512385.1). GTDB lineage: Bacteria > Verrucomicrobiota > Lentisphaeria > Victivallales > Victivallaceae > CALXXL01. The sequence continues at coordinate 624 of CAZEHZ010000024.1, read as the reverse complement.
CTTTCACCGGAGCATATGTTTCTGGTTTCAAATCTTCCACAGTAAAGGTAATGCGGCCGTCATCGCTGATATTAGTTTTGAGCGACATGGAATTATCCTTATATGTCTGCCCCAAAACCATACTGATCGTGCGTCCCTGATAACATACGGCAATTTCACGGCGCGCCCACTTATCAAAATCCATTTCGCTGTCTTCAATCAGCACATACTCTTTACCGACAGCGCAATCATTCACGTCTACGGTAATCGTGGTGGTAGAAGACAACAGTGTATAATCCGCATTCAGCGTGCAAATGGCTTCATTAACATCACCGACTTCGCCGGTAAAAGTCTTTTCATTTAATTTAAACGTTAAATTCAACGTTCCGAGCGATGTGTACATATTCCCAACGTAACGGCCGTTACTGTCAATAGTAATGCAGTTATCACCATTATATAATTCAATGGCCCCCGTTACCGTTGCCCCGGCGGCAATCGTTACATTATCATTTGTTCCATAGCGATAAATAACTGTCGGCGTAATTTCACCGGCAAAAATCGCATACTGAGAGGAGTAAATATTTCCGGAAATCCGGATATTCAAGCCGGTGGACGCTCCACCCATAATTGCAACGCTGGAGTTAT
>CAZEHZ010000023.1:0-25929 GCA_964512385.1 uncultured Victivallaceae bacterium | reverse complement strand
GCATCTCCGGGTAAACCTTAAATGCCGACGCATCGTATTGAGTATACGCCACCGTCTCAGCCGACGGTACGGCCGCCGCCCCTAAACTCCCCAATACCACCGCACACACGCCGCTAACATACTGCCTGAATTTCATTTTTTCACCTGTTATTCTGCACTCAGTTCGGCAAAAGACAAAGCCTTAAAGTGCTTCACCATATCCTGCCTCATTTCAGTATCAGCTGACAAATATTTCCAGCGGACAAAGTCAAAATCGCACTGTCGATAATTTTGCAGCCACGGATATTTTAAACGGAACCGGATGGGGTAAGACTCAAAAATCCACGGTTGTTTTTCCAACAGCACCCCCAACATTTTCTTATACAACACAGTTCTTTCCGGCGAATCCGGCAACGGCAGAATTTGCTCAAACAACGCATCAAATTCAGCATCTTTAAAATTGGCCCGGTTACTGCCGCCGGCATTTTTACTGTAAAACAACTGCAAAAAGTTTTCCGCATCCGGATAATCTCCAGACCACGACAACCGGAACAACTGCATTTCGCTCTGCCGCAACTTTTGGAAAAATCGTGGCGAATTATTTAATCTGACCTCAACATTTATGCCGATTCTCTGCAAATCACCGGCCATCAACTCGCCCAACTGTCGATGCATCGGCGAATTGCCGTTTAAATCAAACGTCAATTTTAACGCTTCGCCGGTCGCCGGGTCAATACCGTCCGGATACCCAGCCAACGCCATTTGTTCCTTAGCCGCCTCGACATCAAAGCGATTATAAGGATTCCGCATTGCGGCGTCAAAGCCGGCCACGCCTTCCGGCAACGGCCCCGGTGCGGCTTCCATCTGAAAATTAGAGTGCGCTATACGACTGTCTAAATTAAACGCCAGATTTATGGCCCGCCGCAATGCAATATTACTCCCCAGCACCGGGTCATCAAAATTATACCCGATATACTGAATTTCAAATCCCGGCTGCCGCAGCAATTCAATATTCCGTTTTACCAGCGCCGGTGAAATTGTACCTTTTTTAGACAATACCACATCCAAATTATCTTTATCCAGCCTGCTGATGTCCAGCTTACCCTGCAAAAACAGCATCCACGCCGTCAACGGCTGGCGAATACTGTAGCAAACCAACTTATCCGCCAACGGTAATTTTTTAGTGCGTTCCGCCGGATTTTCGGCCTGTAAGAAATACTCTTCCCGAAAATCGGCAAACCGGTCAAAAATAATATGATAATCCCGCTGCCATTCGTTAAGTTGAAACGGGCCGGAACCCACCGGATTTTCGGCAAAACTACTGCCGTAAAATTCTACCGCCCGCCGGGAAACCACCGCCGTATTCGGCATGGCCAGCACATACAAAAAACGCGGGTCGGGGCGAGTCAAGCGGATAATAAACGTTTTTTCGTCCACAATCTCCAAGCCGCTTACGCCGGAGTCGTAAATAGAATAATCATCTTCGGCCAACAAACCGCTTTGAGTTCTAAACTCATCAACGCCGGCAATCTTGCCCCGGATCAGCCAGTATACGGAGCTGTGCAGTCTGGCATCCGCCAAACGCAACAGCGAAAAAACCACATCTTTACTGCTGACCTTAGTCAAACCGCCCTCCTGCCCGAAGCAGGGATTGGCATGAAAAAACAGATCATCCCGCAACGTACACACATACGTTTGATAATTGTCTTTGACTTCCGGCATTTTTTCCAGCATGGCCGGTTTTAGGCGATACGGCCGCTCCACATAATCATACTGCACCAGCGTATCGAACAACGCCGTAACAATGTTACTGCTGGCCAAATCCGATGCCAAAACCGGGTCTAAAGTCTTCACCCGTTCCGCATCGCCGGTATAGACAACCACCAAATCGGCCGCCGTGTCTGCCGGTGCCGGACTCAACCGGCTCACCACGCCCCACACGGCCGCCAATATTAACAACAGCACCCACGGCAACCGCCGCCAGCGCCGCTGTTTTATGGTGTAATATCGCCTCATTTAGCTCCGTAAACGCCACCCAGACGTTCGTATGCGCTACGAATCAGTGCCTCGGTTTCATCCCACGAAATACACTCATCGGTAATTGAAATGTCCGGCGCCGGATGCCCGGTGGCCGGAATCTTCTGCGCTCCGGCCTGCAAATAGCTTTCCAGCATCGTTCCCACAATCGCCTCTTCACCATTGGCAATCTGCTCAATCACATCTAAAAACGCAATACGTTGTTTAGTACACTGTTTATTGGAGTTGGCATGACTGCAGTCCACCACCACTGCCGGGCGTAATTTTGCCTTGCTCATGGCGACTTTTAAGAATGCAATATGTTCGGCACCGTAATTCGGCCCCGACGAACCGCCGCGCAGCACCACATGCGCATACGGATTGCCTTTTGTACGGAAAATCCCCACATGCCCGTCTTCCAGAACCCCGATAAAACTATGGCGGCTTCGGGCTGAACAGATGGCGTCAAGCGCAATCTGAATACTGCCGTCGGTGGCATTTTTAAACCCGACCGGCATCGACAACCCGCTGGTCAACTGGCGATGTGTCTGCGATTCGGTGGTTCTGGCGCCGATTGCCGCCCAGCTTACCGTGTCGGCAATATACTGCACTAAAATCGGGTCTAAAACCTCTGTCGCCACCGGCAAACCCAGCTCCACAATCTTAAGCAACAGTTTACGGGCTACAAAAATACCACGTTCAATATTATATGAACCGTTGATATCCGGGTCATAAATCAACCCTTTCCAACCAACTGTGGTTCTTGGTTTTTCAAAATAGGCACGCATTACCAAATAAATACGGTCACTAACCTGGTCGGCCAGCCGCTTTAATTTTTCGGCATATTCCACGGCGCCGGCAGGGTCATGGATTGAACAGGGGCCGACAATCACCATATGGCGTTTATCCCGGCCATCAATAATATCCATTACAGTTTGCCGGCTCTCGGCCACTTTGGCCATACCGTCTACGCCCATCGGCAGTTCGGAACAAACCTGCGCCGGCGCCGGCAACAGATTCAAATTCTCAATATTTACGTTGGTAATCTTTTTCATGGTATCCTTATCCTAATCAAATGTGTTCTACAATATACCACCGATATTCGTTTTTTTCAATATTTTTAACAAGAAAAAATTCGCTGTAGCTTGACTTTTTTAAATCTCCGAATTATATTCTGTTACACCGGTGTGTGTAACGGTCGCGATTTAACAAATTTTGGAGAGTACAGATGAAGATTGCAAAGAAGTTTACGATTAACACTATTATTATTGTTTGTCTGCTGGCCTCCACTGGAATTATCGCCTCTATTTACGGATTACGCCCGCCGGAACACGTCGGCCATTGGCCGGAAACTAAAATCGGTATGCTGCAACTGCGGGTTATGGCAATTATCAATGACCCGGAGATGCTGGCCAATCATGTTTTCTATATTATCACCATCTTAGGTTTCGGCGTAGTTCTGCTGATGATGCTGAATATGCGCCATCAGGTAATCCGCCCACTGCTTAATGCGGTAAAATTTGCGCTGGAACTGGCAGATAACAACTTTCCGCCTAAACTGAATGTGCCTCCGGGAAATACCGAAATCAGCGAATTGATTACGTCGCTTAACTTTATGCGGGATCGCCTGCAAAGTACGTTCATTAAACTGCAAACCAGTCATGAAAATGAGAAAAATGCCAGATTTTCCGCCGAACTCATCACACAACTGAAAAGCGGCTTTGTGCAACACATTACGCCGGATATTCTGGAAAGTATAGACACCATTGCTTATTATGTGGAGGTTCTGCACCGGCATGACCATGACGTTAATATCAGCATCAGCCGTCAGGAGGCTTACAACAGCATTGCCAAGGCATTACAACTGCAGACCAAGCATCTGTACCGCCTACTCGATTTAAATCGGATTTCAACCGATAAAGAGGCTCTGAATCTGAAGAGCATTAAAAGTTCCGAGTTCCTTAATTTTGTGGTGCGTTTGAATGCTGAACTTTATGACTCCCGCCAAATCAGGATTGAAGAAGAGTATCACTCCACCATGCCGGAACAATTTGTGTCTGACCCCGATATCCTGCGGATGATTCTTACCATGGCCATACACGCCGTGGCCGATAACGCCGAATCCGGCGAAGCCATCCACTGCAGCTGTTTCCGTAAAGATGACAGCATATTTTTTGCCGTGCGGGATTTAAAACAAACCGCGATGCGGGATCCGCTGTTTGACTTATATAACAAATTTCTGGAACATGGTTCAAACTTGACCACGGCGGATAAACGCTTAATCACGTTAGTGGTTCTGCGTGAATGGGTTCATGCGCTGGACGGCCATTTGATTTTAATCAATGACAATCCCAACAGTAATCTGGAAATTCAAATTATGTTTAACGACTGGGCGTATAATCAGGAGGAATTCCAGAAGCTGGAAGTTGCCACCAACTCCCGCCGTCTGGCCAGTATTACCGATGATTATGACGATAATTTGTTTGAGCCGATTCCGGCACGAATTTTAATGGCGGAGTCCAACCGTGAACTGTCCAGCGCCGCCAAAGCCCTGCTGGAAGTGGATAAACATACCGTTACCGTGGTGCCGGATGTGGCTAAACTGAAAAACGCCGCCGAACAGGAACAATTTGATTTGATTGCAATTTCTCTGCACATGTCCAATGACACCTTAGGCAATATCATTCATAATATTCATCAAAACAGCATCAATGCCAATACGCCGATTATTGTAATCAGCAATGATGATGAATGGGATCGGGAACAATTGAAGAACGGCGACATAAAAATGGCAGTAACCCGACCGGTTAATTTTGCTCAGCTTCGCCGCTATGCCGGCCGCGCCGCCGCTCAGCGACAAGGCTGACCGGATAGACCGCCAATAAAATAAACACCCACCATACCGGCATTCGGAAACGCCAGTCCAGATTGCCACACGGAATCAGCCAGAAATATCCGATTAACAGCAATAACGGAACTACTGTCCGCCAACGGCGTTGCCATAACAATATCATCAGCCCGGCGAAAGCAAACAGCAATGTAAGTGCGTAGCCGCCGATATATAAGACGGTCAACCACACCGCCCAAGGTTCAGAGTTGGAAAAATAGTGTTTCCACGCCGCCGCCGCGCCGGAACGATGCAGTACATCCAGCGTGCCGCGATTGCCGGAAATTACTTTAATCCGCTCCATAAAGCCGTTGATATCCGGCATCAGGAAATTTGGCAAATCACTTAACATGGCAACGGCAAACTGCGGAAAATTATTCGTTATCCACGCCGTCGCCAATTTTTGCGCCTGCGCATCCTGTTCAAACTCGTCGCCGGCTAACTTTTGCATGGTGTTGAACCGAAACTCCTCAAACGGCACGCCGTTACTTTTCGCCACGGCATGGCCGACTTTATAAAACAGCAGATAACGCCCGGAATGCGATGAAAAAGCAAAATGCTCAAATATCGCATAATTACGGACACACCATAGCGCCGTCAAGACATTAGCGGCTAATACAAACCAGATTAACGACCGCCGGCATTTAGGGAACTGCCATGCCGCCCATAACGCTTCCGGCACCCAAAGCCACATTGCCGCCGGACGAATCATTACAGCGATTGCCAGCATTAAAGCGCTGTGCAGTAAAAACTTGCGTCTTAAAAGCTCTATATTCAGCAGTAAAAATAACGTGAACGGAACCTCGCTTAACGCCGTGGCGCTTAAGGTCAACATTCCGGCCGACAAACTTAACAGCAATGTGATTCCCCATAACGGCAAACGCCACTCCCGCCCCATGTTCAACACTATAAAACAGATGAAATACCAGCAAAGCAGATTAACCGGCAGATACGCATAGCCGCCGAGTCCCCAATAAAACAGACTCAGCAGGGCCGGATAACCCGGCGCCCGCCAACCATCCGGCACATTGGTATTCTGCTCAAAACCGCCGAAAAAGTTTCCGGCTAAAGTCAGATACTCTCCGGCGTCCGGAAACGGCTGGTAACTCCAACCGCCCCACGCCGCCGTAAGCAACGCCAGCACTGCCGGAATTAACGCCAGTATTGCCGGAACAGACAACTTTTTTTGCCGGATATCAATCATAATATTTTAGATATTGCGGAACATTTTTACTTTTGCGCCCCATGATTCCCGATACTGTGCCGGAGATTTCCAGTCGCACACTTTTAATTTCAGGAAATTATACCCCGGCTGCAAATCAACTTCAAACCAGAACGGATCCATCAATTCGCCGGAGGTAATCGGTTCGATTTCCAACACCTTTTCACCGTTAAGCCAGCCGATACAACCGTCGCTTACCGCCACCGCCGCCACCGCTTTACCCGGTTGCTCCGCCCAAATACGGAAGTTCATGTACCCCAAAACATTATGGCAGGTTTTAAAATGATGCACCAAATCAAAATATTCGTCTTCCGTGGGTTGCACATAAGAGCGTGCAGTGTCAATAAACTCGTAACCAGTCCAGAACTCAGGTTCATACACCTGCTCCGCCAGTGGCAAGCGGTGATTATACGGGTACGGCCCCGCCGCAGTTACGGAAACCACCGGAATCATTTCACGCTTGGCCGCCAGCGGGAACGCCGTAATTCGAGTCAACGTACAGCCGAACGGAACCAGCGTAATGGTTTTCTGCTCATCGCACACATCAAAATACAGTGGTACCTGCGGCGTGTAACGCTGACATTCCAGCATGCTGTAATTGGTGATTTTTCGAGCCGGAACCTCCAGCTTTATCGGCGGATTATCAAATGCATAACCGGTATTCGGATTTTCAATCACCTTAATCTTAGACAAATCGCCGTCTGGTAAATCCAGCATATAATTCCAGTCGCCGGCCGGAGTGAGTGTTCGGCAACTGAACTTGTCGGCGGGCTCCTCTTTCTGCTCCTTATACGGCACCGGATAAGCAAATGTCAACGGCCCGCGGCGCAGATACTGCCACTGCCGTTCCCCGCATAACTCCAGTTCCATCGGCAAATTCACGGCCAATACATCGCCGTTATGCCACTCCTGCTCCAGCGTTACCAGCGTTCCGGACAAAGTCTTAACCGATAACGGCTTACCATTTAAAGTAACTTCCGCCAGCCGACACCAGGCCGGAATACGGAAGGTGAACGGCATCTTTACCGCCCCCGTCAGCGTAAATTTAAACTGAACACTTTCGCCAAACGGATATTGCGTCTGCTCCTCAATCTTAATCGGAATACCGTTATATTCCCAATTCAGCACCGACGGCCCGTAGAAAACCGCCGCCGGCGCACCGTCGGCACTCTGCATCCACATGCGCAGCACAAAGTTCGGCATCGCCCGGTGCATATTTCCGCCGCAACATTCAGGAAAATGGTTGTTCCGATATTGCCGCCAGGCCGCCTGCCCCCGTAAAAAATGCGAATTATTGGAAAACGGCGTTGCCAACACCTGATTAACCGCCGACAAATACTGCAAATTGCTGAAGTCCTTGGTAATTGACCCCGGAAACGCATTATACGCAATCCGTTCCATGCGATCGGCCAACGCCACATCACCGTCGGCCATAATAAAGTACCCCATCGCCCACATCAAGTCGGTTTCCACACACGTTTCATACCCCTGCAGCGGATCCCGGCCGGAGAAATACTCATTGGCACTCGGCATCCCGGAGGCTTGTTCGTGATCAGTTAAAATGCGGTTTAAATACCGCTTGGCCGGAGTCAAATACTTATCATCGCCGGTTGCCAAAAACAGCAGAACCGGCAGTTTAAGTGATTCACTGCAGGAAACGCCGTGCATAACCAAACGTTTATTTTCCTGAATTTTCTTAAACCACAACTCATCTTCATAATCATCCCGGCGGTCATTATATGCGGAATGTAAATCATAAGCCGCCACCGCTTTATCCAGCAACGCCCGGTCGCCGGTCCACAGATACATGCGGATTACGCCTTCCAGATTGTTCACATGACGGCGCGGAATCGCCAAATCTTCCACCGACAAACTGGAATAGTGTTTATGAAACGCCTCAATAATCCGTTGGTCTCCGGTCGCTTCACAATATGCGATCACCGCTTTAAAAAACACCGCCATCGGCCATTCGGAGGTATGATTATACGCTTTCATGCCCAAATGACCGGAGTCGTCCGGATTATTGACCAGATAATTCAAGTTATCTTCAAACAACCGGCGTAATTCGTCATCTTCAATAAGATAAGACAATTTTAAGGCGCCGTCCAGCAAATAGCCGGTCTGTTCATACGGCCACCAGGCGTTAATGGGTTCCACCTTAATCACCCGGCCGTTATATTCAAAATCCCGAAACCCCACATTAGTGATTTTTCCGGCCCACATTATCGTGTCAAACGGATAGTTCTGCCGCGCGTAGTTTCCGGTCAACCCGGTTTTCTGCCGTTGTAAAAACTCTTTTAAAAAACCCTCCGGCTTAACCGCCGTGGGCGGAACTTCCATAAAACGGCCAAACGACTTTATCTTATTCAAAGTTTTTTCCATTGCAAAACTGCTCCTTTTATGACAATATTGAAGTACCGATATTGAGTATCAAACCAGCCTGATAAACAATCAACGTAATAATATACGCCAATAATGTTAATACGCCAAGTTGAAAAAGTGTAAGTTTCCAAGAATTTGTTTCACGCTTCACCACCGCCACCGTGGCCATGCACGGCATGGAGATTAAACAAAACAACATTATGCAGAAGCCCTGAAGCGGTGTATAGTTACTCCTGAGCTGAGCCTGCAGATGCGTAACCCCGTCATCGCCCTCCACATCCGTAACCGCATAAAGAATACCCACCTGCGCCACAAACAACTCTTTGGCCGCAAATGCACCAATCAAGGCCGAACTCAACTTCCAGTCAAACCCAATCGGCATCAGCACGGTGGACAAACCTTTGCCAATCCGCCCGGCCAGCGAATATTGCAATTTTGCCCCGGCTTTTTCGCCTTCCAATTGCGAAATTTGGGCATTAAACTGATTTATTTGGTCAATATTTGCCGCCTCATCCGCCGCCAACTCCGCCAGACCGGATTCATACACGGCAATCTGTTCATCATAAGGCTCAGACAACTCCGGATTCTGCGGAAAGTTATTCAGAATAAACAGAATAATTGACGCCCCTAAAATCAACGTTCCCGCTTTACGCAAATACATTACCGCCCGTTCCCACATGTGAATAATCAGACTGCGCAGCGTCGGCATCCGATACGGCGGCAACTCCATTACAAAAATTTCACCGTCGCCCTTGAACAGCGTTGATTTCAGCAATTTTGCCCCGGCCAACGCCAATACCACGCCAATAATATAGATAATCCATAAAATCAACGCTTGATAACACTCGATAAAAAATGCCGGAATTATCATGGCGTAAATCGGCAGACGGGCACCGCAACTCATTAACGGAATCACCATAATAGTGGCTAAGCGATCCCGTTCCGACTCAATTGTCCGGGTCGCCATCACCGCCGGCACACTGCACCCGAACCCTAACAGCATAGGAATAAAACTCTTGCCGTGCAGACCGAATTTATGCATTACACCATCCATCACAAAGGCGGCTCTGGCCATATAGCCGGTACCCTCTAAAAACGCAATTCCTAAAAACAGGAACAGAATATTAGGCAGAAAGGTTAAAACTCCGCCCACGCCGCCGATTATGCCTTCAACCAGCATGGCTTTAAAAAACGGCAAACGATTATCCGGCCAATACGTCTGCACCGACTCGCCGGCTAAGTCAAATCCGTTACCGATTAAGTTGACAAAAGGTTCGGCGCAAGTGAACGTAAATAAGAATACCAGCAGCATAATACCTAAAAATATCGGCAACCCTAAATAGCGACTGGTTATTACTTTATCTATATTATCCGAAATTTGCCGCCGTTTATCATTATTTACTTTTATCGCCTCACGGCAGGCCCCGGCAATCATCCCGTAACGACGGTCCGCCATAAAGGTTTCATAATTCAAGCCGTGCCGGACGGTAAGTTTACTGCGCAGTTGCCCGGCCTGATTCAACACGGGGAAAAAGTCCGGGTCGGCCAACGTATCGGCATCATTCTCCAGTAATTTTATAGCAAAATACCGGGCCGGAACCCGTTCAAAAATCGGCAAATCCAGCATGACCAGCTCTTCGGTCAAACAATCCAGTGCGGCGTCGGTGCTTTCGCCGTAACTTATTTTGGTTCCGGTCAATTCGCCGGGGTTATGCAATACTTCGGTCAACGCCCGCCGCAACTCATCCATGCCGCGCCCCTGCGAGCCGACGGTGGTAACAATTTTAGCACCAAAATAATGCTCCAGCATTTTAAAGTCAAAATCAATCCCCCTTGACTTGGCGTCGTCAATCATATTAAACACAATCAGCATCGGCTTTTTTAACTCCACCAGCTGAGTGGTCAAATACAAGTTACGCTGCGGATTGCCGGAGTCTATCACATTCAGAATCAAGTCAATATCCTGATGCAGGAGTTCATTAAACGCAACTTTTTCTTCCGGCGAGGAGTTGGATAAACTGTAAATTCCGGGTAAATCAATCACCTCGATTTTATCTTCACCAATCCGGCAATGCCCGATTTTGCGCTCCACCGTAACGCCGGGATAATTACCCACATGCTGTCTTGCCCCGGTCAATAAATTAAAAATTGTCGTCTTTCCGCAGTTTGGATTGCCGGCCAGTGCAATGCGGAATTTTCTGCCGCCAACCGGCATATCCGGCACTGCCGCTTCTTCTGCTTCACCCGGAATCTGCTGTTTTATACCATACGCCGCACATTTATCTTCGGCACAACCTGATTTTCCGCAACCGCAATTAAAGGCGCAACCACGCTTGTTCATCTTCACATTCTCTCCAAATATATTTTTTAGAAATGTCTAATCTTTTTTATAAAACTCAAAAAAAAGCCTTCCAACCATTGTTTATTCGCCGGGAACCGGGCGTACCCAGATATAAGCGGCATCGCTGCTGCGGATAGACAAACTACTGCCTAACACCCGTACCCTCAACAAGTCGCCAAACGGGGCATGCCCCTCCATTTCCAGCATTGTACCGGGCACCAGGCCTAAATCGGCAAATCGCCGTACGCCCCGCAGACTCTCCGCCACCTGCCCGATAATCGCCAAATCGCCTTCATGCAATTTATCCAACGAAATAAGTTCCTCCGGCAGTTCGGCGCAAATCTGCGGCATGCTGCTGCTTAAATACTCCCGCAATCCGGCGCAGTCCTCCCGCTGCTCAATCGCCTCCACCAGAGCAACAAAACGAGACATTACACGTTCATTAACAACGTGCTCCATCTTACACGCCGCTTCATCCGCCTCAATTACATCCAGCTTTAGAACCTCACAGAAAAAATTACGCAGTTCTTTATGCCGATGCCTTATTTCCAAAGCCTTAGACGCACCTTCAGCGGTTAAAATCACTGGTGCATGGGATTGATAAATCAGCATTCCACGCGCCGACAACGCCTGCAATGCATTTGTTACCGACGGCATTTTAACGTTCATCCGGTCGGCAATATCTTTCGTATGGGCATGGCCGTTAGTTTCGACTATTTCAGAAATTGCTTCCAAATAATCTTCCATATTGCTGGAGATTTCCATTCGAGCCATTGACAACTCTCCTTAATTTTATGTTTTTATTCCGACATTAATATAACACGATTGAAAAAATTTACAACCGTCAACTTAGCTAAGTCTAATATTTTTAGAACATTTTTTTTGCACTTACACTTGACAATTTCGATAAAACGTTTAAATTAATCTTAACCATTATATTTTTAAGGAGTGTTAACGATATGAAAGACAATATACTTTTTATTACACCGCACCCGGATGATATGGCGCTAACATCGTCCGGCACGGCATTTATCTTAAAAGAAAACTTCAATATTATTGTAGTATGCATGACCAAAGGGCAGAAATACTCGCCCAATCTTCCGGCCGATATCAGCATGGATAAACGGGCCGCAATTCGGGAAAATGAGGAGCTTACTGCCAACAGCATGCTGAATGCCACTACAATTTTCTTTGACGCAATGGACGGCGAAGTTTATGCCGACCGTGCCAGTTGCGAGAAAATGGCGCAAATTATTTGCAACTATCAGCCCAAAGCCGTCTTCGCTCCATGGCCGGTAGACTGGCACCCGGATCACCGTGCCACCAGCAATATTGCTCAGCGTGCTCATCTGCTGGCCGAAAGCGACGCCGCTTTTTATTATTATGAAGAGAGCGGCTCCACCAATTTTCACCCGGATATCACGGTGGATATTACGGCGGTTTTTGCCGACAAAATGCGCATGGTCAGCGCCCATCAGACTCAGCCGCTGCAGCAGCGTTTGAATGACTGGACGCACGTCCGCTGTCGAATCCGGGGCGCCGAAGTTGCCGTACCATATGCCGAGTCTTTTAAACGGTATCGCCCGCTAATTGCCGGGCAGTCCGATTTTCTGCTGACGGAACTGGCTAAAATCACCGCAAAATGATTTAAAAAAAGCCGAAGAACTCGCCGCGCTCGCCTTTTTCACTCTCAATCAATCCCCGCATTAAGAGTAGGTGCAGGGCATTTTCCAGTTCTTTATCGTCCACCTGCAACGCCTCCAGTATATCCTTTCGGGTAACCTGGCGGCGTTTGGCCATATTTAAAATACTGCGGCACAATTCGCCGGTGGGCAGTTCGCCACGCAATGCCGAACTGCGGTATCGATAAGCCCCCACCGCCTCTACCGGCACAATCGGTTCCAAGGCGGCAATAAACTTGCGGACAATGGCGGCATTGGCCGGTTTTATGGTGTTGTCGCACCCCGGACGATCCAGCGAGTTAAGCTGTACTTTGGTTATTTTTAACTCCTTGATAATGTCAGCAAACCGGGCGATAGACGCATCCGAGTCGTTAATGCCCGGTGCGACAAACAGTTCCAAATAAAGCAACCCGTGATAATTACGGCAAAATTGTTTCAACCCGCCCACAAAATGGTCAAAAGTCAATCCAGCCGCCGGGCGATTGATGATTCGGAACTCCTCCTCATTACTGCCATCCAAATCCGGAACCACCAAATCCGCTAAAGCCAAACTGGAGGCTACCTCGGCATCACCCAGCAGTGTACCGTTGGTTAATACACAGACTTTATATTGGGGGTAATTGGTTTTTAAGAATTTAATTACTTCGCCAATTTTACTGTTAAGAGTCGGCTCTCCGGCACCGGAAAAGGTGATATAGTCCAGTTGCGGCTTGGCGCTCAACACGTTGCGCAGTTCGGCAATCACCTCATCCACCGGCACATATTCGGCTCGCTGTAAAGTTAAATTAGTTGTCCAGCCGGCCTCGCAATACGGGCAGTCCTGTGTGCAAGTCTTTCTATTTACCAAATCTACACCTAAAGAAACGCCCAGCCGCCGTGAAGCTATCGGGCCAAAAACATATTTAGAACTCATTTTTTCTCTCCACCGCTTTCATAATAATAATAACCGTGCTATATTAAGATAAACTTTTAACGGGATTTTTGCAAATGAAGATTGATATTTGGGTTATAATATATGCAATTGTTTTTGGCGGCAACCTGCTGGCGGCACTGATTTTTACGCCGCTGGCCAGAAAAAGGTCGCTGGCCACCGGATTTATGGACACGCCGAAAAGTGAAGCACATAAACAGCAGTCCTCTGCAGTGGCGCTGGGCGGCGGCTACGCCATGATGCTGGCGTTGATGAGTTGTATTCTGCTGGGTATGGCGGGGTATTTACTGCACTTACCGGAAAAACTCGGCATTGCGGAGAGCTTAAACTTTAACCCGTTTCAAATAAAATATTTAAGTTTATTGTTTGCGGCATTTGCGGCCACGCTATTGGGGTTTATCGACGATCGCCATGCGTTGTCCGCCCCGATTAAATTCGGCGGTCAGTTTCTGGTGGCGTTAATTGCGGTTTGGCCCGGCGAAGCCCGGTTAAGCTTGTTTATTCCCAGTCCGCTGATTGTAACGGTTATTTCGATTTTCTGGTTTATGCTGTTAATGAACGCCATCAATTTTTTTGATAATATGGATGGTCTGGCCACGGGAACGATTGCCATTGCCATGGGATTTTTCCTTTTTACGGCCGCTCTGAATCAACAATTTTTAGTAGCGGTAATGGCGGCGGCGGTAATGGGGTGCAGTATCGGGTTCTGGTGGTATAATAAAGCCCCGGCCAAGATATATATGGGGGACTCCGGCAGTCATTTATTAGGTTTTTTGGCGGCACTGGTCAGTGTTTGTGTAACCTATTTTCGGCCGGACAGTGCAAGTTATTTTCCGATTTTCATGCCGCTGTTAATTTTAGCGTTGCCGCTGACCGATGCGGCAACGGTCTGCGTAATCCGGGCCAAAATGGGCAAACCGTTCTGGATTGGCGACCATAACCATATTTCACACCGTTTTGTAAAAATGGGCTTATCCCGTCCGCAGGCGGTTCTGTGCGTCCATTTATTAAGTATAATTTTCGGGCTGGCCGCCCTGCCGCTGTTATGGAGCGGATTGCGGACAACCGTGGTGATTCTACTGCAGGGCGCCGTATTGATCACCTTTATATTGTATATTCAACACGAGGCGAAAAAGTAGCATCATGAGTTCAATTTTATTTACCAATGTTTTTGTTATCGACGGTTCCGGTCAGCCGGGAGCCTATGGCGAAGTATTGGTTAATAACGGCATAATCCGGCAAATTTCCTATCTCCGCACCGGAATCGGCTGCCGGGCGGCGGATACGGTGATTGACGGGCAGGAACTCTGCCTGTCGCCGGGGTTTATCGATGCTCACGGGCATTCCGATATTTCTCTGCTGGCCGCCCCGGACGCTTTCGGCAAAATATCGCAAGGCATCACCACCGAGCTCGCCGGCAACTGCGGACTCTCCCCCTTCCCGATCACCGATTTAAACCGGGAACATTTAGAGCAGTTATGGCGCAGTTATAATGAAAAACTCACCTGGCATGACTATCAAGGCTATAAAACCGAACTTCTGCGCCGTAATCCGGCCATTAATCTATATGTTCAGTGCGGGCATAACACCCTGCGCTCCGCAGTGGCCGGATATGAAACCAAACAGTTAAACGCCGTACAGCTGAACCAAATGAAACAACTGCTGTTAAGCAACTTACAGCAGGGGGCAAGCGGTTTTTCCACCGGTTTGCTGTATACACCGGGAATATTTGCCCCGGATGCGGAGATAGTGGAGCTGTTAAAAGTGCTGGCGCCGTTTTTACGAGTCTATTCCACGCATTTACGCAGTGAAGGCGACCGGTTGCTGGAGTCGGTTTCCGAAGCGATAAATGCATGTAAATCCTCTGGTCAGCGTTATTTACACTTAAGCCATCTAAAAACGGCCAAAACCGCCAATCACGGCAAACTGGCCGATTTACTGCAGTTAATTACGGCTAATCAAAGCGATTTTCTGCATATTACCGCCGATCGTTATCCATACGTGGAGAGTCTAACTCAGCTGAGCGTCGCCCTGCCCGCACCTTATGATGAGCTGGATGATATCTCATTAATGAATAAATTGCAAAATCCGGCTTACCGCCATGACTTGATACAGGCACTGAAAAATCAAAATCAGGAACGCTTAAACTCAATTCGCTTAGTTTCCACCTCGGCCGCCCGTTATCGGCGTTTTTCCGGCATAAAACTGGTGGATATCGCTAATGAACTGCACAGCTTGGTGCCGGAGCTTTTAACCGATATTCTGAGCTTAGACGCCCCCGGCGCAATGGCGGCATTCTGCGGCATGAGCAGTGAAAATATGCGGCAGATTATTATGCAGAAATATGTAAGTTGCGGCACCGATGAAAGTAGTCGTCCGGCGGATTATTCTTTAGGGGTAAGTCATCCCAGAGGCTTCGGCTCCATGCCTCGTTTTATAAATCTGCTGAAACAGAATGATTTTACTTTAGAACAGGCAATTGCCAAAATCACCAGCTTGCCGGCAGCGATTTTTAACCTTACCAATCGCGGCCGGTTGCAGGCCGACATGATGGCGGATTTAGTCTTGTTTAACCCGGATAAACTGCGGGCGATGGCCGATTTCACCAGTCCGCATACTCCGGCCGACGGTATAGAACAGGTGTATGTAAACGGAAAATTAAGATATAAGCGAGGTTAAAATGAAACAAGAATTCACTTACAAAACTCAAGGTGTCTGCAGTAGCGCCATCAATATTGCGGTGGACGGTGATACGATAACCGAGGTAAAATTTATCGGCGGTTGTCCCGGTAATTTATTGGGCATCGGCAAATTGGTGCAAGGCAAAAAAATGGCTGATGTGGCGGCCGAACTCCAAGGCATCCGGTGCGGCGGTAAAGCCACCAGTTGCCCGGACCAGCTTTCTAAAGCGTTACTGATGTTTATGGAACAGCAAAAAAAGTAAAAAATTTCATCCGGCGGCAGTCCAAATTATATATATGATTGTCTTATATGTTATAGCGTCAATAATTTAATTTATAAAGAGGTAATGATGAATTTTAAGAAAATCTTTCCGATCGCCTGCGGCGTTGTCGGGTTAAGCACCATGTTGTGTGCGGTGGAAGACGGCAGTTATAAAACACTGGCGGGGTTTGCCCCGGCCAAAGCCAACACTGCGGTTTATGTTGATTTTGATAAACTAATGGATAACGAGTTCGTTGCAGAAATCGAAACGTTACCGGAGTTTCAGAAAATCGCTGAAGACGGTAAAACTTTGCATGAACAATATAAAAAGTCCGGCATGTCCTTGTTGATTTTCGGTCTGCTTGAAGATAACGCTAATCCAAACGATTCTGCCAATGGCGCCTTGTTATATGCGCCGGCCGATGTCAGCATTGATGATATCGCCAAAAATTTGGCCGAATTTGCGGCCGGAGTCGCCGCTTCTCAACAGCAAAAAGCCATGGCGCAGTTGCCGGAAAGCATGAAAGCTCAGCTTGCCGAACAAAATATTGATTTTAAGGTTGAAAAAATTACAATTAATAATTTACCCGCCATCCGTTTAACCTCTACTCAGGATAACGGCGAATTGTTAATTACCAATCTGGAAAAAAATCTCTATTATATTTCAATAGACTCCGAAGCCGGCGTGCAAATGTATTTGTTAAGCAAACATGGTTTGCGCGGCCAGCTGAATAACCGCATGAATAATTATGTAGACAAAAATTATGCGATGTTTATGACCATGATTCCACCATTGAACAATGAAGATAAGATGGAAGCGGTGGAAGGATTCTTGAACTTTAAAAATTCCAAACAGGTACAACTGCTCTGCAGTTTGGCTTTTGCCGACAAAGCCACTGCTCAAGTAAATCTGCAGCAATTCCAAGGCATGTTTATGATGATGACCATGATGTTGCAAGGCAGTGAGCCGGAACTTGGCAATCTGATACAAAAACTGGTGAAAATCAATCAAAATGATACCAAAATTGACATTGATTTTACCGCCACGGTAGCCGATGTTAAGAAATTAACTGAACTGGGTAAAAACATGGCCGAAAAGCAGCTGCAGCAACAGCCGAATCAGCTTCCGGTAATACAGCAGTAATACAGCACTGAGTCGATAATGCAAAAACACCCGTCTGCATTATCGACTTTTTATTGGTTTGGTAAAATTTAATTTTTGTTTATCAACAACATAGCCGGGTCTGCATTATCGACCTTTTAGGCTTGAGTGCCGGTTTGTTGAGCCACCAGTTGGTCGACACCGTATTTTTTACGCAATAACGGTTTTTCAATCTTTCCGGTGGGATTACGCGGCACCACGGCAAAAATTATTTTACGCGGGCGTTGATATCTCGGCAATGCCAGACAAAAATCATTAACCTCTTCTTCGGTTAAATTATGTTCCGGCTTAACCTCGATAATTGCGGCGGCAATTTCACCTAAACGCACATCCGGCAAACCGATTACCGCCACATCCTTTATTGCACTGTTTTTACGCAGAAAATCCTCGATCTGAACCGGATACAAATTTTCTCCGCCGGTGATAATCACGTCTTTCTTGCGGTCTACCAAATAGATAAAGCCGTCTTCGGATTCACGAGCCATATCGCCGGTAAACAACCAGCCGCCGGATAGAACTTCCTGCGTGGCTTTTTCATCCTTATAATAACATTTCATTACGCCGTCGCCTTTTACCGCCAATTCGCCCACGCTGCCCCGCGGAACCTCGTTGCGGAGGTCATCCACAATTTTGGTCTGCCAGCCGTAGCCCGCAACGCCGATGGCACCGACATGGGCGATATTTTCAATGCCCAAATGAACCGCGCCCGGCCCGATCGACTCACTTAAACCGTAATTAGTGTCATAATCATGATGCGGAAAAACCTCTTTCCAGCGTTTTATCAAACTTGGCGGTACTGGTTGCGCCCCGATATGCATCAGCCGCCACTGCGTCAAATTATAGTCCGCCAATTTTATTTCGCCACGTTCTATGGCGTCTAGAATATCCTGCGCCCACGGCACCAGCAGCCAGACCACCGTGCAGTGTTCTTCAGCAACCGCACTGATAATCCATTCCGGCTTAACCCCTTTCAGCAGTACGGCCTTGCCGCCTACCAGCAGACTGCCGAACCAGTGCATTTTGGCTCCGGTATGATATAACGGCGGAATACATAAAAATGTGTCCTCCCGCGACTGTTTATGATGATTCTGCTCCACCAGACACGCATGCATTAAACTGCGGTGCACATGAACAATCGCTTTAGGAAAGCCAGTGGTTCCGCTGGAAAAATAAATTGCGGCGTTATCATCCTCCGCAAGCGGAATTTCCGGCGATTTGCTGGAGCAATAAGAGACCAGACTGTAATATGGCTCGGCAAAAGTGGGGCAGTCTTCGCCCACATAAAGCAGAGTTTTTACCCGTGGAATACGGTCGCAAATATCTTCCATCCGCCCGATAAACTCCGGCCCGAACACCAGCACGTCGACATCGGCCAACTCCAAACAATACCTGATTTCTTCCGCCGTGTAACGGAAATTAAGCGGTACCGCCATCGCTCCGGACTTTAATATACCAAAATAAATCGGCAACCACTCCAGCGAATTCATTAACAGAATTGCAACTTTATTGCCTTTGTGAATATGTCTGGTAAGCAGAAAGTTAGCCATCCGGTTGGCCTTGCGGTCAAACTGCCCCCACGTGATTTCCGAACGGAAAGAGTCGATATGGCTTGGTTCGATTAGCGAATATTCTTTCCATGTTGTATGGCGTTTTTCCAAAACTTGCGGATTAATCTCCACCAAAGCCACGTCGTTGCCGTACAACTTGGCATTCTTCTCTAAAATATCTGTAATCGGCATTGCAGCATCCTTTTTTATCATTTACAAATTCTTGTAATATACCATAAATGCGCACAAAGTCAAGCAGTTTTTCATGGTTGCTTTTGTAAATTCATAACTGCAATTTCCGGCATACAATTAAATCTGGCGTGCAGGATCGAGGTGCCGGTGCCAACGGTAACAAACAATCGCCGGTCATCAATATTATACCAGCCGGCCGCCAGCCGAGTGCCGTATTTAGACGGGATAATCAAGGGGCCGATAAGCGGCGGCACAATTTGCCCGCCATGAGTATGACCGGCCAGCATTAACTCATACGGCAATTCCAGACTGGGGAAAAAATCCGGCGAATGCGACAAAATGATTACCGGGTCATCTTTCGGAATGTCGGCCAGAATTGCCGGATTCCAAGTGTCGCCACGGGTGTAATGGTCCGGCAAGCCTAATATTGTGAATGACTTATCATCAATCGTAATGCGGGCAAATTCATTTTCCAGCACCGTAATGCCGATGCGTTCCAGCTGGCGGCGCATTTCCACGCCGTCATACCACCAGTCGTGATTGCCCAGCACGGCGTAAATGCCGTATCGACTTTTTAAAGCGGCAAGTTGGTCGGCGATTTCCTGCGGCGTGGCGTTGTTACCGATATCGATTCGAGCCCCTAAATAGTCGCCTAACAGCAGAATAATATCCGGGTTCTGGTCATTGGCAACCATGATAAGTTCATCAAGTCTTTTTTTGGCGGCGTTACTGTTACGCTGATGAATGTCGCTCCAAACCAGAACTTTTAAGTTATTATGCTCTGGGTGCCAATTTTTAAGCTTAACGTCCTGATAATTGATAAAGAGCTGATAAGGTTCAAAATAAAACGAGTAAATGATGGCCGGAGCCGCACAAAGCAGTGAAATGAGTACCAATAACAATACCCACCGCCGCAACTTGCGGTTGCGGGGCTTTTTATGCAAAAATTTAAGCATCGCTGTCCTTTTTTAACTTTATGATTATATTTGTTATAATAGACAAGGTTTTTACCAAAAAGTTGATTACCCATGGAGCCCTCCGGTGTTTTTTATCGTATACGGCATCGGCGGTGAGTAAATCTGTAAAAAAATAAAAAAATTTATTTTTTACATTATAACTGCTTGACAATTACAACATTAATGATATTCTATATATGGGTAGTGTTATAAGTTATAACAAAAAAGGGTTGTAAGATGAAAAAAATTTTATTATTTCTGGCATGCGGCATGTTGCCGATAATGGGATTTGGGGCATTCCAATATGAAATTGTCAAATCTTCTCCGGGGGGCGGATTCCTTTCTACGGGGATTTGGGGCAGTGTTTACACTGTAAAGGTTACCGAGGGTGCCGGGCAGTTCTATATCACGGATAAAATAACCAGCATTTCCAACGCCAACTTAAATACCGCATTTTCCTCTGTTGCCACAGCTTACGGTACGGTTGATTTGGCCACTAATACCATGCATAACGCCAGCGGTGAAACCGTTACCGTGTTTAAAAATGACAGTGTAACGCAAACCGGTTATGCCATCGGCTCCTATAAGGCCGGCGATGAATTTGCAATTTGGCTGGCTAATAACAATAACGTAAACGGAGCGTCTACCGGCAGTCTGGCGGAAGAGTATAATGACTGGGGAGTATTATCAAGAGGCGAAAGCTCAGAAACCGACGCATTAGGAAATCGCATATTTTTTGTGGACTATGTCGGCAGCAGTAAAGTTGAGTTTGGCGTACAGGCCGTTGGCCAGCCGTTACCCGGAGTGTTATTAGCCTTAGGGTGCATGGGTGGTGTAGGCGGACTGGTACAGCGTTTGCGTCGCCGCAAATAATTTTGTAATTGTTATTGCGTTTTGCCCTCAATGTTCAGAGTGCATTTTTTATATTTTCTCTTCACCCAATTAGGAAGAAACCGCACCAAACCGCTGTTGTTTACATGTTTTTATAATTGACAATGCAAAACCGGCTATATTTTTAATAATAGAAATGTTAATTCTTAAAATCCGCATAAATACAATGCAAGGTTTTCAGCGTAGAACTATATTTTATGCCTATTTGCACCGGGTCTACAAGCAAAATCACCTTTTGCATTATCGACTACATAAAAACACACCACAGCAAATACAAATAATTTTAGGTTGCCAGTCGGCACATCTACTATAAAAAACACACCGCCACAGCTATGAATGAGTTTAGTTTGCTAACACTGAAGCATCGGAAGTTGGCTTGTCTTAATTTACATAAACCAACTTTATGAGATGGAATGGTGGGCGGCGAGGGACTCGAACCCCCGACAGCTTGGGTGTAAACCAAGTACTCTAGCCAACTGAGTTAGCCGCCCTTTTTCAACATGACTTTAATATACTCCATTTAAGCTGAAATGCAAATCAGAAATGTAAGTTTTTATGATTTTTTATCGCCATTTACAATAAGGATTATGCGCTAAACTGCCATTGTAATAACAACGAATTCCGGTAACTTCTTCGCCAATAAAGTCTGGCGGTGAAAAAACTTCATCTTCGGCGGATAATTCTATTTCTGCAATAATCAGTCCGGCGTTGTCACCTTCAAATACATCTATCTCCCAAACATGCTCGCCGGAGGCATAATAATAACGACGCTTGCTGACGATATTGCCGCAAAAATCATTTAACATATATTTAGCGTCGGCCACCGGAATTGCATATTCATATTCCGGTCTGGAACAACCGGTGGTTTTTCCTTTTATCGTCAAAAATGCTTCGGTATCGGACAAACGAACCCGAACGGTGGTGTGGTCGCCGGTTGCAATATACCCCTGCTCCATGCGCACCGATTTTAAATTATCTTTAATTTTAGCAAACTCAACGGTTTTTACTAAGAATTTTCGTTCAATTTCCATACTCATTTTAGTTTGTCAAGCCCCAAAGCTGATGCCTAATTTACGGGCATTTTCCATCCACGGATGATCCATATTTACGGCTTTCCGCTTACCGGCCACCTCTTCCAGCGGAACCAACTCCGTTGCACCGTCCCGCAAGGCCACCATGTTACCGAAGCTGCCGCCTAAAATCGCCTTGGCACATTCGCAACCCAATACGGTGGCACGCAGTCGATCCACGGTGCTGGGCTTGCCGCCACGCTGTAAATGCCCTAAAATCGTTACCCGGGTTTCCAGACCGGTCAAGGCTTCAAGCTGTTGAGCCAACTCAAAAATACGGTCATGATGCAGCATGGTAAGCGATTCGATTTGCGTCTTATATTTTGCCCGGAGTTTCTTATCGGTCGTTTGCTCCCGTTTGGCGGTCAATTCGTCCACCAAGCCGGCATTTTTTTGCGACATTGCGCCCTCAGCCACCGGCACAATGCTGAATAGTTTACCCTCTTTTTCACGCATTTTTAAGGTTGCCGCCACTTTATTCAAATCATACGGGATTTCCGGCAGTAAAATCACGTCGGCACCGCCGGCAATGCCGGAGCCCAGCGTCAGCCATCCCGCCCGATGCCCCATAATCTCCACCAGCATAATGCGTTTATGGCTGCTGGCGGTGCTGTGCAGTGAGTCTATGGCGTTCGTAGCAACATCCAATGCCGTATCAAACCCGATAGTGGCGTCTGTCATTGCCAAATCATTATCAATAGTTTTAGGAATTGTAACAATGTTCAACCCGGCGTTTTTCAGCAATAACGCACTTTTATGCGTGCCGCCGCCGCCAATGCAAACCAGACATTCCAAATGATTTTTATGATAATTTTGTACAATTTGTTCGGTCATATCGGTCAACACGCCGTCTAACGGCATTTTATTCGGCTTATGGCGGCTGGTATGCAGAATCGTTCCGCCGGCGGTGAGAATGCCGGACAAGGTGTTCAGGGTTAATGGCATGGTGCGGTTAAATGCCACACCCTCAAAACCATCGCGGAAACCGATCAATTTATAATTGCCGGCCGCCAATGTTTTACCTACAGCTCTAATGGCCGCATTCAAACCGGGGCTGTCGCCGCCGGCGGTAAGAATTCCTACCCGTTTAATCATATTCCATCACCTTTAATCATCGCTATAACTTTTACATCCACTTAAAAATCTTCAAAAAACCGGAGTTGCGGCGTTCATTGCTTTTTTGCGACAATGACGCGATCAGCTTATAGGTTAATTCCTGACTGCGGGTATCCCGGCATTGCCCGCTATTGGCTTGAGTATAAGTACCGTCGGAGCGCAGTTCACGGGCTTTTTCATTGTCCGCCAATTGAATCAACAGTATGTGGTCCAATAATTTACGCCAATGCGTCGACTCTACCGGAAAAAGTATTTCTATCCGCCGGTCCAGATTACGGAACATCCAGTCTGCGCTGGATAAGTAATACTCCGGCTTGCCGCCGTTGGCAAAATAATACACGCGGCTGTGCTCCAGATAGCGATCCACAATACTGATTACCCGGATATTATGAGTGTCAATTCCCGGACGCAGGCAACAGATTCCGCGCACAATCAACTCTATTTGGACTCCGGCTCTGGCGGCGGTATATAAATGTTCAATAATTTCCGCATCCACCAGCGAGTTCATTTTTGCGATGATATGACCGGATTTTCCGGCTTTCGCCAACTCTGCCTCTCGATCAATCAGCATTAAAAAATGGTTGCGCATATCGAACGGAGCGGCAGAAATCTTATGCCATTTGCCGGGAGCGGCATAACCGGTCATAACATTAAACAAATGTGCAACATCGGCGGTCAATTTTTCATCATCGCTGAAAAACCCGATGTCGGTATATAACGTGGCGGTCTTATCATTATAATTCCCGGTGGCCAAATGCGCATAACGATGAATTACGCCGTTCTCCTGCCGCACCACCAACAGGGCTTTGCCGTGAATTTTTAATCCGGAAATTCCGTACACAACATGGGCGCCGGATTCTTCCAGTTTTTTGGCCCAAACAATATTATTGCCTTCGTCAAACCGGGCTTTCAGCTCCACAATCACCGTTACCTGTTTGCCGTTTTCGGCGGCCTGCTGCAAGGCGTGAACCACCGGAGAATTACCGCTTACCCGATATAGCGTTTGCTTAATCGCCAGCACCGCCGGGTCCTCCGCCGCCTCCTGCAATAACTCCACCACCGGGTCAAAACTCTGAAACGGCAGACAAATCATCAACGGCCCGCGCTGAGCTATATTATCAAACATTGATGCTCCGGGATGCATTTCCGGCACGGTTAAAGGCGGCCAGGCCGGTTCCAGCAAGTCCGGACGATTAACTTTACCCACCAGTTCGAACAACTGCTTTAAGTGCAACGGGCCGTTTACCTTATAGCATAAATCATCTTCCAGTGCCAATTGATTCTTCAGCCACTGCACCAGCTCTTCCGTTCCGTCAAACGGTATTTCCAGTCTAACCGGCTCACGATTGCGGCGTTCCAGAAGGGTTTTTTCCAGCGACAGCAGCAAATCCTCCACCCCGTCTTCATTCACCGTCATATCCATATCACGGGTAATGCGGAACGGTAATTGCGCCAAAATACTGCAACCGTTAAACAACATGCCCAAATGTGCCATAATCACATCTTCCAACAGCACAAATGAGCGTACATTGGCGGAGTCTTTTTCTTTTAACTCCACAAAACGCGGCAAAACTTCCGGCACCTCCACCAGTGCATGAACGGCATTTTCCTTACCCGGCGGCACAATACTCACCACAATTTCAATTGCGCCGTTGCTCAGAATCGGGAAAGGATGGAACGGGTCCACCGCCACCGGAGTCAATACCGGCAGGATTTGATGCTTAAAATAATCCCGCATTTGCAGCTGCTGATGTGCATTAAGCTCCATAATTTTACGCAGATAAATATTTTCTCCGGCCAATTCCGGCACGATGCGCTGGCGGAACAGCGTATATTGCGCCGTTTGCAGTTGGCTGACTTTATTATATAACTGCGGCAACAACGCCGACGGCCGACAACCGGCCGGATCCGGATTATCCTGATTTGCCGCCACCATATGACGCAATCCGGCAATGCGCACCATAAAAAATTCATCTAAATTACTGCTGAAAATAGCCACAAACTTTAATCGTTCCAACAGCGGATTACTGCTTGCCGCCGCCTCTTCCAGCACTCTGCCGTTAAAATCCAGCCACGATAATTCGCGTGAAATAAAAATATTTTTATCTTCCATAGTCACCCGTATTCCATCTGAAACTCTATCGGTGCAAATCCGGCAAAGTTTGTTTTTTCCGTTATAACATTATACACCGCTTCAGATAATATTCAAGCATAAACCTGTCTATTTATGGTTAAAAATATTAAACACGGTCTTTTGCTTTTATTTCCGCCGCCTCCCGTTAAAAAGACGTCATATTTTTGCTTTTAACTCTTGACAACCCGCAAAAATGATGTATCTTAATTATACCGATTCATTCGGGCGCGTAGCTCAGTTGGTTAGAGCGCAACGTTCACATCGTTGATGTCGTAGGTTCGAGTCCTATCGCGCCCACCATCCCCCCCAGTAAATTAGAGTTGGGGGTACATGGGAATATCTCACAATTCCATGATTTCGAGCTACGAGGGACACGTAAAAATATCTCACAATTCTATGCTCTATAGTTGCGGACGGAGACACGTGGGGGATATCTCACAATTCTATGATTTTGAGTTTTTACAATTTTTCATTATTG